>JALSKD010000140.1 GCA_026989015.1 Gammaproteobacteria bacterium
GCACATGCGCAAGACCCACGAATTCGCGCTGGAACTGGATCTGCGGGCCACGCGCCGTATCGGTTTCAACCGGCAGGAACTGCAACAGGTACTGGTCAACCTGCTGGTCAATGCCATCCATGCCCTGCCGGCGGAGGCGGGTGTGATCGAGATCACCAGCTGCGACTGGGAAGATCGTGGCGTCATCATCGAGGTGCGTGACAACGGGCATGGCATCGGGGAATCGGACATTGATCATATCTTCAACCCCTTCTATACCCGCAAGCCGGAGGGCGAGGGCAGCGGGCTGGGGCTGTCGGTGAGCTACAGCCTGGTGCGCCGTTATGGCGGCCTGATCAGCGTCGAGTCGGAACCGGGCAAGGGTGCGCTGTTCACGCTGCACCTGCTGTCCGATCCGGAGTTCCATGAAGACGAGGAAACGCTGATGGAGCAGCTGGTCACCGTGGTCAAGGCCGCCGGAAGCAAGACAGACAAAGCACCCTGAACACAAAAAAGCCCGGCATGGCCGGGCTTGGGGAATGCAGCGCAGGGCTTTGGATCAGCGCCGGTTGCGGTTCGGATTGAAATTGATGCTGCCGCCATCGTTGTTGGCGGGCTTGCCGTCCCAGCTGTTGCCGCCGTAGGTGAAGCCTTCGCTGAAGTTCTGGATCTGGTTGGGCATGTCCTTGGCGGTTTCCTTGAATTCGTCGCCGACATCGATCGGGTTGGGCACCGAGATGGAGGGCGCCTGCCAGCCGCCGGGTTGGGTGCCGACGCCGTGTGGGGTGTTGATCATGTCTTCCCACATCTGGGCCGCGCCTTCCTTCGGGTCATCGAAGTTGAGCCAGGCATCGGGACCGCCCTTGCGGCCCCAGGTCCGGCTGTAGTCGCGGTTCCAGGGCGCATGGCCCCAGTTGCGGTTCCAGGGCCCATCGGCGGGCAGGACATCATCCCAGATGCTGCCGTAGCCGGGCCACAGATCCTCGCCGACACCGTCTTCGCCAAGTATCTCCTTGTTCAGGCGCAGCATCTTGTTGAGCCCCTTGGCCTTGTATTTCTTGCGCGGAGGGGGTGGCAAGGGACGCTGGGCCGGCCAGGCCGGAGCGGCATAGCCGTAGCCGGGCGCCGCGGAGTAGGGGATGTGGCCATTGTAGCCGTTGCCATAGGCCGGAGACTGGCCGTAGGCCGGATAGCTGCCGTAACCGTAGGCCGGATAGGATGAAGGGTAATAGCCGGAGTAGCCGCTGTTGTAGTAGCCGTTGCCATAGCCGTAATAGGCGTCATAGGCGCTCTGGGCGAGTGCGGACTGGCTGGCGAACAGCAGCACCGCGAGAAAAAGGGTTCGGGTTTTCATGGGTGGCTCCCGGCAGATCATGCCGCTGCTTTGGTGGTGGATATGACGCGCAGTATAGCGGAGCGGTTCCTATAACACAATATAAGTAGATACTAATATAAGAAAGCGACCCGTTCAGCCGTTGATCTCGTAATGCCGTTCGGCGGCATCCACGGTCTGGGTGATCAGGGTGGCAATGGTCATCGGACCCACGCCGCCAGGTACCGGCGTCCAGGCCTGGCAACGGTCGCGCACGGCGGCCAGCTCGATGTCACCGATGCCGCCAGGGTGGTAGCCGGCATCGATGACCACGGCGCCGTCCTTGATCCATTCGCCGCGAATGAACTCGGGCCGGCCCACGGCGCCGACCAGGATGTCGGCCTGGCGTATGTGATCGGGCAGGTCACGGGTGCGGGAATGGCAGATCGTCACCGTGGCGTTGGCGCCGAGCAGCATCATCGCCATCGGCTTGCCGAGGATGGCGCTGCGGCCGACCACCACCGCATGGCGGCCTTCGATATCGATGCCGTACTCTCGCAGCAGGGTCATGATGCCGGCCGGCGTAGCGGACCCGTAGGCGAATTCGCCCATGGCCATGCGCCCGAAGCCGTGGGAGGTGACGCCATCGACATCCTTGACCAGCGCGATGCGGTCGAAACAGGCGCGCTCGTCGATCTGCGGCGGTACCGGGTGCTGCAGCAGAATGCCGTGCACATCGGGGTTGGCGTTGAGCTGGTCGATTTCCTCGATCAGGGTGCGGGTGTCGATACCGGCATCGAGATTG
>JALSKD010000141.1 GCA_026989015.1 Gammaproteobacteria bacterium
CGCTCAGATCCTTGCCTTCCCGCAGCGCCTTGATGGCTGCATCCATATCGAATGTGATGTCGTCGTTCATGTATCATTCCTCCTGTTTCCAGTTTAAAGAAATGACACAGAATTCTGAACACTACCCTTAGATCTATCACCCCGAATTTGAGAGTTTCAACAGATGAAGTGAAAAAAATAATTATTGATGAAGTGATCAAAAGAGATGTTAGAGAAAGTGAGCAAGGATTAAATGCGCAAAAAAGGGTGTTGAGGGAACTCGCGAAATTAGAACGAAAAAAAGCCAAGTCCTCATAGCCAGCAAGGTGGCGGGTGGCTAGCCCTAAGCCCATAGGGCATTAGGGTTTACTCGAAAGCTCGAATACGGGACACTGGCCGGTCAATACGACCCTCAACACCCAAGATCAGGAATCCGACACATGTATCAGTCCTTCAATCCCCCCGTTCGCACGCTGATGGGCCCTGGCCCTTCTGATGTCCACCCGCGCATACTCGAGGCGCTGTCCCGCCCCACCATCGGTCATCTGGACCCGATGTTCGTGGGCATGATGGACGAGGTCAAGAAGCTGCTGCAATACGCGTTTCAGACCGACAACGAGCTGACGATTCCGGTTTCCGCGCCCGGTTCGGCGGGCATGGAAACCTGTTTCGCCAATCTGGTGGAGCCGGGTGACACGGTGGTGGTCTGTCAGAACGGCGTGTTTGGCGGCCGTATGAAGGAGAATGTGGAACGCGCTGGCGGTACCGCGGTGATGGTGCAGGACCCGTGGGGCCGCGCGGTGGACCTGGCGAAGCTGGAGCAGGCGCTGGAGCAGCACCCGGAAGCAAAAATCGTGGCCTTTGTGCATGCCGAAACCTCCACCGGTGCCCAGTCCGACGCCAAGGCGATCTGGGAGCTGGCCCACAAGCACGATTGCCTGGTCATTGCCGATTGCGTGACCTCGCTGGGCGGCACCCCGATCAAGGTGGATGAATGGGGGCTGGATGCGGTCTATTCCGGCACCCAGAAATGCCTCTCCTGCGTACCCGGCCTGTCGCCGGTGACCTTCAGTGAGCGTGCCATCGACAAGATCAGGAACCGCGACACCCGCGTGCAGAGCTGGTTTCTCGACCTCAATCTGGTGATGGGGTACTGGGGCGAGGGTGCCAAGCGCGCCTACCATCACACCGCGCCGGTCAACGCGCTCTACGCGCTGCACGAATCGCTGGTGATGCTGCGTGAAGAGGGGCTGGAGAATGCCTGGAAGCGCCATGCCCACCACCATGCCGCGCTCAAGGCGGGGCTGGAGGCGATGGGGATCAGCTTCGTGGTGCCGGAGGCGGAGCGCCTGCCGCAGCTCAACGCGGTGCGCATTCCCGAAGGCGTGGACGATGCCACCGTGCGCGGTCGCCTGCTCAATGAATTCAACCTCGAGATCGGCGCCGGGCTTGGTGACCTGGCCGGAAAGGTCTGGCGCATCGGCCTGATGGGCCACAGCGCCCGCGCCGAAAATGTCATCTTCTGTCTGTCGGCGCTGGAAGCGGTGCTGGGCGATCTCGGCGCGCCGATCCAGCGCGGCGTGGCGGTCTCTTCGGCCCAGGCGGTGTACAGCGCCGGCTGAATCGCCGGTGGCCACCGCATCGACTGCTGCGCCGCCTCCCCTGCGCCACTCCCGCCTGTGGTTCTCCCTGCAATGGGCGGGGATGATCGCGGTGGGGGTATTGTCGTTGATGCCCGCGCCGGACATGGGCGGCAGTGACAAACTGCTGCATTTCATCGCCTACGGGGCGATGAGCGGCGGTTTTGCCCTGTTGCTGGATCGCTGGCCGACGCGGCTGGCCGCGGCGCTGGCTGTGGCCGCGTACGGGGTGCTGCTCGAATACCTGCAGGGCCTGACCGGCTACCGGATGTTCGATCCGGCCGACATGCTGGCCAATGCGGCAGGCGCGGCCCTGGGACTGCTGTTCGGGTGGCAGCCCCTGCTGTGTAAAGCCCCTGAATTCCTGGACACATGTTTGTACAAAATTCACGCCGCATCTGGCACAGTCGCATGGGCAGCTCGCACCTGGGCAGGGGTGGCGTACCCATGCCGCTGGAGCAGCCA
>JALSKD010000142.1 GCA_026989015.1 Gammaproteobacteria bacterium
GGCTTCCGTGGAAGCCCGGGTTCCGGCCCGTTGGAGGGCCTTCCGGGTGCGGGGCATGAACATCAACCCCGTGGCCGCCGACTGCCTGCCCGAATAGGGCGACGCAGATGTGCGATCAGGGACCGGCAAGACGCCGGCCATGCATCCTGCCGGCTTCCGGCGGGGTTCGAACGAACGGAGGCACAACAATCTACTGGGCCGTCGCCAAGCGGTAAGGCACTGGGTTTTGATCCCAGCATGCGCAGGTTCGAATCCTGCCGGCCCAGCCATTTTCATCTGCTCGCATCGAGAGCCTGTTTCAGATGGTCGGCAATACACACGACATCATGGTGTTCACCGGGAATGCCAACCCGGATCTGGCCCAGGCCATCACCCGCCATCTGGACATTCCACTGGGGCAGGCGACGGTCAGCAGTTTCAGCGACGGCGAGATCTCGGTCGAGATCCGCGAGAATGTCCGCGGCAAGGACATCTTCATCATCCAGCCGACCTGCAAGCCGACCAACGACAACCTGATGGAGCTGCTGGTGATGATCGACGCGATGAAGCGCGCGTCGGCCTACCGCATCACCGCAGTGATTCCCTATTACGGCTATGCGCGCCAGGACCGGCGGGTGCGCTCGCAGCGGGTGCCGATCACCGCCAAGGTGGTGGCCAACATGCTGACCAGCGTCGGCGTGGACCGGGTGCTGACGGTGGATCTGCATGCCGACCAGATCCAGGGCTTCTTCGACCGGCCGGTGGACAATGTCTACGCCTCGCCGATCCTGATGGGCGACATCTGGAAGCAGAAATACCCCGACATGATCGTGGTATCGCCGGATGTAGGTGGCGTGGTGCGCGCCCGGGCCGTGGCCAAGCAACTCGGCGATGTGGAGCTGGCGATCATCGACAAGCGTCGTCCCAAGCCGAACATGGCCAAGGTGATGAACATCATCGGCGATGTGACGGACAAGACCTGCATCATCGTCGATGACATGGTCGATACCGCCGGCACCCTGTGCCAGGCGGCCGCCGCGCTCAAGGAACAGGGCGCGCGCGCGGTCTATGCCTACTGCACCCATCCGGTGTTGTCGGGCAAGGCCATCGAGAATCTGAACAACTCGGTGATCAACCAGTTGATCGTCACCGACACCATCCCGCTGTCGCCCGAGGCCGAAGCCTGCGAGCGAATCCGCGTGGTGTCGGTGGCCTGGATGCTGGCGGAGACCATCCGCCGCATCCATTTCGAAGAATCGGTCAGTTCGCTGTACATGGACTGACGATCTCCTTCCTGGTCGCGAGGAAGGAGCGCAATCACCCGGCTTGCCGGGTGATTTTTCATTGAGACTTAACAGGAGACTATCCATGTCTGACAAGATCGAACTCGTCGCCGAACATCGGACCGACTTGGGGAAAGGTGCGAGCCGCCGCCTGAGGAAGTCCGGGCTGATTCCGGCGATCATCTACGGCGCGGACGCTGAGCCCGTTGCCATCACCCTGGAGCACGACAAGTTCCTGCACTCCCTCGAGAACGAAGCGATCTACACCCAGATCATCGCCCTCAAGGTCGGCAAGGACAAGAAGGAGGATGTGATTCTGCGCGATCTGCAGCGTCATCCGTTCAAGAACCGCGTGCTTCATGCCGACTTCCAGCGCATCGACAAGAAGAAGATGCTGCATGTGACCGTCCCCATTCATTTCGTCAACGAAGAGAACTGCTACGGCGTCAAGATGCAGGGTGGCCTGCTCAACCGCCTGGTCAACGAGGTCGAGATCATGTGCCTGCCCGGCAATCTTCCGGAGTACCTGGAACTGGATGTGGCCGACCTCAAGCTGGAGGAAAGCCTGCACCTGTCCGACATCACGCTGCCGGAAGGCGTGCAGATCGTCGCCCTGACCCACGGAGAGGACCATGACACCGGTGTTGCCGCGGTCCACAAGACCCGCGAGTCCAAGACCGACGAAGACACCGAGGCTGAAGAGGCAGCGGCCGAGGAAGAGGGCGGCGAAGAGTAACTTCGTCCACCGACCGCGGGCAGGCAATGGCTGCACAAAAAGCGGACATCCGCATGATCGTTGGCCTCGGCAACCCCGGGGCCA
>JALSKD010000143.1 GCA_026989015.1 Gammaproteobacteria bacterium
ACAGATCGGTAGCCGCTGCCGATTCATCGGACAGCGCCAGCCAGGATTCGATCCATTCGCGGCATTGGCGCAGCGAATCCGCCCGTGGCAACAGCGCCACCGGACGGAACACCGCGTCGTCAGGGCGCCACAGCAGGTCTTCGCCACGCCGCAGCGTCCAGCCCGGCGGCACACTGACGCCCTCGCCGATCAGCCAGCCCGGTCGTGCCGCGCCCAACGCCTCCGCCGGCGGCACTTCCGTGCCCGTGCTGTCGACCCGCACACTGAGGCGGAAGCCCTGGGGCAGGCTGTCCAGCCACTCCGCGCGCAGCTCACTGTCGATCGGCAAGGCAGACAGCGGCAGGCAGGCGCTCTCGAACGCATTGGCGTAATAGTTGAGCCGCCACTCCGGAGGCAGATCATCAGGATAGAAACCGCCTTTCTCGGCGAATCGCGGCCAGTCGATGACGCCACAGCGCAGGGGGTCGGTCATGGGTTCGGGACTCAAGTTTTACTGGAAAAAAAGGGGCGGAATCGTTAGTGTTCGCCACCTTACGGCAATCAACCCCGAAGAATTATGGCAGACCTCACCCACAAGCACAGCTTCAACTATCAGGAACTCATCGACTGCGGCAACGGCAAGATCTTCGGGGAAGGCAATGCCCAGCTGCCGCTGCCGCCGATGCTGATGTTCGACCGCATCACCGAGATCAACGACGACGGCGGCGACCACGGCAAGGGGTACATCGAGGCCGAGCTGGACATCCGCCCCGACCTCTGGTTCTTCGAATGCCATTTCAAGGGCGACCCGGTGATGCCCGGTTGCCTCGGTCTCGACGCCATGTGGCAGCTGATCGGTTTCTACCTGGGCTGGAAGGGCGGCCCCGGTCATGGCCGCGCGCTGGGTGCCGGCGAGGTCAAGTTCTTCGGCCAGGTGTTGCCCGGCGCCAAAAAGGTGACCTACCGCATCCACATGAAACGCCTGATCATGCGCAAGCTGGTGATGGGCATCGGCGACGCCACCATGGAAGTGGACGGCCGCGAGATCTACAGCGCGAAGGATCTCCGCGTCGGCCTGTTCACCTCCACCGACGATTTCTGAACCCTCCGATGCTGCTCTCCTTCGTGGCCGTCATCGTCGGCCTGTCGCTGCTGGTATGGAGTGCAGACCGCTTCGTCGAGGGGGCCTCGGCCACCGCCCGCAACCTCGGCGTATCGACATTGATCATTGGCATCACCATCATCGGCTTCGGCACCTCGGCGCCGGAGATCCTGATCTCCATCATCGCGGTGTTCGAGGGCACACCGGATCTGGCCATCGGCAACGCGCTGGGCTCCAACATCGCCAATATCGGCCTGATCCTCGGCATCACCGCGCTGATCCTGCCGCTGGGCATCGCCTCGCGGCTGATCCGCCGCGAATACCCGATCCTGATGGCCGCCACCCTGCTGCTGGCCTGGCTGCTCCACGACCGTCTGCTCGGCCGCCTCGACGGCTTGCTGCTGATCGCGGCCCTGCTGCTGGCCATGGGCTACCTGGTCTGGTACAGCCTGCGCGACGAGGGCGACAGTTTCGAGGCCGAACTGGAACAGGAAATTCCGCGGATGAGCACCGGACGCGCGCTGGCCTGGACCGGTGTCGGGTTGCTGCTGCTGATCGGCAGCTCCAAACTGCTGGTGTGGGGCGCGGTCAACATCGCCACCGCGGCCGGGGTCAGCGAACTGGTGATCGGCCTCACCATCGTTGCGCTGGGCACCTCGCTGCCGGAACTGGCCGCCTCCATTGCCGGCGTGCGCAAGGGCGAACCGGATCTGGTGATCGGCAATGTCATCGGTTCCAATCTGTTCAATTCGCTGGCGGTGGTCGGCGTACCGGCGCTGATGACCGACTTCCGCGTCGCCGATGCGGCCATCACCCGCGATCTGCCGATCATGTTCGGCCTCACGGTACTGCTGATGGTATTGTCCTTCACACCGCCCGGCTGCTGCCGCATCGGGCGCTTCAAGGGTTTGCTGCTGCTGGCCGGCTTTGTCTCCTATCAGGCTCTTCTGTATTATCTCTACACTCAGGGCCAGCTGGCCTGATCCCCTGCCCGGCAACCGGTACCCGATGACCGTCCACCATTTCCAGCAACTCGGCAAGGCCGTCCTGCAGACCGAGGCCGCCGCCATCGAGGCACTGACCGACCGCCTCGGTGACGCCTTCGACCACGCCTGCCGGCGGGTCCTCGACTGCCCAGGCCGCGTGGTCGTCACCGGCATGGGCAAATCCGGACACATCGGCAACAAGATTGCCGCCACCCTCGCCAGCACCGGCACCCCCGCCTTCTTCATGCATCCCGGCGAGGCCAGTCACGGCGACCTCGGCATGATCACCGAGCAGGACTGCGTGATCGCGTTGTCCAATTCCGGAGAGACCGCCGAGATCACCACCCTGCTGCCGCTGATCAAGCGCCTGCAGGTACCGTTGATCGCACTCACCGGCAACCCGCGCTCGACGCTGGCGGAAGTGGCCGATGTCCACCTCGATGTCAGCGTCGAAAAGGAAGCCTGCCCGTTGGGCCTCGCCCCCACCTCCAGCACCACCGCGGCGCTGGCGATGGGCGATGCGCTGGCCATCGCGGTACTCGACGCCCGCGGTTTCACCGAGGAGGACTTCGCCCGCTCCCACCCCGGAGGCAGCCTGGGCCGCCGCCTGCTGCTGCGGGTGCGCGACATCATGCACCAGGGCGCCGCCGTACCGCGGGTGCCCATCGATGCCTCGCTGAAACAGGCCCTGCTGGAGATCAGCAACAAGGGGCTGGGCATGACCGCGATCGAGGACGAACAGGGCCGGCTGGCCGGTATCTATACCGACGGCGACCTGCGGCGCACGCTGGAAGGCGACGCCGACATCCATTCCGCGCGGGTACGCGACCACATGACGCCCGGATGCATCACCATCGGCCCCGACGAGATCGCCAGCGCGGCGCTGACCCTGATGGACGACAAGCGCATCAACGCGCTGCTGGTCACCGACGGTGAGGGTCGCATCCTCGGCGCCCTCAACATGCACGACCTGCTGCGCGCGGGCATCGTCTGAGCCACTGACAGGGAGACAGGCACATGGACCACATTACCGAACTGGCGCGCCGCATACGACTGGTCATCTTCGACATCGATGGCGTACTCACCAACGGTTCCCTGTTCTTCGACAACCGCGGCGAGGAATACAAGGCCTTCAATTCCCGTGACGGCCACGGCATGCGCATACTGATGGAATGCGGGCTCGAAGCCGCCATCATCACCGGACGCAAATCCCGGCTGGTGGAGCACCGCATGCGCGACCTGGGCATCAGCCGCGTGTACCAGGGCTTCCGCGACAAGCGGCCCGCCTACCAGGCGCTGCTCGAGGAGACCGGCTACCGGCGGGAACAGATCGCCTATCTGGGCGACGATGTCATCGACCTGCCGGTGATGAAACGGGTCGGCATGGCGATGGCCGTCGCCGACGCCCACCCCTTCGTGATCCAGCACGCCGATTATGTGACCCAGCGCCCCGGCGGCCAGGGCGCGGCGCGTGAAGCCATCGAATTTCTGCTCGAGGCCCAGGGGCTGCTGCAGGACAAGCTGGCGAGTTACCTGCAATGAGCCGGCCGCGCCGCTTCCTGATCTACGCCCTGATGGCGATCGCCGCGCTGATCCTCGGCCGTTTCGTGCGCACGCCGTCACCGGTACTGCTGCAACCGAAGGAGGCCGTGCCGGACAATATCGACTTCTATCTCGCCGCCGTCGATTACCGCGCCCTGGGCAGCGACGGCCTGCTCCGCTACCGTCTGCAGAGTCCGATGCTGGAGCATTACCAGCGCGAGGATGTGAGTCGCGCCCGCGAACCGCGCATCGAATACCGGCTGCCGGGCCAGCGCTGGCAGTTGCAGGCACAACAGGCCGAACTGCAGCACCGTGAGGACCGGCTGCTGCTGGCAAACCGGGTCCTGCTGAGCCGCGAAGGCAGCCGGCCGATGCAACTGAGTACCGAACGACTGGAACTGCAGACGGCAGTACAGCTGGTCACCCTCCCCGGCGCGCTGCGGCTGGACAGCCCCGCCCTGCGCCTGGAGGCCGGCAGCGCCCGCCTGCAGCTCGACCAGGGCCGTTACCGCTTCGACCGGGTGCGCGCCACCCACCAACCGCCGGAGGCCGAATCATGACCCGCCGCCCCGCCCGCACGATCCTGCTCCTGTTGCTGACACTGACCACGCTGCCTGTCTGGCCGCTGGCCACCGACCGCGAGCAACCGATCCGTATCGAGGCCGACCGTCTGGAGATCGACGAGAGCGCCCGCCAGAGCAGCTATTCCGGTCATGTGGTGATGGAACAGGGCAGCCTGCGCATCGAAGCCGACCGCATCCTGTTCATCTTCGATGCCAGCAACGACCTGCTGCGGCTGGAGATCGAGGGCCAGCCGGCGCGCCTGCAACAGACCGGGGACGACGGCCAGCCACTCAGCGGCGAGGCACTGCGCATGACCTACCACAACCGCAAGGGACTGCTGGAGCTCGAGGGCAAGGCGCGGCTGAAGAATGGCGGCGATGTCATCGAAAGCGAACGCATCCGCTTCAACATCGAGACCAACGCGCTCGAAGCCGGCGACCCGCAGGCGAAGGAGAACGGCCGCGTGCGCATGGTCATCCAGCCCGCCAGCGGCGACGCGGCGAAGGAAAAGACCGCCACACCCCGTCCATGAACGCCCAACACCATAGCCTCCAGGCCCGGGAACTGGCCAAGAGCTACCGCCAGCGGCAGGTGGTGAAATCGGTCAGCCTGGAGGTGCACAGCGGCGAGATCGTCGGCCTGCTGGGGCCCAACGGTGCCGGCAAGACCACCTGCTTCTACATGATCGTCGGTCTGGTCAAGGCGGACCGCGGGCGAATCCTGCTCGATGACGAGGAGATCACTTCCCTGCCGATGCACCTGCGCGCGCGCAAGGGCCTCGGCTACCTGCCGCAGGAAGCCTCGGTTTTCCGCGGGCTGAGCGTGGCCGACAACATCCGCGCCATCCTCCAGCTGCGGCGCGACCTGGACCGCCGTCAGATCGAGCAGCAACTCGACCGCCTGCTCGACGACTTCCAGATCCAGCACATTCGCGACAGCCTCGGCGCGGCGCTCTCCGGTGGAGAACGGCGGCGTGTGGAGATCGCCCGCGCGCTGGCCACCGACCCCAGCTTCATATTGCTCGACGAACCCTTCGCCGGCGTCGACCCGATTTCGGTCATCGACATCCAGGCCGTGGTGCGCGAGCTGGCGGAGCGCGGCATCGGCATCCTGATCACCGACCACAATGTGCGCGAGACCCTGGGCATCTGCGAGCGCGCCTATGTGATGGGTGAAGGCGGCATACTGGCCGCCGGTGATCCGGATCATATCCTCGCCGACGCGACCGTCAGAAAGATTTACTTGGGCAAGGATTTTAGGCTATAAAGGTCGCATGAGCCTGTCCCCCACCCCGAAGTGTTCGCCGGCCCGCAGCGCCTCATGAAACAAAGCCTGCAACTCAAGATCGGTCAGAGCCTGACCATGACGCCGCAGCTGCAGCAGGCGATCCGGCTGCTGCAGCTGTCGTCGCTGGAACTGCAGACCGAGATCCAGCAGGCGCTGGAATCCAACCCCCTTCTGGAACAGGAAGACGAGCTGAACGAAACCGCCGAAGCCACGGAGGACGGCACGCCCGCCGAAACGGCCGAGGCCAGTCCCGGCGAGGTCGAGGCCAGCGAGCCGCAGACCTCCGCCGAAGCCATGACCGAGGACCGCAGCGAACAGAACCTGCCCGACGACCTCGCCATCGACGCCGGCTGGGACGACATCTACGACAGCGGCCCCACTGCCACCCTGTCGCAGGCCAATACCCACAACGGCGAGGATTTCAGCGACCTGTTCGAGAACCAGGCGGGAGCCAGCGACAGCCTCATCGATCACCTGCTGTGGCAGCTGGACAACGCCCACCTCACCGCCCGCGATCACGACATCGGCCTGGCGATCATCGACGGCATCGACGAGCGGGGTTATCTGGTGGAATCACTGGACGACATCCTGCAGGGGCTGAGGCCGCAGTATCCCGATATCGAGCGTGACGAGGTGGAAGCCACGCTCCGCTTCATTCAGCATTTCGATCCGATCGGCGTCGGCGCCCGCGACCCCGCCGAATGCATGCGCATCCAGCTGGAAACCTACGACCCGGACACCCCGCACCTGAACAAGGCGCTGGCGCTGGTGGACCGCTACCTCGATTACCTGGCGCGCAACGATGTGGCCGTGCTCAAGCGCCGGCTGCAGGCCAGCGACGCCGAGCTGCAACAGATCATCGCGCTGATCCGCACCACCCACCCCCATCCCGGCGATCTGGTCAGCGACAGCCATGCCGAATACATCGTGCCCGATGTGCATGTGCGCAAGATCAATGGCGAATGGACGGTGCGCATCAACCGCGAGAACGCGCCCCGGCTGCGCATCAACGACCACTACGCCAGCCTGATCAAGCGTGGCGACAGCAGCGAACAGAACACTTTCCTGCGCAGCAATCTGCAGGAGGCGCGCTGGTTCATCAAGAGTCTCGAGAGCCGCAATGACACACTGCTGCGCGTGGCCACCGCCATCGTCCACCGGCAGATCGACTTTCTCGAACAGGGCGAGGAGGCGATGAAACCGATGGTGCTGCGCGACATCGCCGAGGAGCTGGAACTGCACGAATCCACCATCTCCCGCGTGACCACCCACAAGTACATGCACACGCCGCGCGGCATCTTCGAATTCAAGTACTTCTTCTCCAGCCATGTCGGCACCGCCGATGGCGGGGAATGCTCGGCCACCGCCATCCGCGCCATCATCAGGAAACTGGTCGCGGAAGAAAACCCGGCGCGGCCGCTCAGCGACAACAAGATTGCGAACCTATTGGGCGAGCAGGGCATCAAAGTGGCACGGCGCACCATCGCCAAATACCGGGAGGCCATGCACATCCCGCCGTCCAACGAGCGCAAGCGTCTCCTGTGAGGCGCTGCGGGCACAGCCCGCAACCGGCCCGCGTGGTTCACGCGGGGTATGAAGAAGCCTGGCGGCCCGGAGGCCACCGGTCTTCCTTGAAACCTGAATGGAGGTATCCCATGCAAGTCAGCATCAGCGGTCATCATGTCGAAGTCACCGATTCACTGCGCAACTACATCAACGAGAAGATCCAGCGCCTCGACCGGCACTTCGACAAGGCCATCGATATCCATGTCATCCTCACCGTCGAAAAACTGCGCCACAAGGCCGAGGCCACGCTGCACGTGAGCGGCGCCAACCTGTTTGCCGAGGACGAAAAGGACGACATGTACGCCGCCATCGACGGCCTGATCGACAAGCTCGACCGACAGGGCAAGAAGTTCAAGGAAAAGGTGAAGGATCACAGGGTGCGCCAGGCGGCCCAGGAAGCCACCGCCTGACCACCGGTCGCCGGGGGGCCTTGGCCTCCCGGTTTTTTCTTGCATGCAAGGCGCTTTTCGCTAACATGCGCGCAGTTCAACCCTGATCCGAATACGGCCATGTCCATCTCCTCGCTGCTGGCGACTGACCATGTCATCACCGACGCCCATGTCACCAGCAAAAAGCGCTTGCTTGAGCTGATCTCCGACAAGGCGTCCGAGCACCTGCACCTGCCCCAGAAGCGCATCTTCTCCCGACTGCAGGAACGCGAGCGCCTCGGCAGCACCGGACTCGGCCAGGGCTTTGCCGTACCCCACGCCCGCCTGCAGGGGCTGGACCGCATCCACGGCTGTTTCCTCAAGCTGGACGAACCGATCAGCTTTGACGCGGTGGACCAGCAGCCGGTGGACCTGGTGTTCGTGCTGTTCGTGCCCGAGGATTCCACCGAAGAACACCTGCAGGTGCTCGCCGCCCTGGCCAAGCTGTTCAGCGACCCCCAGGTCGCCGAAGCCATCCGCCACAGCCACAGCAGCGAAGACATCCTCGACATCATCCGCAAGGCCGAGACGGCACACTGAGGCGCCGATGCCCGCCAACCTGACCATCGGCCATTTCCACAAGCGCTACCAGAAACGGCTCAAGCTCTCCTTCGCTTCCGGCCAGGTCGGCCTCGACCGCGAGATCCGCCTGCCCAGCGCCGATGAGGAAAGCTACGAATCGGTCGACTACCTCAACATCATCCGCCCGTCGAGCGTGGTGGTCATCGGCATGCAGGAAGCCGCCTACCTCGCATCGCTGACCCTCAACCAGCAGCAGGAGCTGTTCGACCCGCTGTTCCGCGGTCCGGTGCGCACGCTGATCCTCAGCCGCGACGCGCAGATGGACCTGCAGGCCATCCGCTACTGCGCCGCGCGCCAGGTGCCGGTATTCCGCTCCGAGCTGACCGACGCCGACCTGCTGGCGGAACTGCGTTACTACCTCAACCAGGCGCTGGCGGAAACCACCACCGAGCACGGCGTGTTCGTCGAGGTGTTCAGCATCGGCACCTTCATCACCGGACACAGCGGCGTCGGCAAGAGCGAACTGGCGCTGTCGCTGATCTCGCGGGGGCATCGGCTGATCGCCGACGACATCATCGAATTCAGCCGCCTGTCGCCGAGCATCATCGACGGCATGCACCCCGGCCTGTCCAACGATTTCATGGAGGTGCGCGGCCTGGGCATCATCAACATCCGCGCCCTCTACGGCGCCAATGCACTGCGCCGCAACAAGACCCTGCGCATGATCGTCAACATGGTGCATTTCACACCGGAGAACTCCCACCAGTTCGACCGCCTCGGCGATGAACAGCCGACCCGCGAGATCCTGGGTCTGGAGATCCCCGAACTGACCCTGCCGGTGGCCCCGGGCCGCAACCTGGCGGTGCTGGTGGAGACCGCCGCGCGCAACCACCTGCTCAAGATGAGCGGCTACAACGCGGCCGAGGACTTCATCGAGCGCCAGCGCCGTGCCATCCAGGCCGACGCGGGAAGGAACCAGCCGGCATGAAACTGATCGTCGTCAGTGGACTCTCCGGTTCCGGCAAGACCATTGCCCTGCACACGCTTGAGGATGCCGGCTTCTTCTGCGTCGATAACCTGCCGGTGGGCATGCTGGTAGATTTCATCACCACCATGCAGAACAACAAGCCCGCACTCTATGATCTGCTGGCGGTTTCGGTCGATGCCCGTTGCGATGTCGACGACATGGCCCATTTCGACAACATCCTCAAGGAACTGCGCGCCCATGATGTAGAGGTCACCACCCTGTTCCTGACCTCCCAGGTGGACAAGCTGCTAACCCGCTTCAGCGAAACCCGGCGCAAGCATCCGCTGACCCGGCGCGGCCTGCCGCTGGTCGAGGCCATCCACATGGAGCGCAGCATCCTCAAGCCGGTGATGGCTGCGGCCGACCTGACCATCGACACCTCGGAACTGAATGTCCACGAACTGCGCCACATCATCCGCCGCCGTCTGGTGGAAGAACCGCAGGAGGGCATGGCGATCCTGATCCAGTCCTTCGGCTTCAAGCACGGCCTTCCGGCGGATACCGATTTCATGTTCGATGTGCGTTGCCTGCCCAATCCGCACTGGGAGGGCAACCTGCGCCCCTACACCGGCCGTGACCAGCCGGTCATCGACTACCTCGAGAGCTTCGAGGAAGTGCAGGTCATGAAACAGTCGATCCTCGATTTTCTGCGCCAGTGGATTCCCTGCTTCGAAAACGAGGGCCGCAGCTACATGACGGTATCCATCGGCTGCACCGGCGGTCAGCACCGCTCGGTGTACCTGGCGCAGAAAATCAGCGAAGCACTGTCTGCCGAACGCAAGAATGTCTCGCTGCGCCACCGGGAGTGCGACTGATGGTCGGTGTGCTGATCGTCACCCACAACGGCATCGGTGACGAGATGTTGCGCACCGCCGAAACCTTTGTCGGCAAGCACCTGCCCGAGGCGCTCAGCATCGCCATACCCGGCGATCTCTCACCCGACCAGCTCGGTGGCCATGCCGACCGCATCAAGCAGGCCATCGAATCCCTCGATCACGGCGACGGGGTGCTGATTCTCACCGACATGCTCGGTGCCACGCCCAGCAACCTGGCGCATTATTTCGCCAACGACCACGCGGTGAAGATCCTTTCCGGCCTCAACCTGCCGATGCTGGTCCGGGTCATCAACTATGCCGACCGCGACCTCGACCAACTGGCCCGCGCCGGCATCCAGGGCGGCAACCGCGGCATCACCCTCGAATCCGACCTCTAGACACACCCCATGATCCATCGCGACATCACCATCATCAACAAGCTGGGCCTGCATGCCCGTGCCGCCTCCAAACTGGTGAACCTCTGCTCGCAGTACACCAGCGAGGTGTTTCTCGAACGCAACGGCAACCGCGTCAACGCCAAGAGCATCATGGGCGTGATGATGCTGGCCGCCAGCCAGGGCAGCCAGCTGCGACTGGAAGTGGAAGGCGAGGACGAACAGGCCTGTGCCGATGCCCTTGTGGCGCTGATCGAGGACCGCTTCGGAGAAGGCGAATAAGCGTTCATTCTCCCGCTTCGCGCGGGCATAAACCTTCAGCGGTTCGGGCAAACTTTGTTACACTCCCGCCCTTTGCCGCGACCCGCTGACGAGACGACATGTCTGATCAGAACACCGAAGACCTCAGACAACACATCGCCGAAGCGCTGGAAGAGGACAACACCCGCGCGGTCGCCCACCTGCTCGATGAAGTCAACGCGGCGCAGATCGCCGACCTGCTCGAATCCACCCCACCGGCGGAACGCGAACAGATCTGGCCCGAGATCGACAAGGAGGAACTGGGGCAGGTTCTGATCGAAGCCCATGACGATGTGCGCGACCAGATCCTCGGTCATCTCGAACCGCGCGAAATCGCCGACATCATCGAACACCTGACCGACGCCGACGATCAGGCCGACCTGCTGATGGCGCTGCCGCCGGAGAAACTGGTCAGCGTGCTCTACATCCTCGACCGCCAGAAGCGGGAAAAGCTCGAGGAATTGCTCTCCTACCCGGAGGACACCGCCGGTGGACTGATGGACCTGGATCCGGTCACCATCCGTGCCGATGTCACGCTGGATGTGGTGCTGCGTTACCTGCGCATGCGCGGTGAGATCCCCCGCCACACCGACCAGTTGTTCATCACCGACCGCCACGACCGCTATATCGGCGTGCTGCCGCTGACCGACCTGCTGACCTACGAGGAATCCACCCGCGTCGAGGAGCTGATGCACACCGATGTGCAGCCGATCCCCGCCGACATGCCGGACACCGAGGTCGCCCGCATCTTCGAGGACAACGACCTGATCTCGGCGCCGGTGGTGGACGCCGACGGGCGGTTGATCGGCCGTATCACCATCGACGATGTGGTCGATGTCATCCGTGAGGAAGGCGATACCAATGTGCTCAAGTCGGCCGGTCTGCACGAGGACGAGGACCTGTTCTCGCCGATCTGGTCCAGTACCCGGCGCCGCGCCATCTGGCTGGGCGTCAACCTGCTGACCGCCTTTCTGGCCTCTGGCGTCATCGGCCTGTTCGAGAACACCCTGGACAAGGTCGTTGCCCTCGCCATTCTGTTGACCATCGTGCCCAGCATGGGCGGCATCGCCGGTTCCCAGACCCTGACCCTGGTCATCCGCGGACTGGCCACCGGCCAGCTCGGCAGCTCCAACTTCGACAGCCTGGTGCGCAAGGAGATCACCGTCGGTCTGCTCAACGGACTGCTGTGGGCACTGGTGGTGGCCGCCTTCACCCTGCTCTGGTTCGGCGATTTCCGCATCGCCGCCATCATTGCGGTGGCGCTCACCATCAATCTGCTGGCCGGCGCCCTGGCCGGCGTGTTAATCCCGGTCACCCTGCGCCGGCTTGGCATCGATCCGGCGCTGGCCGGCAGTGTGGTACTCACCACGGTCACCGATGTCGTCGGCGTCTTCGCCTTTCTTGGTCTGGCCACGCTGTTACTGGTCTGAACGCCGCTCCGGCCACGCCCGTGCCGGAACCTTGCCGACCTCGCCGCTTCCAAACACCGTTCATTCCGGGATTCCCCCTCCTTGTCCGGATCACGCCCGTTTGTGAATATTTTCCCCATTTTTCTTGACTGGCTTTTTTATTGGGACTATATTCCCATCTAACAGCTGAATGCTGTTCCGAACAATCGCATCAAGACACGAGGTGACCACCATGAAACACCCCTTCCAGAAAGCTCTCCTGCCTGCTCTCATCGGCAGCATATTCGCGCTCAGTGCCTGCGGTGGCGGAAGCAGCGAACCCACCGCCAACAAGACCCTGACCACTGGCGTCATCACCGGTTTTGGCAGCGTCTATGTCAATGGCTGCAAATACGAGACCGACAGCGCCAGCATCGATGCTGACGACAACCCCAGTGCCAGCCAGGACGATCTGGCCATCGGCATGGTCGTCACCGTCAGCGGCTCGACGAGCACCGACGCCAACGGCCAGTGCATCGGCACCGCCGACAGGATCATCTACGACAACGAGGTCGAAGGGCCGGTTGCGGCCGGATCGCTTCAGACCACCACCGATCCGGTGACCGGTCTTCCGAGCGAGGTCACGGTCATGATCCTGGGTCAGACGGTCAGAATGAACGCCGACACCCGCTTCGAAAGCGAATCCGACACTGCCTACGGCCTCGGTGATGTGGCCGAAGGCGACATCCTCGAGGTCAGCGGCCTGATGGACGACAGCGGTGCCATCGTCGCCACCATGGTCGAACTGCAGGATCATAAGATGCAGCAGGCCCAGCACGAGTACGAACTCAAGGGCAAGGTAGCCGCCCTCGACACCACCACCATGACCTTCGAAATCAACGGCATGCCGGTCGATTACACCAATGCCCGCTTCGACGACATGAGCATGAACGACCTGATGAACGGCTACTATGTCGAAGTGAAGGGCGAGCTCAATGCCTCAGGCGACACCCTGGTCGCCACCAAGATCGAGGCCGAGGACAACGGCATGGAGAAAGGCGAGCATTACGATTCCGAACTGGAAGGCGTCATCAGCAACTACGACCCGGACAACCGGACCTTCACCCTGCAGGGCGTCACCGTCGATGCTTCCAATGTGCAGGAAATCAAGCCCGCCGGTCTGGTACTCGGTGACGGACTGCGTGTCGAAGTGGAAGGTAAACTCGTAGTCGCCGACGACGGCACGGCCCGCCTGATCGCCAGGGAAATCAAGCGCAAGGGCGAGAAGATCAAGATCCAGGCGACCGTAACCGCCATCGACACCAGTCGTGAACTCGACCCCAGCGCCGACTTGGTCACGCTCGGTGTGTTCGGAAAAGCCATCACCGTGCGCGTCAACGAACAGACCGAACTGAAGTACGGCATGTTGCC
Organism: Gammaproteobacteria bacterium; assembly: GCA_026989015.1. Lineage (GTDB taxonomy): Bacteria > Pseudomonadota > Gammaproteobacteria > S144-22. The sequence continues at coordinate 13,333 of JALSKD010000143.1, forward strand.
CAGTGTTGGCGACTTCGTCGAAGTCGAAGCCTTCGATGACGGCAGCGGCGTCATCAACGCCTACGAACTCAAGCCCGAAGACATGGATGATGCCGAGCTCAAGGGTCCGGTCGACAGCTACGACCTGGACAACATGACCATCACCCTGTTCGGCATCAGCTTCGACATCAGCATGGCGTACATGAGCATGGACCACATGATCCCGCCCCCCGCCGACTTCTGGAGCGCCATCGATGGCCAGGGCTACGCCAAGCTGGTCGACGAATACCCGGCCGATGGCGTCATCGACAAAGTCGAAGTCGAAGTCGAATCCGAAGACCACGACTGACCCACCAACGACAGCAACCCAGCACATGGATGTGGTGAAGTGCATTGCCCCGGCTTCGGCCGGGGCTTTTTTTGTGCCCGCAGCCGATCTACCATAAAAGCGTATACCGGCGATCTAACTGCGTCCGCCCATCACTGCCTCAAAAACTGCCGGGTCACCTCGGTGATTTCCTGTTGCGCCTGTTCCCACAGTTCCGGCAAATGGGTTTCATCGACATCCATCATTTCCAGCGCTTCCGGATCGTAAAGCAGCTGAAAGCGTTCGCCACCACTGCCCTGCAGTTCCCGGTTGACCCAGACATCGGCCAGATGCACGG
>JALSKD010000144.1 GCA_026989015.1 Gammaproteobacteria bacterium
CGGACCTGCTGCTGGTGGCCTGCTGGTCCCGGCGCCTGCCGCAATCGGTGCTCGACGCGGCGCGCATCGCCGCCATCAACCTGCACCCTTCACTGCTGCCGGAATGGCCGGGTTTCGACCCCGTGGGGGACCAGCTGCGCGCCGGGGTGCGCGATTTCGGCGTGACCCTGCACCGGATGACTGAGTCCATCGACCGCGGACCGGTGGTCTCCCGGCAGGGGTTTACCTTCGAACGGCCCGACGCGCTCACGGTGGAGACCGCCGCCGCGCGCCTGGGCGCGGCGCTGTTCATTGACCTGCTCAGCCGACCCGAAGCGTTCAACCTGCGTTCTTGACCGCCCGGCGGTAGCGCCTCAGAGTGGCCTCGGTATAGCCGTTGGGCGACTCGACGCCTTTCATCACCAGCTCCAGCGCGCAGCGAAAGGCGGCGCCGTCGAAACCCGGTGCCATCGGCCGGTACAGCGGGTCGTCCGCGTTCTGCCGGTCCACCACCTGCGCCATGCGCTGAAAGGTTTCGACCACCTGTTGCGCGTCGCACAGCCCCTGTTCCAACCAGTTGGCGATGTGCTGGCTGGAGATGCGCAGCGTGGCCCGATCCTCCATCAGCCCGGTATCGTGGATGTCCGGCACCTTGGAACAGCCGATCCCGCGATCGATCCACTTCACCACATACCCGAGTATGCCCTGGGCGTTGTTTTCCAGTTCCTGCTGTATTTCGCTCGCCTCCAGTTCCCGGCCGGACGGCAACAGCGGTATCTGCAGCAGGGTGTCCAACCGCGCTCTTGCCTTTCCGCGCAGCCGCTCCTGCACCGCCTTCACATCCACCTCGTGGTAGTGCAGGGCATGCAGTACCGCTGCGGTGGGCGAGGGCACCCAGGCGCAGCTGGCGCCGGCCCGCGGATGATCGATCTTCTGCTCCACCATCGCTTTCATCGCATCCGGCGCGGCCCACATGCCCTTGCCGATCTGCCCGACCCGGTCCAGGCCGCAGGCCAGGCCTGTGTCCACATTCCAGTCCTCGTAGGCCAGCATCCACGGAGCGGTCTTCATCTCTCCCTTGGGCAGCACCGGCCCGGCCTGCATGCTGGTGTGGATTTCGTCGCCGGTGCGGTCGAGAAACCCGGTGTTGATGAAGATGATGCGCTCGCGCGCGGCCGCGATGCAGGCGGCCAGGTTGACGCTGGTGCGGCGCTCCTCATCCATCACGCCGATCTTGATGCGGTTGCGCTGCAGACCCAGCAAGTCTTCCACCGCATCGAACAGTGCGCAACAGAAAGCCACTTCGTCGGGCCCGTGCAGCTTCGGTTTGACGATGTAGATGCTGCCCGTGCGGCTGTTGTGGCCCGCATCCTGCAGCGCGATCAGCACCGTGATCACCGCATCGACGATGCCTTCCGGCACCTCCCGGCCATCGGCGTCCTGCAGCAGGTCGGTCATCATGTGCAGCCCCACATTGCGCAGCAGCATCAGCGCCCGACCGGGCAAGCGGAGGCTGTCTCCATCCGGTGACCTGTAGCGGCGGTCAGGGTTCATCCGGCGGGTGAAGCGGCGGCCGTTCTTTTCCATCTCCACTTCGAGGTTGCCGCGGATCAGCCCCAGCCAGTGGCCATAGACCTCGAGCTTGTCTTCCACATCGACGGCGGTCACCGAATCCTCGCCGTCCTGGATCACCGTCACCGCCGCTTCGAGCTGGATGTCGCGCAGTCCGGCCGGGTGCGCCCGGCCGACGGCATGGTGCCGGTCGATCCACAACTCGACATGCAGGCCGTGATGGCGCAGCAGCAGGACACGTGCACCATCCTCTTCCCGCTCACCCCGGTATTCGGCGGAGCGAAAGCCGGTGACACGGCCATCGGCCAGTTCGACTTCGAGCCGGTTCCCCTGGCTGCGGTAGTCCACGGCCTCGCCATGACAGCCGGCTGCCAGCGGCAACGCCCGATCCATCCAGCGGGCACAGAAATTGAACACGGCGCGACCCCTTGCCGGGTTGTATTCGGCTCCACGGGCGGTATCACCGGAATCCTCGATGACATCGCTGCCGTAGAGGGCATCGTAGAGACTGCCCCAACGGGCATTGACGGCATTGACCGCAAACCGGGCATTGTTGATTGGCACCACCAGTTGCGGTGCCGCGATGGAGGCGATTTCCTCATCGACATCATCGACATCCACCTGAAATGGTGCCGGAGTAGGGTGAAGGTAGCCGATCGATTCCAGGAAGGATCGGTAGCGCTCGAAATTCTGATCGGTCCAGTCGAATTCACGGTGCCAGTCGTCGATTTTTTTCTGCAGCCGGTCCCGTGTCTCCAGTAGTGCACGGTTGTCTGCGATGAACGCATCCAGCAGATTCTCGAAGCCCTGCCAGAATGCTTCCTCCGGCTTGCCCAGAGGCGGAAGCAACTGTTCATCGACGAATTGTTTGAACGGCCGCGCGACGCGGTAACGGTCAAGGTTCAGATACTCGTTCATTTCACAACGGACTTGCAGTGGCGATGGTTTCGATTCACGCTATCAGCGCCTCCGCGAGGTCGCAAGCCAGCGTCCCTCGCGGAGACCGAGTTTTCTTCAATAATCACTATCGAGAGCCTGCCCCATGACCGTCAGTGACCCCGTCGTCATCACCCATGCAACACGCACCGCAATCGGTGCCTTTGGTGGCAGCCTGTCTTCCGTGGACGCCCCGGAACTCGGCGCCACCGTCATCCGCGCACTGCTGGCTCAGTCGGATGTCGCGTCGAACGCCATCGATGAGGTCATCCTCGGCCAGGTGCTCACCGCCGGGGCAGGGCAAAACCCGGCACGCCAGGCAGCACTGCTGGCTGGCCTCCCCGACAGCGTACCGGCGATGACCCTCAACAAGGTCTGCGGCAGCGGCCTGAAGGCCGTGCACCTGGCCTGGCAGGCACTGGCGCTGGGCGAAGCCGATATCATCGTTGCCGGAGGCCAGGAAAACATGAGCCGCTCGCCCCATGTACTTCCCCGCTCCCGCGAGGGTCAGAAGCTGGGCGACTGGCCTCTCCGCGATTCGATGCTGGTGGATGGCCTCTGGTGCGCCATCGAGGACATTCACATGGGCGAAACGGCGGAACGGCTGGCCGAACGGGAAGGCATCGACCGCGCGGCGATGGATGCCTTCGCGGCCGAATCGCAGCAGAAAACCGGGGCCGCGCAACAGTCAGGGCTGTTCGCCGAAGAGATCACACCGGTGACCGTTCCCCGGCGCAGGGGCGACCCGCTGATCTTCGACCGCGACGAGTTCCCGCGGCCCGGCACCACGGCCGAAACCCTGTCCGGCTTGCGACCGGCGTTCCGCGGCGAGGGCGCGGTGACCGCAGGCAACGCCTCCGGCATCAACGACGGCGCAGCCGCCGTGCTGATGATGCGCGCCTCTCGCGCGCGGTCACTGGGCCTGCAGCCGCTGGCGCACATCGTCGCCTTCTCCAGCGCCGGCGTGGCCCCGGAATTCATGGGCAGCGGACCCATCCCCGCCACCCGGCGCTGTCTGGAAAAGGCCGGATGGACCGTCGACGACCTCGACCTGATCGAATCCAACGAAGCCTTCGCCGCCCAGGCGCTGGCGGTCAATCAGGCGCTCGGCTGGGACCCGGGCAAGGTCAATGTCTGTGGCGGCGCGATCGCCCTTGGCCACCCGATCGGCGCTTCCGGCGCCCGCATCCTGGTCACCCTGCTGCACGGTCTCAAACGCGAAAACCTGCGCCGTGGCCTGGCCACCCTGTGCATCGGCGGCGGCCAGGGCGTGGCGTTGGCCGTGGAGCGGATCTCACCCTGACAGCGCCGTTCGTCCGCTTGTCGAAACTCGAATGTGCTTAGTTGAACAACTTCTAGATCCTGCCTTGCAGATCCCCCGCTGCTGCCTATCATTCGGACACCCAAGGTTTTGACTCCTCAATGTCCGTTGCGCCGCTTCCGGCGGCGCCTTTTTAAGCCCTCTTTTCCACAAGGGCGTTATACTTTCCCGGGACTTCAACACAGCACGCGGCCATTACCGAGGGGGCACATCATGAGCATTTCTCCGCCCAGTTACAAACAGAACCGCCTCAAGCAATTGCGCGCCTTTTGCAAGGCGGTGGAAACCAAGAGCATTTCCAGGGCCGGCGAGGAGCTGTTTCTGTCCCAGCCCACGGTGTCGCTGCAGATCCGCGCGCTGGAACGGGAGCTGAGGGTGCAGGTTTTCGAGCGACGTGGCCCGGTCATCAACCTGACACCGGATGGCGAGGTGCTGTACAAGCTGGCCAAGCCGCTGATCAACGGTATCGATAACCTGGAACACAATTTCAACAGCCTGGCCGGCCGCTCCGACAGCGGCGAATTGCACATCACCGCCGGACAGACCGCCTGCATGTACCTGCTGCCCAAGTACCTGCAGCACTTCCGGGAGCAGTTTCCGGGCATCCACATTAAGCTGTCCAACAACACCGGCAAGACCGGCCGCGAACTGCTCAAGTCCGATGTGGTCGATTTTGCCGTCGGCACCGCCACCGACAGCGACGACATGGTGTTCGAACCCCTGTTCGAATATGAACCGGTGCTGATCACGCCACCGGATCATCCACTGGCCGGCAAGAAAGACATCACCCTCGAAGACATCTCGCCTTACGGGCTGATTCTGCCGCCGCGCGAGCTCTCGACCTGGCGGCGGGTGGACCGCATCTTCAGCGAGCACGGCATCCCCTATCAGGTTTCGCTGGAAGTGGGCGGCTGGGAAGTCATCAAGACCTATGTGGAGCAGGGGCTGGGCATTTCCATCGTCTCCTGCCTGTGCATCACCGGCGAGGAAAAGCTCTGGGCCACGTCACTGAGCGACTATTTCCCCACCCAGGTCTATGGCGCGGTGATCCGCAAGGGCAAGTTCCTGTCACCGCAGGCGAGGGGGTTTCTGGAGATCCTCTCCTCGGGCATGTTTGAAAAGGCCTGTCCGGGAAGCCGTTGAGCGTTCGGGACCGGGTGGTGCTCAAGCATGCCGCAACAGGCTTTCCTCGAAAGCCCGTGCCGCGGCGGAGAGCTGGCCGCGGGCGCGGGATATGACCGCGAGCCGTCGGCGGATGTGCAGGCCCTGTACCGGCAACTCGACGATGTCGCGGGCATCGGCCAGAGCCAGACGGCTGACGAAGGCGAGGTGGCCGGTGGTGGCCACCATGCGCAGGATCGACGGAATCGAGCGCAGCTCCATCACCACCTGCAGCTCCAGACCCGCTTCACGCAGGGCATTGTCGATCAACTGCCGGAGGGCGGTGCCGGCCTCGAAACCGACAAAGCCTTCGCCACGCAGATCACGGACCCGCAGCGGCCGCTGCTGCGCCAGCGGGTGATCTCGCCGCGCCACCAGCACGATGTCGTCATCGATCAGCGAGCGAGCCGTCAGTTCCTGTGAACGCAGCGGCAGGGTGACGATGCCCAGCTCCAGCTGTCCATTGAGCACATCCTCGGCGATTTCGCTGCTGCCGGCTTCCTTGAGCTGGAACAGTACCCGGGGGTGTTGACGCTGGAAGGCGGCAATGGCCGGCGGCAGGATGAAGGATACGGCGGTGGCGCCGCCGCCGATGCGTACCTGACCCGATTCCAGACCCTGATGCAGGGCGATCTCTTCCTTCAGCTGCTGCCAGGCCGCCAGCAGTCGCTGTGCCGCCTCGAAGGCGATGCGGCCTTCCTCGGTCAGCTCGATGCCGTGACGCCCGCGCACCAGCAGGCGGGCGCCCAACTGCGCTTCGAAGTGCTGGATGCGCCGCGACAGGGCCGACTGGGTGATGCCAAGCCGGCCCGCGGCGCGGGTCAGCGACCCACTGCGGGCCACCTCTACGAAGGAACGGGACAGGGTCAGATCCATACATGCAAAAATATCATGCTTAGAATGAAAAGTATCTGTTTTACGAATGCCTGAGGGTTTGCTAGTTTGTTTGCAAACAAGCCAACGAGGTTCGTCATGATCGAAGCCTACCGCAAACATAGCGAAGAACGCGCCCGCATGGGCATTCCCCCGCTGCCGTTGAGCGCCGCCCAGGTGGCGGAACTGGTCGAGCTGCTGAAACAGCCGCCCGCGGGCGAGGAGGACTACCTGCTCCACCTCATCACCGACCGGGTACCGCCCGGCGTCGATGAGGCCGCCTATGTGAAGGCCGGCTTTCTGGCCGCGCTGGCCCGTGGCGAGGCCGAATCGCCTCTGATCGACCGACGCCGCGCGGTGGAGCTGCTCGGCACGATGATGGGGGGCTACAACATCCAGCCGCTGATCGACCTGCTCGATGACGACGGTCTCGGCGAACTGGCCGCCGAACAGCTCAAGTACACGCTGCTGATCTTCGATGCCTTCCACGATGTCGACGAGAAGGCGAAGGCCGGCAACGACAACGCCCGGGCGGTGATGCAGTCATGGGCCGATGCCGAATGGTTCCTGCGCAAGCCCGAAGTGCCCGAGGCCATCACCCTGACCGTGTTCAAGGTCCCCGGCGAAACCAACACCGACGACCTGTCTCCGGCGCAGGACGCCTGGTCGCGTCCCGACATCCCGCTGCACGCGCTGGCCATGCTGAAGAACGAGCGACCGGGCATCACCCCCGACAAGCCCGGTGAGATCGGTCCCATCAGCACCCTCGACAAGCTCAAGGAGAAAGGACACCCGCTGGCCTATGTGGGTGATGTGGTGGGCACCGGCTCTTCGCGCAAATCGGCCACCAATTCGGTGCTCTGGCACATGGGGCAGGACATCCCCTTCGTGCCCAACAAGCGCCAGGGCGGCGTGGTGCTCGGCGGCAAGATCGCGCCCATCTTCTTCAACACGCTGGAAGATTCCGGTGCGCTGCCCATCGAATGCCCGGTGGATGCGCTGGAGACCGGCGATGTCATCACCATCCGCCCCCATGAGGGCCGCATCACCAACGCGGCTGGCGATACCCTGGTCGAGTTCGCACTGAAAACCGATGTCATCCTCGACGAGGTGCGCGCCGGCGGCCGTATCCCGCTGATCATTGGTCGCAGCCTCACCGACAAGGCGCGGGAGAACCTGGGCCTGGACCACAGCCGTGTGTTCCGCCGGCCCGGCGACCCGGAGGACTCCGGCAAGGGCTTCACCCTGGCGCAGAAAATGGTCGGCAAGGCCTGTGGCGTAGCCGGCGTGCGTCCGGGACAGTACTGTGAACCGCGCATGACCACCGTCGGCTCCCAGGACACCACCGGCCCGATGACCCGTGACGAGCTCAAGGAACTGGCCTGCCTCGGTTTTTCCGCCGATCTGGTGATGCAGTCCTTCTGCCATACCGCCGCCTACCCCAAACCGGTGGACATCGAGACCCAGCACACGCTGCCCGATTTCATACAGACCCGAGGCGGCGTTTCGCTGCGCCCCGGCGACGGAGTCATCCATTCGTGGATGAACCGCATGCTGCTGCCCGACACCGTGGGCACCGGCGGTGACTCCCACACCCGCTTCCCGATCGGCATCTCCTTCCCGGCCGGATCCGGACTGGTGGCCTTTGGCGCCGCACTGGGCGTGATCCCGCTGGACATGCCGGAATCGGTGCTGGTGCGCTTCACCGGTGAGATGCAGCCCGGCATCACGCTGCGCGATCTGGTCAATGCCATTCCCTACGCGGCGATCCAGCGTGGCCTGCTGACCGTCGAGAAAAAGGGCAAGAAGAATGTCTACAACGGCCGCATCCTGGAAATCCAGGGCCTGCCCAACCTGACCGTGGAACAGGCCTTCGAGCTCTCCGACGCATCCGCCGAACGGTCCGCCGGCGGCTGCACCATTGAGTTGTCGGAAGATTCGGTGGCCGAATACCTGCGCTCCAACATCGTCATGCTGCGCTGGATGATCGACAACGGCTATGAAGACAAGCGCACGCTGGAGCGCCGCGCCCGCGCCATGGAGGAATGGCTGGAAAACCCCGGCCTGATGCGCGCCGATGCCGATGCCGAGTACGCCGAAGTGATCGAGATCGACATGAACAGCATCACCGAGCCGCTGCTCGCCTGCCCCAACGACCCGGACGACATCAAGCCGCTGTCGGAAGTGGCCGGCGACACCATCGACGAAGTGTTCATCGGCTCCTGCATGACCAACATCGGTCATTTCCGCGCCGCTGGCAAGCTGCTGCAACAGGCCGGCGGCATCATCCCGACCCGCTTGTGGATCGCACCACCGACCAAGATGGACGAGGCTCAGCTGCGCGAGGAAGGCTACTACAACATCTTCGCCGCCGCCGGAGCACGCACCGAGATGCCCGGCTGTTCGCTGTGCATGGGCAACCAGGCACGGGTGGCGCCCAACAGCACCGTGGTCTCCACTTCCACCCGCAACTTCCCGAACCGGTTGGGGCAGGGCGCCAATGTCTATCTGGCCTCGGCCGAGCTGTCGGCCATCGCCGCCGTGCTGGGCCGCCTGCCAACGGTCGAGGAATACATGGAATACGCGCAGACGATCGACAGCATGGCGCCGGAGATCTACCGCTACCTCAATTTCGACCGGATGCCGGATTATGTGGCCTCGGCCGAGCGCGGCAAGTCGGTGGCGGTGGAATTCGCGCTCTAGGCCAGCCGGGGCGCCCTAGTCACCGACGATGCTCCGGTAGCTGTCCTCGATCTCGGCATCGCTGGGTCGCAGGGCGCGGGCACGGTCGATGGCCGCGCGGGCGGCCTCCGCCTGGCCCAGGCGGTGCAGCACCCAGGCCAGGTTGTTCCAGCCGTCGGCGCGCTGCGGATCGACGGCCACCGCCCTCTCCAGCGCCTGGCGCGCGCCGGCCGGATCACCGGCCGCAAACAAGCCATTGCCCAGCGCGAACCAGGGCAGCCAGGCCTCCGGCCAGCGCCTGACGGCCTCCTGCCAGGCTGCTGTCGCGCCTGCCGGCGAGACCGAGCGTTCCAGCCTCAGCGCCGCGCGCACAAAGGCATCCTGCCCGGCACTGACCGCCGGATCCGCCGGATCCGTAATCACCAGCGCCCAGCGCCCGGCGCGGTCCCAGGTGCGCTCGAACAGGGCGAAACTGCGCTGCATCCGCCGCGTCTGTCCCGAACGCAGCAGCAGCCGCTGCAATGGCAGGTCATAGCCGATGATCACCGCGTAATGCCAGAAGGGCCAGAGCGAAAACCCCAGATTCTGCAATACCAGCACCGGATGGCCGGCGGCCAGCTCGCGCAGAAGGCTGTCAAGGCGGCCATCCAGCTCAATGGCCAGCATCCCCTGACGACTGGCGGCTGCAATCATCTCGGCCTGCAGGCTGCCTTTCAGTTGCGGCACATAAACCTGACCCACCAGCGCCTCCGGGGTGATGCGCTGTCGATCACGGTTGAGCACAGTGGCCAGCGCCGCGGGCCCGCACTGATAACGGGTCTGCGGATAGAAGGGGGTATCAGCCAGCTCGACGCGGGGCGGAAGATCCGGCGGTGGCGCCCGCCGCAGCTCCAGCGTCTGCGGCGGCGTGGCGCAGGCGGCCAGCACCAGCAGAGCCAACAACAGCAGCAGGCGGGCAGGCATCAGGCCGGCCACGGCCAACGGGCTCTACTTGGTATTCACCGGATGGATGAAGGGGAAGATATCGGTGGCGCCGATCACATCGGTGATCACGAACACGATGAACACCGTCAGCAGAATGCCGGCGGCATCGGCCCCGGCGGGCAGATCCGCAATCCTGCGGTTCAGTTCGGCGATCTGTGCGTCATCGAGACCGGCAACGCGTGCGCGCGCCTCGGCGGCTTCCACGCCCAGATCGGTCAGTTGCCGCACCAGCGCTTCCCGCGCATTCTGCATTCCGGCGGCAGGCAGGCGACTGGCGTCGGGTGTCGCGATCATGCCGGCCTGGGCCGGTGGCATCAGGCCGATGAACAGCAGGGCAGCGGTCAGGGTCTTGAACAGTGTGCGCATGGTCTTTACCTGTCGTGTTGCGGAGGGGCCATGGTACTGCCGATCCACCGCGGCTGTCACCTCCGTGACGGAACCGGTTTCATGCCTCGGTTAGGCTTGCAGCCATCGATCAACAACAATAAAGGACAGAGCCATGAGATTGCATGTCAGCTACCAGGGCCTCGACAAGGCCGAGAAGAAATCCCTCAAGCCGCTGATCCGCGAGCAGGCGGAGCGGCTCGAACACAAGCTGGGCCCGCTGGCGGAGAAGGACGCCAGCATCAAGGCCACGCTGCAGAAACACAACCAGAAAAAAGACCTTTACCGCTTTGGCGCAACGCTGCATGTACTGCACAAGATCATCTCCGCGGACGAGGAAGGCAGCGAACCCGCGGTGCTGGTACGCAAGGTCTTCGACGAGCTGGAGCGTCAGGCATTGCGCTACAAGAGCCGCCTCAAGAACGAGCACGCCTGGAAGCGCAAGAACCGACGCCAGAAGCTGGATCTGCGCGCGGAAGCTGCCGCAACAGGGGAACAGGAACTGGCCGCCGACGATCCGGCCGACTGGTTCCGTCTTGTGCAGCCGCACCTAGACGATCTCTACGATTTCGCGCGCCGCGAGATTACCTACCTGCAGGCGATGGACGATCTGCGTCCCGACGACATCCTGCCCGACGAACTGGTCGATGCCGTGCTGGTCGCCTCCTGGGAGCAGCGCGCGGACAAGCCGGAGGATCTGGATCTGCGTGCCTGGCTGCACCAGCTGGCCATCGATCAACTGGATCGCGAGGTGGAACAGAGCCGCCAGCGGCGCCTGGCAATCAGCACCGAGGAGGTAATCGAGGACGAGGACATCGACACCGACCTCTACGAATTCTACCAGCCGGACGAGGTGCTCAAGGTCGAAGACCTGATCGGGGTGCCGGAGCAGCTGCCGGAGATCGAGGCCAAGCAGGTGCTGCTGGAGCAGCAGCGCGCCCAGCCGGCGGTGGCTCAGTTGCCGGCCACCTGGCGTCGCGCCGCGCTACTGCACCATGCCGCCGGTTTCGAACCGGAGGTGGTGGCCGCCATCCTGCGCCAGGAGCTGGCGGTGGTCCGGCAACTGCTGTCGATGGCCGAGCAGTTCCTCGCCGCGCGCACGGTCAGCGCCGACCTTCCCGCCGGGGCACGCATCGAACGCGTGTTCGAACTGCAGCCCATCGCCTGTCCGCCGCAGCTGGTCGAAGAGCAGCAGCAGAAGTTCCTGCCGCCGCCACAGTTCTGACGGAACCGACGCCAGCGGTGGAGGTCGATTGATCTCCACCGTTCGGATCGCCTGCCGCCGTCATGAGTCTTGTTCTGATCATCCCGTTGCTGCTCCTGGGGCTGGCGCTGCTGTTCGTCATCGCCATACACCTCGGTTTTCGCGCGCCGCGCGTGCGGGAACGGGGCACGCCGGCCGATCTTCGGCTGCCATTCAAGGCCGTGAACATTCCCACGCGGCACGGCCGTCAACTGCGAGCCTGGCTGATTCCTTCCGCCTCGGCCGAGGCGGACCGCATCATTCTGCTGCACGGCTGGGGCGCCAACATGGAAATGCTGCTGCCGCTGGCTCTGCCGTTTCACCGTGCCGGAATGGAGGTAGTGCTGTTCGACGCGCGCAACCACGGGCTCAGCGACGGCCATGGCCATTCCTCGCTGCCGCGTTTCGCCGAAGATCTCCACGGGGCCATCGACTGGCTCAAGGCCCGGTCTGGCCACGCCCGTGGAAAGCTCGCCCTGCTGGGTCATTCGATCGGGGCCGGAGCCGTGCTGCTGACCGCCGCACAGCGTGACGACATCGAAGCGGTGATCGCGGTATCCGTATTCGCCCATCCGGAACGGGTGATGCGCAGGGAACTGAAGCGCTGGCCCTTGCCGGAGTGGTTGCTGCGCGCGGTGCTGCGTTATGTCGAATGGATCATCGGGCAGCGTTTCGATGCCATCGCGCCGATTCATACCGTCTGCCGCGTGAAGGCGCCGGTTCTGCTGGTCCATGGTGATGCCGACCGGGTAGTGCCGATCAGCGATGCCCGGGATCTGATCGCTGCCTGCCCACGCGCCGACCTGGATCTGCTGACAGTGTCCGGCGCACGCCATGCCTCGGTGGACAGGATAGAGCAACACTCACCGCAACTGCTGGATTTTCTCGTCCGCCACGGTTTCCGCGTGGACGTCGATGCGCTCAGTCCTGCTGCCGCCGGGTCAGCAACAGATTGATCAACGCCAGCGTGGAGGTGGACACGATCAGCACGAAGGCGATGGCGTTGATCAGCGGAGTGCTGCCGTCGCGCACCTGCAGGTAGAGCGATACCGGCAGTGTCGTGTCGGAGCCTATGAGGAACAGGGTGGTGTTGAAGTTCTCGAAACTCATCAGGAAAGCCACCGAACCGGCGCCGATCAGTGCCGGCTTGAGATAGGGCAGGGTGATCAGCCGGATCACTTCGGCGCGGGTGGCGCCGAGATTCAGCGCCGCTTCTTCGAGCGAGGCATCGAACTTGCGCAGCCGCGCCGACACCACCAGCATGACGAAGGTGGCGATGAAGGACATCTGTCCCAGCACCACCAGCGTGAAGCTGGGCCTCAGCCAGCCGATGTCGATGCCGAAGTGTTCCTCGATGTACAGCCCGGCGCTGTTGCTGGCCAGCAGGATCGAGATGCCGAGGATGACACCCGGGATCACCAGCGGCGCCAGCGCCAGAAAATACAGTCCCTGCTTGAAACGGAACTGCTCCTGTTCGAACAGGAAGGCAGCCATGGTGCCGAGGATCAGCGACAGGATGGACACCGCAAAGGCGGTCTGGATGCTGACCCACAGCGCCGACAGGTTGCGGTCATCATGGAAGATGCCGACCCGGTCGTCACCGTCGGCCAGAAACCAGTCCAGGGTGAACCCCTGCCACGGCAGCCCGGGAAAGTCGGAGTCGTTGAAGGCGAGGATGCTGGTGATCACCAGCGGCATGAACAGGAACAGGAAGTACAGCAGCACATAGGCGGTGAAGGCCCAGCGGTAGGTACGGCCGGTGGGGATGCTGCGGATCATGTCAGCGCCTTCGACAGGTTCTGGCCGGACAGCCGCAGGCCGATCCAGATGATCAGCGAGGACAGCATCAGCAGCAGGAAGCCGAAGGCCGCGCCCTGGTTCCAGTTGAAACTGGCGATGAACTGATTGTAGATCTGCTCGGTGAACCACAACGAGTTCTTGCCGCCCATCAGGTTCGGCGTCAGGTAGTTGCCGAGGGTGAGCATGAACACCACGATCGAGCCGGAGACGATGCCCGGCATGATGTAGGGAATGACGATGCGGGTGAAGATCACCCACTTGGAGGCCCCCAGATCGTAGGCCGCCTCGATCAGTCCGTCATCGAGGCCTTCCAGCGAGGAAATCAGTGGCACCACCATGAACAGCATGGTGGTGTAGACCAGCCCCATCACCATGCTGACATCGTTGTACAGCATTTCCACCGGGTGATCGATGACCCCCAGCCACAGCAGGAACTGGTTGAACACACCGCTCTCGCGCAGCAGGATCATCCAGCCGTAGATGCGCACCATTTCGCTGACCCAGAAGGGCACCAGCAGCAGGATGGTCAGGAAACCGCTGTATTTCAGCTTCACCACCTTGGTGATGTAGAAGGCGATCGGAAAGGTGATGAGAAAGGTCAGAAAGGTGGTCAGGATCGCATACACCGCGGTGCGCACGAAGGTGAGCCAGTAGATCTTCTCCTCGAAGAAGGTGCGGTAATTGTCCAGCGACCAGACCAGGTCACCCACATCGTTTTCCGCCTTCAGCGACATCACCATCAGGTCGATGTGCGGAATCACGATCAGCAGCAGCAGCCACAGCAGCACCGGGGCCAG
>JALSKD010000145.1 GCA_026989015.1 Gammaproteobacteria bacterium
GTTGCCGGTGGGCGTGCGCGCGGTATCGGGCGATTTCAAGCGTGGCGAGGTGGTGTCCTGTCGCGCTCCGGATGGCCGTGAGGTGGCGCGGGGCCTGGTCAATTATTCAGCGGACGAGGCGGCGCGCATCATCGGGCAGCCGAGTGGGCGCATCGCCGATATCCTCGGCTACCGCGACGACGAGGAACTGATCCACCGCGACAACATGATTCTGCTGTAAAATGGCTCCGGCGGCGTTTCAGATCGCCTGCATCTCGAAGTCCTGCTTGCCGACGCCGCAGTCGGGGCACTTCCAGTCTTCCGGTACATCTTCCCAGCGGGTACCGGGGGCTATGCCTTCCTCGGGCAAGCCTTTCTCTTCGTCATAGACGAAACCGCAGACGATGCAGATCCATACCTTCATTGCGTGCTCCTATTGCTGGTGTTCAATCTGGCTGACCCGGTGACGGTTTTTCAACCGCACATAGTGCTCGGCGCTGTAGGTCAGGTAGTCGAGCTCGCGCGGGCTCAGCGCGCGCAGCCGTCGGCAGGGGTTCCCCAGGTAGAGGTAACCGGATTCCAGACGCTTGCCGGGCGGCAACAGGCTGCCCGCACCGACCATCACCCGGTCCTCGACGATGCAGTCGTCCATGATGATGCTGCCCATGCCGATCAGGCATTCGTCGCCGATGCGGCAGGCGTGCAGCAGGGCCTTGTGACCGACGGTGACCCGGTCGCCGATGATCAACGGCCCGCCTTCGGGGTTGTATTCTCCGGCGTGGCTGACATGCAGTACGCTGCCGTCCTGGATGTTGGTGCTGTGACCGATGCGGATGCGGTTGACATCGCCGCGGATCACCGCCTGCGGCCACACCGAGCTGTGTTCGCCGATCACCACATCGCCAATGAGCTCGGCGCTTTCGGCGATGTAGCATTCGTCGCCGATCTGCGGACGTATGCCTTCGAATTCACGGATCATGCCGCCTCCCCGCATGATAAAATGACGGTTTTCATCGACCTTATACGGCATGAATCCCGCTATCAAGGACAAACTCGCGGTCTATGCCCAGCTGGTGCGGCTGGACCGCCCCATTGGCATCTACCTGCTGCTGTGGCCGACCCTGTGGGCACTGGCCATCGCCGGTGGGGGCGCGCCCGATCCCTGGCTGCTGTTCGTGTTCGTGGCCGGCGTGGTGCTGATGCGCAGCGCGGGTTGTGCCATCAACGACTATGCCGACCGCGAAATCGATTGCCATGTGGCGCGCACCCGTGAACGGCCGCTGACCTGCGGACGGCTGCAGCCGAAGGAAGCGCTTCTGGTCTTTGCCGTACTGGCGCTGCTGGCCTTTCTGCTGGTACTGACCACCAATGCGTTGACCGTCAAGCTGTCGCTGGGCGGCGTGCTGCTGGCGGCCCTGTATCCCTTCACCAAACGCTACACCTACCTGCCCCAGGTGTTTCTCGGCGCCGCCTTCGGCTGGGCGGTGCCGATGGCCTGGGCGGCGCAAACCGGTGAAGTCAACCGCATCACCTGGCTGCTGTATCTGGCGACCCTGCTGTGGACGGTGGCCTACGACACCCTCTACGCCATGGTCGATCGCGAGGATGACCTAAAGATCGGCGTCAAATCCACCGCCATACTGTTTGGTGACGCCGACCGTCTGGTCGTCGGCATCCTGCAGGGCCTGTTCATCGTCACCCTGGTGCTGGTCGGTATCGATCTGGAGTTCTCCGGCATCTATTTCCTCGGCCTGTGGCTGGCGGCCCTGTTACTGGCTTTTGAGCAGTGGCGCATCCGCTACCGGGAACCGGCGGACTGCTTCCAGGCCTTTCTGCACAACCACTGGGTCGGCGCGGTCGTGTTCTTCGCCATCGAGCTGAATTATTACCTGAGCTGAGGGCCTAGCGGAACAGGTTGAAGATCAGGCTCAGCAGCAGACTGAGCAGCAGCATGGAGGTGATGGGTATGAATACCCGAGTGTTCTCATCCTCGATGCGAATATCGCCCGGCAGACGGCCGAACCAGGAAAAGGCGTTGGGGTAGACCGTCAGCAAGGCGCCGATCAGGAACAGCAGCAGACCGATCAGCATCAGGCTGCGTGCCATCACTCCACACCCACGACGCGACTGCGCCGTTCCAGGACCTGCACATCGCGCCAGCGGCCGTCCGGCATTCGTGCCGGTCGCTGCCAGGTGCCGACCGTGCGGAAGCCGTGACGGCGGTGCAGGGCGATGCTGGCCGTGTTCTCCGGAAAGATCAGTGCCTGCAGGGTCCACAGGCCCTGCCGTTCCGAACAGTCGATGAGATCAGTCATCAAGGCGGTGCCGATCCCCTGGTTCCGGCTATCGGTTGCCACATAGAGGCTCAGCTCAGCAACACCGGAAAAGAAGCACTGGCTGGACAACGGGGCCAGGGCGGCCCAAGCAATGACCCGCTTCTTCACTTCGGCGACCCGCCGGCACACAGGCAGCTTGGCCTGATCGAAGGTCGCCCAGTCCGGGGCGCGGGAAAGAAAGCTGGCGTTGCCGCTGTCGATCCCCTGTTGGTGGATGGCCCGGACCTGGGGGTAGTCCCCGGGCCGCAGATCACGGATTACCATCATCCGGATTTCTTGACGAACCGGGTCAGGATGACGATCTGCTGGCCATTGACACGGCCCTCGATCTGGTCGGGGTTGTCGGCCACCAGCGAAATGTTGCGCACAGCCGTACCGCGCTTGGCGGTAAACCCCGCGCCCTTGACGGTCAGATCCTTGGTCAGCAGAACGCTGTCGCCGGCTTCCAGTCGCTGGCCGTGGCAATCCCGGTGTGCATTCTCCGTCTCTTCAACGGGGAGGCCGGAGTGGGCCCAGTCCAGCGTGTCCTCATCGAGGTAAAGCATGTCCAGCAGATCCTGGGGCCAGCCCTCGCCGGCCAGGTGGTGAAGCATGCGCCAGCTGGCAACCTGTACGGCGGGCACCGGCTTCCACATGCTGTCATTGAGGCAACGCCAGTGATTCGGGTCGGCCTGATCGGGGTGGCTCATTTGCTCCCGACAGAGGGCGCAGGCATAGACATGACGATCCGGATCGTCCTCGTCGGTCGGAGTGACGGCCCAGGCGCCCAGCTCCCTATCGGAACCACAGAGTTCACAATGGTGCTCGGCGCGATTGGCGATTTGGTCAATCAGGGACATCGGGTGATATAAATGCTGTTGGAAGTGCCTCAATGGTAGCACCGGAGCAGATGATGGGTGTCAACTTTTCCTTACAGCATCCCTTCATACCTGTCAGAAAAATATTACAAAAACCAGCTTTATGGGCAATGAAGACCTTAAGTTTTTGTATTTAAAGGCATGAATTTTTATGGCACGAAATATGCTCCACTAAGAGCGTTGAAACAAAAACTCTGACTAAAGGAATATAAAGAAATGAAAAAATCACTGATCACCATGGTGGGTTTGGGATCCCTGCTGATTGCCAATATTGCGCAGGCTGAAATCATCCATGAGACTTACACATACTCGGGTGCTGGCACCTATGACAGCAATTCCTTTATCGGGCCGGATGAACAGGTTCTGTTCTCCTTCGATATGGAGAATGCAGGTGGTGGTGCAGCAGCTCCAGCCAGCTTCACTCTCACTGAAGACGCCGTGGGCGGCGTAAGCGGATCTACTGGCTGGTTGGGTGGTAGCCTGGAGATTGATCTGTTGTCAATTGATCCGGAGCCGGAAATCACCAATATCACTGTCGTTGCTTACAACGGTGTAACGCTCGATTCCCTGGTGTTGGATAACTTTATGTGGAATAAGAGTTCACCTGCGGATTCCATCTACAATGTTGTTTACGATTTTACAGCGGCCGACCTGGATGTCTTTGAAGATTGGGGACTGGCCAATGTCACCATTGGTGCCTCGGCCAACAATTTCATTACCAATGATTTTGCTGTAACCCGTGTATCCATGGCGATTGATGTCCCCGAGCCGGCCATGTTCAGCCTGCTGGGTCTGGGTCTTCTGGGCTTCGGTTTTGCCCGTCGCGCACGCAGGGCCTGAGCTGCATTTGCAACCAAACAGTCGATAACAAGGCTGTGATTTTGAAGCCCCTCTCCGGAGGGGCTTTTTTTGTACAGGGAAGTACTTATCCTACGGGCACAGGGATGCGCGGGAGCAGGATGTGTGCAGGGGAATATCCTGTGGACGGAGGGACCCGCGAGCAGGAAGCGCAGTGGGAGCATTCTTCGCGGATATGGGCCAGGCTCAGCTGTCCTCCTTGAGGGTGCGGGCAATGCTCCAGACTTCCACGGTTTCGACGCCGCCCTTGAGCAGCTGGCGGCAGCAGGCGTTCATGGTGCTGCCGGTGGTGATCACGTCATCGATCAGGGCGACCCTGCGCCAGTGCCGCGCGGGTCGGTAGCTGAATGCGCGGCGCAGGTTGTCCAGGCGTTGCCGGCGGCTGAGACCGGACTGGGCACTGGTGGCGCGTGTCCGGATCAGGCTGCGGTGGTCCACCGGTTTGTCCAGTCGCCAGGCCAGCTGCCGGGCGATCAGCAGGGACTGATTGAATCCGCGTTCGAACAGCCGTTCGCGGTGCAGGGGCACCGGCATCAGTACATCCACTTCGCTGTCCGCCAGTTCACGCCACAGGCGCGAGGCGAAGGCATTGGCAATCATCAGGCGTTCACTGAACTTGAGTTGCAACAGCAGGCGGCGTGTGGGTCCAGTGAACACCAGTGGTGCCCGCAGACATTGCCAGGCTGGAGGGCGGTGTCGGCAGCGGGGGCAGAGGGTTTCGCCCTGCGGTGCGGGCAGCCCGCAAAGAACACAGGGCTGTGGCACGCGGGCCAGACTGCTCCAGCAGTGATTGCAAAGGTTGTGATGCGGCCCCGCATCGAGCCCGCACAGCAGACAATCCCCGGAATTGACCCAGCGGTCGAGGAAATGGCGGATATTGAGTTTCATCGCGGCTGACTTCCCTGTGACGGCATTGACTCGTCGCCGTGTTGCTCTAGACTGGTCGGGCCTTTTTCCTATCCGGTACCCTTGTCCATGACCGATACCACCCTGCGCCACGACTGGACCCACGAAGAGGTTCAGGCCCTGTTCGACCAGCCTTTCAATGACCTGCTGTTCCAGGCCCAGAGCATACACCGTCAGCACTTCGATCCCAACAGCGTGCAGATCAGTTCGCTGTTGTCGATCAAGACCGGCGCCTGCCCCGAGGATTGCGCCTACTGCCCGCAGAGCGCCAAATACGACACCGAGCTGGAGCCGGAACGCCTGCTGCCTGTCGAGGAAGTGAAGCAGGCGGCGCTCAACGCCAAGCGCAACGGCGCCACCCGTTTCTGCATGGGGGCGGCCTGGCGCAATCCCACCGATCGCAACCTGGAACGGGTGATCGAGATGATTTCGGTGGTGAAGGATCTGGGGATGGAAACCTGCGTCACCCTCGGCATGCTGACCCGCGAGCAAACCCATCGCCTCAAGGAAGCGGGTCTCGATTACTACAACCACAACCTGGATACCTCGCCGGAGTACTACGGCGAGATCATCACCACCCGCAGCTATCAGGATCGGCTGGATACCCTGCGCCATGTGCAGGAAGCGCGGATCAATGTCTGCTGCGGCGGTATCGTCGGCATGGGTGAAGGGGAAGAAGACCGGGTCGAACTGCTGCGCCAGCTGGCCAATCTGCCGAAGCATCCGGAATCGGTGCCGATCAACCTGCTGGTTCAGGTCGAGAACACACCGCTCTATGGCACCGATGCGCTGGATCCCCTGGATTTTGTGCGCACCGTGGCCGTGGCGCGGATTCTTATGCCGAAATCCGCGGTGCGTCTGTCCGCAGGCCGCAGCGACATGAGCGACGAGCTGCAGGCCCTGTGCTTCCATGCCGGCGCCAACTCCATCTTCTACGGCGAAAAGCTGCTGACCACCCCCAACCCTAAGGAAAACCAGGATCTGGAACTGTTCAAGCGGCTGGGCATCCGGCCGCAGTCGGTCAGGCACTCCGAAACCGGTCAGAACGCCGCCTGATCCATGGGCGCGCTGGACGAGGCGCTGCGCATCGAACTGGATGCGCTGCATGCCGCCGGACTGTACCGGCGGCCGCGCATCAGCGCATCGCCCCAGGGGCCGCGCATGCGCATCGACGGCAGGGATGTCCGCGTGTTCTGCAGCAACGATTACCTCGGACTCGCCCAACACCCCGAGCTGCGCGAGGCGTTGTGCCATGCAGTGGAACGCTACGGTGTCGGCAGCGGATCGGCACACCTGGTCAACGGCCACAGTGAGCTTCATGCCGAATGTGAGCAACGGCTGGCCGAATTCACCGGCCGTGAGCGGGCCCTGCTGTTCAGCACCGGATACATGGCCAATCTGGCCGTGGCCACGGCGCTCTGCACCCGTCAGGATGCGGTTTTTCAGGACCGGCTCAACCACGCTTCGCTGATCGACGGAGCGCGGCTCAGTGGAGCGCGACTGCAGCGTTACCGACACGGCGATCTCGAGCAACTGGAACGGTTGCTGGAGCGCCGGCGCGATGCGCGCCGACGCCTGATCATGGTGGACGGCGTCTTCAGCATGGATGGCGATCGCGCCGACCTGCCCGGACTGGCCCGGCTGGCACAGCGGAATCAGGCCTGGCTGATGGTCGATGACGCCCACGGTTTCGGAGTGCTGGGCGAGACCGGTGCCGGCTCCTGCGAACAGGACGGACTGGATCCGCATCAGGTGCCGATACTGATGGCCACGCTGGGCAAGGCGGTGGGTGTCTTCGGCGCCTTTGTCGCCGGCAGCGAGGCGCTGATCGAGACGCTGATCCAGCGGGGCCGCAGTTACCTGTTCACCACCGCTGCCCCTCCGGCCCTGTCGGCAGCGGTGATGCGCAGTCTGGATCTGATCAGCGGTGAGGGCTGGCGGCGTGAAAAACTGCGGTCCCTGATCACCCGCTTTCGGGAGGGGGCGGCGGCCAAAGGCATACCGCTGATGGA
Source organism: Gammaproteobacteria bacterium (assembly GCA_026989015.1). Classification (GTDB taxonomy): domain Bacteria; phylum Pseudomonadota; class Gammaproteobacteria; genus S144-22. Next base: position 6,949 of record JALSKD010000145.1, read on the forward strand.
TTCACCGACCGCCATTCAACCGCTGCCGGTGGGCGACAACCGGCGTGCCCTGAACCTCAGCGAGCGTCTGTTCGAGCAGGGCTTTCTGGTGACCGCAATCCGTCCACCCACGGTTCCGGAGGGCACGGCGCGCTTGCGCGTCACCCTGTCGGCTGCCCACGAGGCCGAGGATATCGACGCGTTGCTGGAGGCGTTGGCCCCGCTGCTTGAGGAGGCTACTTGACCAGCCCGGCTTCCTTTTCGAATTTCTTGACCAAGATGCCTTCCTCGCCGCAGCAGGAAGCGGCACATTTCTTCACCGACATCACTTCCTCGGCGGGCTTGCCCAGCCAGTCGGTCACGCTCAGGTTGTCGCTTGCGCAGTCGCAGCTGATGTCGGTATGGGCGTACACATGCTTCAGCCCGGCCGCGCGGCCGGCCTCGGCCGCGGCCTCGATCACGGCCGGGTCGGTGGCCGGCACATCGGAGAGCTTGTAGGCCGGGAAGAAGCGGGTGACATGCCAGGGGCTGTCGGCGCCGAGGTGATCGCGTATCCATTCGGCGATGCGGCGCAGTTCATCGGGGTCGTCGTTCTTGCCGGGGATGATGTTGGTCCGTGTTTCCACATGAACGCCCAGCGCCCGCGCCTGGGCGATGGATTCGAGCACCATCGACACCTCGCCGACCGGACAGATCTCGCGGTAGAAATCGTCCGACAGGCTCTTGATGTCGGAACAGAGTACATCGATGAAGGGCGCCATCTCCTGCAGTGCCTCGTGGGTGACGAAGCTGTTGGAAACATAGACGGTGTACAGACCCGCCTCGCGCGCCAGCCGGCTGACATCGATCACATACTCAAGCCACACCGCCGGTTCCGAATAGGTGAAGGCGATACCCTCGGCACCGTGGCGTTGGGCCAGGGCAACGACCTCTTCAGGCTTTACCCAGGCGTCGGTGGATTCTCCACGGGCCAGCCGGTCCAGCGCCTCGGTGCCCCATGAAATCTCCAGATTGTGGCAGCCCGGGCAGCGGAAATTGCACCCATAGCTGCCGATCGACAGCACCTTGCTGCCCGGCCGGTAGTGGTACACCGGCTTGTGCTCGATGGCTTCCAGGTCGATCGCCGAAATGATGCCGTAGGACAGGTTGTAGAGGGTGCCGTTGCGGTTGACATGGGCCTGGCAGAAGCCACGCTGACCGTGGCGTAAACGGCAGCGCCAGAGGCACAGGTTGCAAACCGTATCGCCATTGTCGAGCGGTTCCTGCAGGCGGGTCGGAACCAGTTGGTATTGATCGGGCATGGCGGATGTGCTCTTGGCAGAAGGTAAGGAAATTGGAGCGGCGGTGCATTTTGGACGATAATAGCTCACTCACGCTATCACAAAACCACGAAAAAGAGAGGAACGGAATGAAAAAGCTGCTGATTGCCACACTGCTGCTGGGCTTCGGCCTTCAGGCGCAGGCCGAGGAGATGTTCGAACTTTCGGAGCAGTGCTCCGAGGATGCCATGAACATGATCAAGTGCAAGGTGGCCGAGGATGTGTCCTCCGACGACGCCATCGATTCGATGAAACTGCGCGCCAACTTCCTCAATTTCAAACTGGTTGGACACATGCCGCTTTCGGAACAGGTCAAGGCGATGGGCGGAACCTCAAACCGCATTGAAATCTTCCAGTTCTGCGATGCGCTGATTGCCGCACAAATGGTCAAGCACAGCATGGCCTTTGCCGGTTATCTGCCCTGCCGCATCACCCTGGTCGAGGACGACAGCGGGCAACCCTGGCTGATCACCCTCAACATGGACAAGACCATGGGCGAGGCGGGTCTGCCGAAGGAGCTGCAGAAGCTCGGCCTCAAGGTACGCAACAACATCTACTCCATCATCACCGCCGGTGCCGAGGGCGATCTCTGAGCCTTGACCACGGCCGGTTCGGGCCAATTCCGGCTTGACTCGAACCGGTCGAATCTATTTAATACGCGCTTCGTTCGACGCCCAGGTAGCTCAGTCGGTAGAGCAGAGGATTGAAAATCCTCGTGTCGGTGGTTCGATTCCGCCCCTGGGCACCACTTCCTCCTCCTTCCCCATCCTCTGGTTTTCATTCTTGGCTGTGGCGGTTTGCTGCTGCGGAATCGAACGGCATGTTGTCGGTGGTTCGATGACTCGGCGCGTCCCTGCGCCTCGGCCCTGCGGGCTGCGCTGAGCGCATTTCGCCGCGCTCCGGGCGCGGCTGATCCGCCCCGGAGATCCCGTTGCCGTCACCCGGCCGTTTCGGGCGGTGCAAGCCCGGTTCGTTGCGGTTCACGCCGGAAGCGGATGGGCGTACCATGGGGTCACCCAATGGAAAGGGAGTCACCGTCATGTACCTGATTACCAATCGCGAGATCATCAAGGGTGGCCGCGGACTGAAGAAATTCGGCAAGAAACCGAACACGGAAGGCCCCAATGAGCTGAGGTTGATGAAGGTGGAGCGAACGACGCGTTCGTGGAAGGTGTCGGAAGTGGCAGACCGCCTGTCGAAGGCCGCGGTGCGCGATCTGAAGCGGCGTTTCGATCTGGATATCGATGAGACGCAGCCCTGGTACGGCAGTCTGCAGGTGGCCTGTGAGCTGTTCGAGCAGGCACAGACGGAGCAGCGGTCGATCCTGCTGTTTGTGCACGGGTACAACAACGATGTGGAAGATGTTCTGCAGGCGGCACGGGAGATCGAGTCGCTGCATGATGTGATCGTGGTGCCCTTTACCTGGCCGGCCAATGGCGGTGGCAAGCTGTCGGGAGCCGCGGCCTACCTCAGCGACAAGGCCGATGCCCGGGCCTCGGCCACGGCGCTGAACCGGGCGGTGGGCAAGATTCAGTTCTATCATTCGCTGCTCACCGGCAAGCGCAAGGGGGAATTGCGCCGCCGGGCGGACCGCAAGTTTCCCGACAACCGTCAGGCGGCGGATGCCTGGTTCACCCGACTGCTGGAGAAGGAGTGCCCGATACGCATCAGCCTGCTCTGTCACAGCATGGGCAACTATGTGTTCAAGTACACGCTGAAGACCAGCGACAATGTCACCTCCCGCCTGGTGTTCGACAACATCTGTCTGGTCGCGGCCGATGCCAACAACGCGGACCATCGCCAATGGGTGGGGCAGCTGGATGTGCGCCGGCGGGTGTATGTGGTGATCAACGAGAATGATTTTGCCCTGCGTGCTTCCCGGCGCAAGCCGGGGCAGGAACAGAAGGCGCGGCTCGGCCATTACCTGCGGCGGTTGGACAGCCCCAATGCCGGATATATCGATGTCACCCCGGCACCGGGTGTTGGCAGCGAGCACAGCTACTTCAAGGGCGACGCGGTGAATGGCAATGCAGCCCTGCATGAACTGTTCCGCGCGATGTTCCAGGGCGAGGCGGTGGAAGACGGACTGATCTATCACGCCGACCGCAATTTCTACCGCCTGCCGTGAGTGGCCGGCCGCAACCGGGCGTATCGCGTGAGCGGCGTCTGTCCGACGAGGGCCTTCAGCGTCTGCAACGGCAGCTGGAGTCCTCGATGCGCGTCAGCGCCCCGGTGCTGTTGCAGTGGGTGCGCCGCTATGGTGATGAGGCAGTACGCCTGATCGAGCGCAACGGCCGGATGAGCGAGGAACTGCGGCAGTCGATTGCAGCGCTTCAGGAGGACGGCAACTTGCCGTGATGCCGCTTCGGCGTGTCGAGGTAGAAGCCCTGGGCATGGGTGAAGCCGGCGTCAATGACGCGGTCGAAGCTTTCCTTGGTCTCGATGCCTTCGGCCACCAGTTCGTAGCCCAGGCCCGACAGCATGCGTACCAGTTCGCGCACCAGTTGATGGATGCGTTCGTCTTCCATTCCCTGAATCAGCGCAATGTCGAACTTGATGGTGTCCACCGGCATGCGGGTCAGGTAGAGCAGCGAGGAGTAGCCGCTGCCGAAATCGTCCAGTGCCACCTTGAAGCCCTGTTCCCGCAGGGCTTCAAGGTGTTTGGACGCTGCCCCCAAGTGGGTGATCAGGGAGGTTTCGGTCACTTCCAGCGTGATGCGGTAATCCGACAGGAAAGGGCGCAATGGCGAAAGCCATTCCACCAGCTCCGGCTGTACCAGCGACTCGGCGGCGAGGTTGATGGAGACGCCATTGATGCCCTGGAACTTGCGGTTTTCGAGGTCGCGGGCCAGTTCGTGGATCACGCTGCGGTCCAGCGCGGTTTCCAGCTGCCGGGACTGGACGATCGGAAAAATGTGTGACGGCGGGATGAAACCGCTTTCGTGGCGGATGCGCAGCAGGGATTCGTAGTAGTCGATGTCGAGGCTACGGGTGTTGACGATGGACTGGTAATAGAGAACGATGCCTTCGCCGTGCGTCACCGCCTGATACACCGCCTCATTGATCCATGAAGAGAAGATCGACTGGCTGCCATCGGCCATGCCGTCTTCGAACAGCACCGGGCCGTGGCGCCCCGGTTTCTTCGCCTGGTAGACGGCGACATCGGCCTGCCACTGCAGTTTGTCGAGCCGTTGGTGGTCGTTGGCCGGGCAATAGGCGATGCCACAACTGACACGCACCGTCTCGCGCAGGCCGAGGGCATCGAAATCGTAGGCCTCGATCGCATCCAGGCAGCGCTGGGTGATGCGTTGCATGTCTTCCGCACTGGTGCCGATGAGGATGCTGGCGAACTCGTCGCCGCCGATGCGGTAGAGCTGCTCGCCCTGACGCAGCGTGGACTGGATGCTGTGGCTGATGGCCTTGAGCACTTCGTCGCCTGTCTGGTGGCCGTAGGTGTCGTTGATGGCCTTGAAGCGGTTGACATCGAACAGCACCAGCCCGATTTCGATGCGCCTCCGACGCAGCAGCTGGCGGGCATCGTTCCAGTCGCGGTCGAAGGCCCGGCGATTGAGCATGCCGGTCAGTGCGTCGTGGTGGGCCAGCTTCCAGAGTGCGCGGTTCTTGCGGCCCAGATCCTGCTGTGCCTTGCGCAGGTCGGCGTCATAGGCGATCAGCGATGCGCGGACCTTTTCCAGCTCTGCAATCGGCAGCAGCGAGCGTGGCGGTTCCGCCGGTCCCTGCCCACGGTCATGCAGGCGGTCAATGTACTGTGAAATGTTGCGCAATGGCCGTCCAAGCACCTGCGCCATCAGGATGTAGAACAGCAGCGACAGCAGACCGATGACGGCGGCCAGTTGCCACACCGAGCGGCGCACGATCTCGAGCAGTTCGCTGGCGCCCGGGTTGGGTTTGAGATTGTAGTCCAGGCGTTGTGGCAGCTGATCGGTGTTGAGGGTGCCATCCGAACCGGGCAGCAGCTTGAAGCTGGTTTCGTCCAGTTCGCGAAAGTCGTAGCGCTGTTGCAGCGCCGGGATCAGATCGATGCGCAAGCCGAGCCAGCCGCGTACCGGCTGGTCCGGGCCACGGCGCAGCGGCAGGTAGTGATAGAGCCAGATGCCTGGCCCCTCGATACGCAGTTCAGGGTGCAGCGTGTTGGGGTCGATACGGACGGGGAAGGGGCTGTTGGTGAACTCGCCGAGGACTTTTCCGCTGGCATCGTAGAGCTCGGCCTGATCGACCATGATCGGCAGCTTGCCGGCTGAAAGCAGGCGGTGTTGCCGCCAGTAGCTGTAATAGGTCGGCTGATCGATCTGCTGAAACAGTTCGTCCCATTCGGAAAGCTGACCGGCCAGCCGGTTCAGGTCGGCGATCAAGGCTTCGAGCGACTCCTTCAGCTCCTGGTGGCCGGCCTGGTACCGATGCTGTTCCAGGCTTTTGCCCGCATCCTCGATACTGCGGAAGCCGAGCCAGGCCGTTCCGGTAAACATCAGCGCGATCAGCAGCAGAAAGCCGAGCGTGTAGTGGTTGATGGATAGGGGTCGGAAGGCCATGGCGAGTTCAGGGGGCTTCGATGATCTCGCTTACGGTATCCAGCAGGTCGAACTCGTGGGACTGATCGAAGAAATGGTTGGCGCCTTCGATGACTCGGACGCGGGCACTGTGGGTTTTGAGCCGCTCGATCCAGTGCTGGCCGATGCGGAAATCCTTGCTGCCCAGAACCACATGGGTTTGCACGGGCGACTCGGCGAGGATTGTCTGGATGCGCTCTGCGCTGTAGTTCAGATAGCTCAGGTAGTCACTGGGTCGTGCCGGGTATTTCTCGCAGAATGCCAGTGCGAGTTCCACCGGCTCGTTCCGGCCCTGCTCGAGCAGCTGGCGTGCCCGGGTGGCCAGCTCGGCGGTTTCGAAAGCGGCCGGTCGATTCGGGCCGAAATGGGTGAGGCTGATCAGAATGGCTCGGGTGACGGCATCAGGGAGGCTGTCGGCGTACCGGTCGAGGTAGGCCACCACGGAAACACTGCCGGCGCTGTGACCGATGAGCTGAATCCTGCGGTACCCGTGCTGCACGGCCCAGTCCACCCAGTGTTGAATCTCCTCCGCTTCCTGATCGATTGAATGCAGCTGCAGGGATTCGCAGGGCAGGCTGCTCTGGCGGTCGGAGATGCCCAGGGTCAGGGTCGGTGAAAGGGTCGGGTAGCCTTCTTCGTTGAGCGA
>JALSKD010000146.1 GCA_026989015.1 Gammaproteobacteria bacterium
TTCCTGGTAGAGCTTCGATTCCACCCGCATGGCCTGCAGGTTTGGAGCCCTGCGGTAACCGTATTCGTCGTCATCATCGTCGAATCCGTAGCCTCCCGAGGCCAGGCTGCTGCCTACACCATAAACAGCGAAACCGAGTATGCTCGCCAGCAGTGCCGACCCAATCCAGAAGTTTGCTTTCATGTCTTTACTCTCCCAATCAGTTCACTGTTTCTTCAAAAAAACCAGAATATCGGCTTTTTCCTGAGCGCTGCATTCACGCCCAAAGGTCCATTTGCAGTTGCGCAGAAACCATTTCTCGATCTTTCGCGTCTGCATCAGGCGCTCGGGGTTCACGCTCGGCGCCATCGGCTTGATCGCCTTACCGGTGCGCTGATGACTGCCCGGGCGGGTCAGGTCCTTTCCGTGGCAGGTCTGGCAGCTGCGCTCGCCCTGTGGCGTCTTCCACAGATGTTCGCCGCGGACGGCATCGGTTGTCTGTGCGCCCTCGGCCTGGTAGCGCGCAAGCAGTTCATCGACTGCATTGCCAGCCTGTACCGACGGCGCCAGCATCAGGGCTGCCGTCAACAGGACGGCGCTCGGGTATCGCTTCTTCATTTGTTCCTCCGTTCAAGGTCAACATAGTCGTCACGGTATTTCTTGATGCCGGTGATCATGGCCCTGGGCAGGTTCTGGCCTTCAAGCATGCTGCTGAACAGCACGCCGGCCACATGCAGAAACACCAGCAGCAGGGTCAGATTGGCGAAAAACTCATGGATCTCCTCCATCCATTCCGCATCCAGCGCGGCGAAAAAGGTGCCGGCCAGCGGCCCCTGCCCTTCGCTGGCGATGATGCTCATGCCGCTGACCGACACCAGAATCAGACTGACCAGCAATGCAATCACCATCGCTCCGGCGGCGGGGTTGTGCCCCAGGTAATGCGGCACATTGAAACGGAGCATGTCACGCAGGTAAGCGGCCACCGCCGACGGAGAACGGACAAAGGCGGTAAACCGCGCATAAGGACTGCCGATCACGCCCCAGACCAGGCGAAAGGCAACCAGCAGGGCCACCGTATAGCCAGCCCACACATGAACGGTCAGGAAATCGTCCTCGGTCAGGTAGGCCGCAAAGAAAAACACCACCAGGGACCAGTGGAACACGCGCACCAGGGGGTCCCAGACCCTGATGCCGTCAGAGGGATGTGCGATCATCTTTGGCTCCTGTCATTGATATGACGGGAAGCCTATCAGGCGAGGATTAAACAAACCTTAAAATGCTTGCGCCTCGTGCATGGCCGGGTAACACATCAGAGAACCCGCATCCGCAACACGCCGGTGGCCAACAGCAGTGTCGCGGTGACGATGCAAAGGGCACCGGCCAGCACCGGGTAAAAAGGCAAGCCAAGGTAGAGTTCTCCGAAGATGCCCAGCGGCATCAACAGGCCAGCGATCGCCAGCCATGATACCCACCTGGCAATTGTTCGCCCAACCGGCAGCTTGAGCAGCATATAGCCGAAGACGATGTTCAAGATGCTGAACAGGTTGCCGTGCACATGGGCCAGCCGCGCTTCAAAATGGCGCCCGAGATGGCTGGATGCAATCCAGGCTTCCTTGTCCGGCGCAAAATCGCGCAGGTAGATGAGCACGAAACCGTACACCATGAAACCGGCCATGGCGATCAGGCCGATACCGATATTGCGCTTGCCGATAAGATTTCCAGTCATTGTCTTGCCTCCGTCAGAATGGGTGAACCGGTATTTCACGTTTTTTCATCACGCATCGTCCAGATGAAGATCAACGGAATGAACAGCAGGGTGAGGAAGGTGCCGACCAGCAGGCCGCCAATGGCCACGGCGCCCAGCGGCGCCAGTCGCTCAAGTCCGATGGCCGAGCCCAGGGCAATGGGCAGCATCCCCGCAGCCACTGCGAAGGCCGTCATCAGCACTGGCCGGGTACGGATACGGATGCTTTCCAGCATGGCTTGCCGCTTGCCAAGCCCTTCAGCCATCTTTTCCTGTGCAAAATGAATGAGCAGTATGGCGTTGTTGACGATGATGCCGGACAGGAGGATGAAGCCCATCATCGCCGGCATCGACACATGGTATTCGAGCAGCAGCAATATCCAGGAAGCGCCGATCAGGGTCAGCGGAATTGACAGTATGATCATCAATGACACCTTCACCGAATCGAACAGGGTGATCAGCGTGAAAAAGATCAGCACGATGGCAAAGCCGATGGCTCCGATCATTCGCGCAGCGGATTTCTTGAATTCCTTGTCATCGCCCACCTGCTCCATGCTCACCCCGGCGGGCAGTTGGGTGTCCCCGAAGGCTTCGGCAAAACTGGACATGATGTGCGAAATGGCGGCCTTTTCACGATGGCCATAAATGTCCAGCGTGTAATTGAGCGCTTCACGGTTGATGATCGACGGCTCCAGATCACGGCTGACCCGGGCCACCGCACCCAGCGGGATCTTCTCGCCCTTTGGGGTATCGATCGTCAGAGTTGACAACAGCGAAAGGCGATCCCTCTGATCGTTTGGCAACCATACGCGCACCGTCAGATCACGGCTGTTGGCCAGCGGAAAGCTGGACACCACGACACCGCGCAGCATGGCCTGCAGCTGCCCGGTAATGTCGGAATGACTGAGACCATGGAAGGCCGCCCGCTGCGGATCGATGTCGAGGTTGTATACGGTCTTGTCGATATCCCAGGTGCGGGACACCGCGACCACCCCCCGGGTCCGGTACATGGCCTGTTCCACCTGTTTTCCTGCCTCCACCAGATCCTCAAAATTGCCGGCGGAGAGCATGACATCAAGATTGGCCCGTATACTGGGCAGGGCGGTCGCACCATAGTCGGCCACATCCACCTGCTTCACATTTTCGATGCTCGCCAATGCCTTGCGCAGCCGTCGCTCGATCTGCCAGATGGTTTCATCGCGCTCATAGCGGTTCACATATGTGGCATTGATCGACAACTGGTCGGCGGCCGACCCGCTGCCGATGCTGAGCACGCCCGCCTCGCTGCCGATGGCCATGGACACCCGTTCCAAAGGCCCGTTGGCCCGCAGAATTCGGTCCACCTCTTTCGCCACCCGCACACTGGCATTGATCGGAAGATTGGGGTCTGTGGTAATGCGGATCTGCACGCTGCCGGTATCCATGGGCGGCATCAGCTCCTGACCGACCAACGGCATCACGCCCTTGACGCTGATCCCAAACAGACCGAACAGCACCAGAAAATACAACAGCGCCACGCTCCGACGATCCAGCGCGGCACGGACCGCAGCGGAGAAAAAGCCCTGTATCGCCCCGTTGGCCGCACCGGTGGCACGGTGGAACAGGTCTTCGGCCTTGAGCAGCCATGGAGCCTTGATCTTGAGGATCATCATCGACAGCAGGGGCACCGCGGTAATCGAAATCAGGTAGGAGGCCGCCAGCGCCAACAGCAGGGTGCCGGTCAGCGGGCGGAATACGGTTTGCGGATAGCCCCCGACGAACATGATCGGCGCCAGCGCGATCATGGTGGTGATGGTGCCGGAAAGGTCGGCGAACATGATTTCGCGCGTGCCCTGCATCACCGCGCTGCGGATGTCGGCTCCCAGCTGCCGGTAATGGCGTTCGATGTTCTCCATTACCACCACCGCATCATCCAGCAACAGCCCGAGCGCGAGGATGATGCCGGTCAGCGTCACCACATTGAACTCGATGCCGAACAGCCACATCAGCGCGACCGTGGCCGCGTACACCAGCGGTATGGTGAACAACACCACCAGCACCTGCCGGAAGCTGGCGAGGAACAGAAACACCACGAACACCGACATCAGAATCGCATCGCGCAGCGATTCGAACATGTTATCGGTGGACTGGACGATGGTGTCCTTCTGGGTATCGGTGATCTCGAAACTCAGACCGGGGTACAGGGCACGTATCTTATCCAGTTCCGCCTCCACCCCTTCGATGGTGCGCACCACATCGCCGTTGAGGCCGCGCTGCACTGCCAGCGCGATGGCTTCCCGGCCATTACCGAAATAGGCGGTCAGGTTCTCCGCATGGCCGAAATACACCTGTGCCACATCACCGAGCGTCACATCCGCGCTCAGGCGCAGTCGGCGCAGGGCATCAATGCTGTCGGCGCGTCCTGAAGATTTCAGCAGGTAACGGCTCTGCGCGTTGTCGATGAAGCCGATCGCGTAATCCCGATTGTTGGCCTGTAGCGTGGCCAGGACCTGGGCCATGCTCATGCCGTGGCGGTCCAGCTTCTGCTTGTCCAGCAGAATCTGGATCTCCTTGTCGTAACCGCCGAATACATCCACATTGGCCACGCCCGGCAACTTGATGAGTCGCTGCCTGATGCGGGTCTCTGCCAGTTGCCGCACATCCTCAAGCGGCATCGCCCCCGGTTGCCCGGGCCGAGGGCTTGCCGCGATCACCAGAATCGGCGCTGTGGCCGAAGAGATCTTGTGGATTTGCGGCTCGAGAATATCCGGCGGCAGTGAGGAACGAATCTTGCCGATGGCGGTGGCGACATCACTGGCCGCCAGCTCAAGATTTTTACTGTATTCGAACTCGGCCCGGATCACGCTCACTTCGTCAATCGTCGATGAATGCACACGACGGATCTCGCCCAGACTGTACAATTCCTCCTCGACAGGTACCGCGATATTGGCCGCCATGGTCTTCGCCGAACCGCCCGGCTGCACGATGACAACCGCGATCTCAGGGTATTGCGAATCCGGAAACAGCTTGCGCTCGATCTTGTTATAGCCCAGTACCCCGAGAAACAGGAACAGGGTCAGAAAGGAGTAGATGAAATACGGGCGCCCGAGCAAGCGCTCTACCCAGGATTTACTCATCGCCCGCGCCCCGAATCAGCACATTGGGACCGGCTGCCGGCAACAGCACCAGCTTGGATTCGGCGGCCACGGCCACCGGATCATCGACACAGGGTTCGATCAACGCGTAATCCCGGCCCTCGGCCTTGACCACCACAGGCAGCTCAACAAAACGATCCCCTGCGTAACGCATTACGCTGGCGTGTTCCCGCCGGTGCACGAGGGCACTCAGGGGCACCGCGCAGCCTTGCCCCGAACGGGTCACCACATCAATGTTCAGATAACTGCCCACCGGCTGATCGAGGCGCTCATCCAGCCGCGCCTCGGCCACCCACAGGCCCGCCCGAGCGTCGTTGTACAGGATGCTGACGCGGCCCAGACGCTTGCCACCGACCCACACTTCCTGCCCCGGGCGGATCACGGCCGCACCGGGCAAGAAGCTGAAGGTCAGCTTCTGACCCAGGGCGTTGAGGCTGAGTATCGGCTTGCCCGGCACCGCAAGATCACCCTCGCGCATGAGGATGCTGCCTACCACGGCATCGAAGGGCGCCGTGATGCGGCTGTAACGCAACTGGTTTTCCAGCCCGCGCAGTTTTTGCTCAAGCTCCAGCACCTGAGCCGAGGCGCTGGCAAAGGCCGCTTCGCTGGACTCAAGCCGGTCACGCGAAATACCCTGCGTCTTGAACAGCTCTCGGTTGCGCTGCAACTGTTTCCCGCTGTAGGCCTTCTGGGCTCGGGCCGAGGCCAGCGTGGCCTTCAGACCGTCAATGCTGGAACGCACTTCACTGTCATCGATTTCCACCAACAGGTCACCGGCCTTCACGGCCTGACTCTCCGCCACCGCAATGCGGCTGATCTGCCCGCTCAGCTTGGAGGCCAGGCTGGCGCTGTTGACGGAATCGAGTCGCGCCAGAAAGGATGCGCTCTGCCTGACCTCCCGCTGCTGGGGCTGTACCGTCCACACCCGCCAGACCGCAGGCTGTGGCAACGGCGTTTCCAGGCGGGCCTGCTGGGCGCGCTGGAACAGCACCGTCCCGCCAAGAGCCAGGGCCACGACCACTGTGAACAGGATGAGTTTTTTCATGGTTTCGGAGTCCGTATCGGTATAGGGTTGCACCGGCCCGCCATGCTTTACATGGCTTGAGGCTTCTGCTTAAATGAATCCACTTAAACAATCGTTTGATCAAAGCGTACAATGATGAACCAGAAAGTCAAGTCCGGAAAAAAATCTCCGGGGCGCGCTCGGCCGACATCCGAATCCCGCCAACGCATCATCGATGCCGCCGTCAAGCTGTTTGCCCGCCACGGCTATGCCGGCACCGGCATGCGTGAACTGGCCGCCGAGGCGGGCGTCAACCTGGCGATGATCAATTACTTCTTCGGGTCCAAGAAAGGCTTGCTCAAGGAGTTGCTTGACGAATTCTTCGCCGGCTACTTGGAGGTGACACGGAAACAGCTGGAAGGCGACCGGGATGCCCTGGAGAAGCTGGACGGTTTCATCCAGGCGGCAGTGGCCTATTTCGCCGGACGACGGGATCATCTCGTGGTGGTCATCACCGAACTGCCCCATGACGATCCGGAGGTCATCGATCACAAAGCGGCCTGGGGCCGACAGATGATGCGCTTGCTCGGCAAGGAGATCTGCACCCCGCTTTCCGAACAGCGGGATTGGCCGGTGACGCCACTGCTACTGGGGCCGCTGCTGACTTCGATGATGGCGTCACGCTTTCTGTTCGCACCGATCAGCGACCGATTGAAGGATGGCGCCCCCGATACCGACACCGGGGACTATGCGCGCACACTGAGCCGGATCATCCGCGAAGGTCTGATGCCCCGCTGAACCCGCGCCCCGAAGCGCAGAGCAGCAACCGCACTTCTGTCCCACCCCCATCGCGCAAACTCAGCTCGACTCGCCAGCCCAGGGCCTGACACAGCTGCTGCACTATCGCGAGCCCGAGGCCGCTGCCACCGGTGCCGGGGTTGCGTGACGAATCCAAACGGTAAAAGGGACGAAACACGGCTTCGTGGTGGGACTCCGGTATGCCCGGCCCCCGGTCCAGCACCCGGATCAGCGGGCAATTCCCCATCCGTTCCAGGCGCAGTTCCACTGCCCCATTACCTCCATAACGCAGGGCGTTTTCAACCAGATTCCGCAGCACCCGCAAACAACTCTGTCGCGGCAGAGACCAATGCCAGGCCGGTCCCACCTCCTCGGCAACCAAAAAGCGCACAGTCGGAATTCTATCCGGGTGCCGCTGGATCCATTCCGCTTCCATCTGCGCCGCCAGAGTGCGCAAGAAATCCACAAGGTCTGTCGGCTCACGGGCTTCGTTTCCATCAATGCCTCGTGCCAGCATCATCGACTGCTCCAGCAGGGCTTCCATCTCGGCCAGATTGCGATCCAGTGACGCGCGCAACCGCGGGTCGAGCCCATCGGCATGAATCTCCAGCGCCAAACGCAGCCGTGTGAGTGGTGTGCGCAGGTCATGGGAGATGCCGGCCAGCAGGGTGGTCCGGTTTTCCAGCAGCGCGCGCACCTGCCGCGCCATCTCGTTGAAATTACCAATCAGCTGCCTCAGTTCCCGGGCGTCTCCCTTCTCCTCGGGCAACAACTGATGACGCCCCTCACCCAGCGCACCCGTGGCTGCGGACAGGCGTTCCAGCGGACGGGTGATACGCCGCGCAATGATCAAAGCCACGCCGATGGACACCAGAAAGACCGCCAGCAAGGCAATCCCGAAGATCAATGGCGGCCGTGCCCCAATGCGGTCCTCGTGTATGCCGAACTGCAAGGGCTGATCCACCGCCGGCAACTGGATCCAGACCCAGCCCGGCTGCTCCGCATCCTGACCGATGGACAGGGCATCAGGCTGCTCCAGCCGCCGCGAGAGGGCCGCCTCCAGCACCCTCAGATAGACATACAACGGCAGTTCATGCAAGGGTTCGAGTCGGAGTGTCCCCGTACGCAGGCGAATGTCATGAGCCTTTTGCAATTCGTCGATGAAGTCGGGCCGGGTAACCGGGGGCAATTCGGCCCAGGTCTTGGCCGACAACACCAGCAACGCGGCCAGGTCGTCGGCCGAACGCCGGGCCATCGGCAGCATCGCAAAATGGATGCTGGTGGCCAGAATAACCACGGACAGCAACAACAGGGGGATCAGCAAGGTCACTGCCGTGCGGGCAAACAGGCTTTCGGGTTTCGGCAACGCAGGCATCAGACTGCATCCGGTACGAAACGATAACCCTGGCCCCAGACCGTTCGGATAAAACGCGGAGGATTGCCCTCTCCCAGCTTGCGCCGCAAACGGGTTATGCGGACATCGATACTGCGGTCGAAACTTTCAGTGTCATAGCGATCGAGCAGCTCCAGCAAGCGATCCCGCGAGAGCACCCGATGCGGGTGTGTGGCGAGCGCGATCAGAAGATCCATCTCGCCCTGGGTCAAATCCACTTCCTCATTCCCTTTCCACAGCAAGCGGGCTTCCGTATCGAGGCTGTACGGCCCGAACCGAAGACGCCCGTCTGTTTCCGTAGCTGTCCCGGCATCCTCGGTTGCCTGGCTGCAGGCGCTTCGGCGGAGCACGGCACGAATACGGGCCAGCAATTCACGGGGATTGAAGGGCTTGGGCAGATAATCATCCGCACCGACTTCGAGACCAATGATGCGGTCCAGTTCCTCACCCCTGGCGGACAGCATGATGATCGGGATGTCCCGTTCCTTTCGCAACCGCCGTGCCAGCGACAGGCCATCCTCGCCCGGAAGCATCAGGTCGAGGATCACCAGATCCGCGGAATGACGATTCAGCCAGTCATCCATTGCACTGCCGTTCCCGACGGCCTCGGCCTGAAACCCCTGTTCCCTCAGATACTGAACCAGCAACTGCTGCAAATCGATATCGTCATCGACGATCAACAGCACAGGCCGGGTGGATACCTCATTCATCGGCTGCATGGCCCTGAAACACTTTGAAACATATTCATACCGCCAGGACATTTTTGGGAAACACTTCCCCAGCATAATGCGCGGCATGGGGAAGACGCAACCGCCTTCCAGACGATGCACTCAGAAACCGAGGAGTTCACAATGAACATGAGACCACTGTTTACCGCAATTCCGTTACTGTTTTCCTGCAACCTGGCGATGGCACAGGAAACACCCGACCCGACTACCCTGCAGACGCAGGAACGGATCCGGCTGCAACAGCAGGCCATGACGCTTCAAGAACGCGCTCTGTACCAGCAAATGAATGCCGAGCGCTTGCGCAGGCAAAACGCTGCCAAGGAGGGCGCAGACCAGAGCCGTGGCGGCACAGGCAAGGGCGACAAGAAGCGCCTGCGTGACGGCTCCGGTGGTGGCGATGCCTTGCGCATCGAACGCAGCAGTGAATACACGCAACCGATGGATCAGCGAAGCCGCTATGGATCCGGATTCGGATCGCGCATGGGCGGTGCCCACGGGCGGCGCTGATCACTGACGGGAAGGCAAATCATGCCTCCCCAGACCGAGGAAACAGTCATGATCAAGACCAATGCTCATCCTGCTGTATTCAGGATCCTGGGTACTGTCGCCGTGCTGTTCGGCCTTCTGACGCTCAAATCCGGCGGGCTTGTTCTGTTCGTCAACGGTCCTGACCGGGCCGCAGCGGGTGATTATGTCCCTTTCGTACTCTGGTTCAATTTCATCGCCGGATTTTTCTACATCGCAGCGGGCTTGGGCCTGTGGAAGCAAATGCTCTGGGCAACCCGCTTGTCCATTGTCATCGCCGTAGCGACGCTTCTGGTCTTTCTGGCGCTGGGCTACCACATCAGCCAGGGACAACCCCATGAGTCACGAACAGTGATGGCCATGGTGCTGCGCAGCTCGGTCTGGGGCATGATCGCCGTGATCAGCACATTCATTGCCTGGCGCCACCGTTCAAGCATTCAACCCCCGTCTCCAACCCACTGATCATTCATCTCTATCGAGGACAACACCATGTACACCCAACACAACCGGTATCTGGGCCTCTTACTGGCCCCTCTCATGCTCGTCGCAATTCAGGGCTGTTCCAGCGACGATGACGGCCCAGTGCTGCTCGTTGATGACAACGGCTACACCTCCGTAAACCTCTCAGTGATGCGCAGTGAGCTGGACAGCCTGCCGCTGGGCGAACTCTCCGATGTCGAGCGTGAGGGTATCCTCTATATGCGCGAGGAAGAAAAGCTCGCACGAGATGTCTACCTGTATCTTGACCAGGTCTGGAACCGCCGGGTCTTCAAAAATATTTCGGACAGCGAACAGACCCATGCCGATACCATGCTGCTGCTGATCGAACGCTACCGGCTGACCGATCCGGTGGGTAACAATCCCCCGGGCGTCTTCACGAACAGCATTTTACAGAACCTCCATGATGACTTGATTGCCCAGGGCGACCCGAGCCTGATCGACGCGTTCAAGGTCGGCGCGCTGATCGAGGAAGTCGATCTGGTGGACATCGAGCGCTATATCGCCAATGTATCCGGCAACGACGACATCGTGCTGGTCTATGAGAACCTTATGAAAGGCTCTCGCAATCACCTTCGGGCCTTTGTCCGCAACCTGGACAGCCAGGGTGTCACCTATATCCCGGAATACCTGGATCCCGACGACTACGATGCCATCATCAACAGCCCGATGGAACACTGACCCCAGGAGGTGCACCATGAACCGTTCGATTATTATTGCGCTGTCTCTCTTTTTCCTTGCAGGCGGACAGCTCCTCGCACAAGAGCCGAGGGTCACAGACCGGCTGTTCGCAGAAATGGACATCAATAAAAATGGATCCATCGACACAGACGAATACGCTTCAAGGAAGCGCCGTGGCATGCCGGAATTTTCTTTCGCCGATGCAAACGGCGACGGGGCACTCACCGCTGACGAACTGCATCTCGTGCTGCAAACGCTGAGGCGAAAACGACAAGGTCGAAGCGGTGGAGAACCCCCTCGCTTCGAGCACTTTGATCAGGACGGGAACGGCATGATCGATCTGGACGAGTTCACCGAAGTCCGGGGCAATCGCATACGCCAACGCGCCGAACAGGGCCGCCCGATGAAAGGGCTTGAGCACATGATGGAGTTTGGAGACCTTGATCGAGACGGTAACGGCACCATTGATGCCGGGGAATTCTCCGCCGCGCGAGCGCACCACCGTGATCGCCAGCGGCACTGACTGGATAGGCACGATGTCCTGGCTTGGCCGCGGCTCCGTCGCGGCCTTTTTTACCGCTCTGAACCGCTTCAGAACTGCCCGCTACTCAGCAGCACCAGCGTGCAGGCGCGTTCGGTTTCGATACCGTTGTCCCGGTACAGGCGTTCCAGTTCATCGGACTCGGTACCCGGATTGAAGATGACGCGGCGCGGCTTCTTGCGCAGGATGTCATCGACGATGGCCTGATGGCGTTGCGGGTTGAGGTAGAGCGTGACCGTATCGAGCGCTTCGTCGATCTCCGCTACCGAGCGGTAGCCGGGTACGCCGAGGATTTCTCGACCGTTGCCGGAGACCGGAAACACCCGGTGACCGTTTTCCGTCAGCATCACCTGGGCCTTGTGGGCATAGCGTTCGGGTTTGTGGCTGGCGCCGATGATGGCGACATTCTCGCTCATGATGCGTCCTCCGTGGATCCGGTATGGGCGGCCGGCTGTTGGCCGCGCTTCATCATTGACGGCGGCATGTATTCGAACAGTTCCTTGCCTTCGCGGTCGAGCAGCAGGCGCACGCCTTTTTCAGGATACAGCCACTGTTCGCTGCTGTCATCGACGGTTTCGATCCGCGACGGTTCGCCAAAGCGCGAACGGAGGAAGTCCGCATCCATGCCGCTGTAGCCGGGGATCATGGTCAGCGTCGCCACTGCGCGGTTGGCCTGCTCCGCCTTTGCATCCTTGTTCAGCGTCCAGCGAATGCTGCCGTTCTCGGTTTTTATGCGTTTGATGGCGCGGCCGGTCAGGGCTTCAAGCTCCTGCTGGCTGGCGGCTAGGGTGACGATCCAGCGGCCGCTCAGCGGACCGATGTTCACCTTGCCCAGATAGGCTTCAAGGCTGTACCGCCCGTCCGGATTGCGAAACAGGGCGATGCCTTCGATCTGCCCGAAACGCTGGCGCAGCTGTTCCAGAGTGGTCTCGCCAAGGGTGACGCCCATGATCTTGAGGCGATCGGGCGACAGCACCTCGATCTGCCAGGGCGCGTCCACGCGGGTAGGACGCCGGTCGAAATCGGTGGCCCAGAAATACAGGCCGAAGGCCAGCAGGGCAACGATGCCGACGATCTTCAATGCGAGTTTCATGCGGGTTCCTCAGAAAGCCAGCGAGACATCCTTGTGGTGCGACTTGCAGGCCGCAATCGCCTCGGCCTGATCGATACTCAGCCGCTCCTGCATACGCAGGCCGATGTTGCCGGCCACCACCGCATCCAGCTGCTCAAGTTCCGGCAACAATTCCTTGCCTGCCCTGCTGCGCCAGGCGAGTTCTCGATCCAGCTCCTCCACTGCCTTGACGATCCAGCCGGCGGCCTGATCGCGGTCCTGCTTCTTTTTCAGGGCGCGACGGGCCTTGGACAACTTCGACTTCACGGTATGGGCATTCTTGATGCCGGAAAGGGCGCTCTCGACCTGCTTGATCTGCGCCACCGCATCCTCGATGGGCTGATCGCGTACCACCGAGTGCAGCGCCTCGATCCGCGGTTTCAATGCCTGCAGCGGCTCCGCGCCCTCGATCATTGCACGCAGATCGAGCAGGGTCTGGTAGCTGTCATCGACCTGCCGGCGGTAACGGTTGCGCGCCTGCTTTTCTTCCTTGGTCATCGACTTGTATTGGGCCAGTGCTTCCTCCCAGTGCTCCGGGATCTGCTGACTGAGCTGCTGCTGCGCATCTTTTGCTTCGGCAATTCGCTTTTGCAAGCGTTCGATGCGCGCTTCATTCGGCTCATCGGCATCCTGCAAACCTTCGATGCGGTCCTCGAGCGCCTCGATTTCGCGATCGAGGGCGCGCAGTTTGCGCTGGGTGCGGCGCACCGAATCATGCAGTGGCTTGTACTCGACGGCATAGTCCTTCACTGCCCGTTCCGCCGCGCGCACTGCGTCCACCCGGTCGAACACCTGTTCCATGCCGTCGAGGCTCTCCTTCAGGCTCTGGCGGTAGTTGTCCGGCAGCCAGGACACATCCTGACCGCGCAGGCGTTGGACCGCAGCCAGAATCTCATCATGCCGCTGGTCGT
>JALSKD010000147.1 GCA_026989015.1 Gammaproteobacteria bacterium
CCGTCGAACAGGCCGAAGCCTGGCTCAAGAACGCCGTGCGCGAAGTCGTCGCCAGCATCCGCATCAAGAACCTGGACCGAGAACGCATGCAGGCCGAAGGCCTGCTGCACCCGAACAAGGCCTTCATCGTGTCGGACTATTGACCACACTGAATTCGCATGAATGAGCATCAACCCAAAAGGAGAAGGAAATGAAGAACCCGTTCGTACCCATGTTTGCTTTTGTATTCGCCAGCCTGATCGCCGGTTGCGCATCGGTCGGTCATCAGGAAAGTGCAGCGCAACAAAAAGCGCCTGGCCCCTACCGATTGACTGAAGCGCGGCTTGAACTTGTGCAGGATCACCGGCCGGACATTGATTATTTTGATGAGCAGGAATTGCAACAGCGCTTTGAACGGGCCTTGCGCAAACGCTTGACTGATAAGGGCTTTCTGACCGATCGCGCCGAAGCGCCGGCCTTGAAGGTCAGGGCGAAATACATCCGTCATTTTGTCGGGGAGGGGACGCCACTGGCGACCGATTCGCTGGGTTATCCCGGATTTGCCTACCGCATCGAGGTGGGCCATGGACAGGAACCGATGGCCGTGGTCGAGCGCGACAAGCTGACCTACAAGGGCGGGATGCTGATGAACATCAAGGTCATGGCCGGAGGCCTGCGTAAACGGGAGCATGAAGAGCCGTTCATCGAAGCCCTCGCGGCAAAAATCGTGAGTGAAGTGGAAAAGCTGCAATAACCAGGCGCGCCGAGTCGATTCAGCTTGGCGCGTGCAGAGGGCGGCTGCCGGTTATGGCGGGAACCGGGCCGGCGATTACCCGGCATGGCCTTCGTTTGCTATAGGCAAAAGCCTCGGCTTGGGTTATCATTAAGGGCTGTTTCATGAAACCCGAACCCGATATCCAGGAGCCCCCATGGCGCGTATTACCGTTGAAGACTGCCTCGAACATGTCGATAACCGCTTTGAACTGGTTCTGCTGGCCGCCCGCCGCGCCCGCCAGATCTACAAGGGTGCCGACCCGCTGCTGCCGGAAGACAACGACAAGCCGACGGTCATTGCCCTGCGTGAGATTGCCGACAACCTGATCTCTCCTGACAGCATGGACGAGATGGAGACCCAGCAGGAAATGGCCGCCATCGCCTCCGACGAGGAGCTGGTCAAGCAGATCACTCAGAACAGCCTGGACAACGCCGCCCTCGACATGAACTGAGTGCTGCATGGCGAGTCCGGATAACGCTCCTGTCCCCGCACCCACTCCGGACTCGCCGGCCGAAAAATACGCCTGCTCCGCCGTTGACGATACGCCCGAGGGCGAGCAACCGCGTTACCTGATCAGCGACCTTTGTCACGACCTCGAAGACTACCTGGACAGCGCCCAGGTGGCCGAGGTCTACCGCGCCTACCTGTTCGGTGCCCAGGCCCATGAGGGCCAGAAGCGGGTTTCCGGCGAGCCCTATATCTTTCACCCCATCGCGGTGGCGCGCATCCTCTGCGGCATGCGCATGGACTACAAGAGCATCATTGCCGCGCTGCTGCACGATGTCATCGAGGATACCCCTACACTGAAGGAGCAGCTGGCCGAGGATTTCGGCGAGGAAGTGGCGGAACTGGTGGATGGCGTCAGCAAGCTGACCCACCTCAGCTTCAATTCCAAGGCGGAGCAGCAGGCGGAGAACTTCCGCAAGATGATGCTGGCGATGGTCAAGGACATCCGCGTCATCCTCATCAAGCTGGCGGACCGGCTGCACAACATGCGCACGCTGGGGGCGATGCGCCCCGACAAGCGGCGCCGCATCGCCCGCGAGACCATGGACATCTACGCCCCCATCGCCAACCGGCTGGGCATCTACTCGATGCGTCACGAACTGCTGGACCTGTCGGTGCGCCATGCCTGGCCGATGCGCTACCGGGCACTTAAGCGGGCCTGCCGCGAGGTCATCGGCAATCGCAAGGAGATCTTCAACACCATCGAGACGGCAATCCGCGATCGCCTCAGCGAGGTGGAAATCGATGCCGATGTGCGTTACCGCACCAAGAACATCCACAGCATCTACCGCAAGATGAAGGAAAAGCGCCTGAGCTTCCATCAGCTCACCGATGTGTTCGGCGTGCGCATCCTCACCCACTCGGTGGACGATTGCTACCGTGTGCTCGGGGTCATGCACAACCTGTACAAGCCCATCCCCGGCCGCTTCAAGGATTACCTGGCGATCCCCAAGGCCAACGGCTATCAGTCGCTGCACACCAGCCTGTTCGGCCCGCACGGCGTGCCCATCGAGGTGCAGATCCGCACCCACGAGATGGAGCGCTTCGCCAATTCCGGCATCGCCGCCCACTGGCTGTACAAGAAGGGCGAGGAATCCAGCAACGAAAGCGCCCAGACCCGTGCCCTGGAATGGCTCAAGGGGCTGCTCGAGATGCAGCAACGTGCCGGCAGCTCGCTGGAATTCCTGGAGAATGTAAAGGTCGACCTGTTCCCGGACGAGATCTATGTGTTCACCCCCAAGGGCGACATCAAGAAACTGCCGCGCCATGCCACGGTGGTGGATTTCGCCTACGCGGTGCACACCGATATCGGCAACACCTGCGTCGCCGCGCGCATCGACCGCCGCATGTCGCCGCTGTCCACCCGGCTGTTCAATGGCCAGATGGTGGAGATCATCACTTCCGAGCATTCGCGGCCGCACCCCAGCTGGCTCAACTATGTGGTCACCGCCAAGGCGCGCACCAACATCCGGCACTTCCTCAAGTCGCTGCAACAGGACGAGGCGCGGGATCTGGGCGAGCGGCTGCTGAGCCAGGCCCTGGCGCAGCTCAGGGGCAAGGATTTTCAGCCCGAAGCCAGGCGCATGACGGCGCTGCTGGAACAGTATGGCCTCGACAGCGAGGAAGCACTGCTCACCGAAATCGGCCTCGGCAACCGTACCGCCACGCTGGTGGCCAAGGCGCTGGTCGAGGACGAGCCCGGCGAGGAGGAGGGTGCGTCGCTGGACCCCTCCGGCAAGCCCTTGCCGATCAAGGGCACCGAGGGCATGGTCGTATCCTATGCCAAATGCTGTCGGCCGGTGCCCGGTGACCCCATCGTCGCCCATTTCTCCCAGGGGCGGGGTCTGGTGGTGCATCGCCTCAACTGCAAGAACATGAACGACCCGAAGCACGATTTCCAGAAACAGGATGTGCAATGGTCGGAGCATGTGGAGGGCGAATTTCAGGCCGCGATCCGCGTCGAGGTGGAAAACCAGCGCGGCGCCCTGGCGCAGATGGCCACCACCATCGCCGACATGGCCGCCAACATCGAATCCGTCAGTCAGTCGGAGAAGGACGGCCTGATTTCCACCACCACCTTCGTCATCACCGTGCGTGATCGCATCCACCTGGCGCGGATCATGAAGAAATTGCGGGCGCTGCCGGTGGTCAATAGAATCTACCGCGACTGAACGCGGGCGCTGCCCGCCCCAACACCGGAGCAAGCACATGAGCAAGCAGATCATTTCCACCGACCGCGCCCCGGCGGCGATCGGCACCTATTCACAGGCCGTGCGCGTCGGCGACACGGTGTATCTGTCCGGCCAGATACCGCTCGATCCGGCCAGCATGGAAGTGGTCGATGGAGGCATCGTCGAGGAAATCGAGCGCGTGTTCGACAACCTCAGCGCGGTCTGCGAAGCCGCCGGCGGCCGCCTGCAGGACATCGTCAAGCTCAACATCTTCCTCACCGACCTGTCCAATTTCCCCACCGTCAACGAAGTGATGGCGCGTTACTTCGAGCAGCCCTATCCGGCGCGCGCCGCGATCGGCGTCAAGGAACTGCCCAAGGGCGTCAGGGTCGAGATGGACGCGATCATGGTGCTCGGCGGCTAGACAGGCCGTGGACGACTGGAGCAGGGAAGCCGTCTCCACACTCAAGGGCGTCGGCCCCAGGCTGCAGGAAAAGCTGGCCCGCCTGGGCATACGCGACAAGCAGCAGATGCTGTTCCACCTGCCGCTGCGCTACGAGGACCGCACCCGCATCACCCCCATCGGCGCGCTGCAGCCGGGCCAGACGGCGCAGTTCGAGGGTGAGGTGCTGCAGGCCGCGGTCAGTTTCCGCCGCGGCGGGCGCAGTCGCCGCGTGCTGCTGGTCAAGGTCGGCGACGACAGCGGCATCCTGACCCTGCGCTTCTTCCATTTCAGCGCCGCCCAGCAGAAGCTGATGGAAAAGGGCGCCTGGCTGCGCGGCTTCGGCGAGGTGCGGATGATCGCCGGCGCAGCGGAAATGGCGCACCCGGAAATCCAGCCCATCGATCCAACCCATCCGCCCCCGCTGCCGCAGGCCTTGACCCCTGTATATCCCACCACCGACGGCCTGCACCAGCAGGGCCTGCGCCGGCTGATGCGCCAGCTGCTCGATGAGCTGGCGGACAAGGGATTGCAGGAAACCCTGCCCGAGGACTGGCTCGTCGAGCAGGGTCTGCCGGCGGTGAGCGATGCGCTGCTGCGTTTGCACAACCCGCGCGATGCGGCCGATGTCCGCCGGATCCAGGCGGTGCGCCATCCGGCTCAGCGGCGGTTCATCGTCGAGGAGTTGGCCGCCCACCGCATCACTCTGCTGCAGCGCCGCGCCGAGCTGGCCGCGCTGCCCGCGCCCAGGGTCGAGGGCGGGCAGGCGTTGCAACAGGCATTGCAGGCGGGGCTGCCGTTCCGCCTGACCGGCGCGCAACAGCGGGTCATCGACGCACTGATGGGCGATTTCGCCCGCGGGCGGCCGATGCTGCGGCTGGTACAGGGCGATGTGGGCAGCGGCAAGACCCTGGTCGCGGCTATGGCGGCGCTGCCGGTCATCGACAGCGGTTACCAGGTGGCGCTGATGGCGCCCACCGAGATTCTGGCCGAGCAGCATGCCCGCAATTTTGCCGAATGGTACACGCCGCTGGGCATCGAGGTGGTGCTGCTCACCGGCAGCGACAAGGGCCGCCGGCGCGCACAGAAGGAAGGGCTGATCGAAAGCGGCCAGGCGCGCATGGTCATCGGCACCCACGCCCTGTTCCAGCAGTCGGTGGCCTTCAGCGCCCTGGGGCTGGTCATCATCGACGAACAGCACCGCTTTGGCGTCGCCCAGCGGCAGGCCCTGCGCGACAAGGCGCCGGATGGCCTGGTGCCTCACCAGCTGGTGATGACGGCGACACCGATCCCGCGTACCCTGGCGATGTCGGTCTATGCCGATCTGGACTACGCGCAGATCGACGAACTGCCGCCTGGGCGCAGCCCGGTGGTCACCTCGCTGATCGCCGCCGCGCAGCGGCCGGCATTGCTTGAACGGGTGCGCGCCGCCTGTGACAATGGCAAGCAGATCTATTGGGTATGCACGCTGATCGAGGAATCGGAAGCGCTGCAGTGCGAGGCCGCCGAAAGCACCCACCAGCAGCTGTGCCACGAATTGCCGGAAGTGAAGATCGGGCTGGTGCATGGCCGCATGAAGCCGGCGCAGAAAGAGGCCGTGGTGCAGGCGTTCAAGAACGGTGAATTGCAGCTGCTGGTGGCGACCACGGTGATCGAGGTCGGCGTCGATGTGCCCAATGCCAGCATCATGATCATCGAGAACCCGGAGCGCCTCGGCCTGTCACAGATCCATCAGCTGCGCGGCCGGGTGGGCCGCGGCAGCGAGCAGAGCTACTGCCTGCTGCTGCTCGGCCAGCAGCCGTCGCGGCAGGTGATGGAGCGGCTGGAGATCATCCGCGACCATCAGGACGGCTTCGTCATCGCCGAAAAAGACCTGGAGCTGCGCGGTGCCGGCGAGGTGCTGGGCACCCGACAGACCGGCGAAGCCGGTTTCCGCATTGCGGACCTCCTGCGTGACCGTGCGCTGTTCCCCCTGGCGGAGTCGCTGGCCGAGCGGCTGATGCAGCCGGATCAGGTGCAACGGCGGCAACGGCTGGTGGCCAACTGGGTGGGTGATCGCGCCCGATTTTCCGATATTGCCTGAGGCGCATCGTGTAAAATGACGGCTTCGGGCACGGTCCCGAAGGTCTTACACGTTCAGCGCAGAAACGAGCACATCATGAGCCACGCATCTTCCGACACACCGTTCCAGCCGCTGGACATAGCGGTAATGACGGTATCCGATTCCCGTACCGAGGCTGACGACAAGTCCGGCCGCCTGCTGGTGGAGCGGCTGACCGCCGATGGCCACCGCCTGGCCGAGAAACTGATCGTCCCCGACGACCGCTACCGCATCCGCGCGGAACTGTCGCGCTGGATCGCCGATCCGGCGGTGCAGGCGGTGATCACCACCGGCGGCACTGGCCTGACCGGCCGCGACATCACGCCCGAGGCGGTCAAGCCACTGTTCGACAAGGAAATCGAAGGCTTCGGCGAGGTCTTCCGCATGCTCTCCTGGGAGCTGATCAAGACCTCCACCATCCAGTCCCGCGCCCTGGCCGGCCTGGCCAACGGCACGCCGATCTTCTGCCTGCCGGGATCGCCCGGCGCCTGCAAGGACGGCTGGGACGGCATCATCCGTCATCAGCTCGACATCCGCCACCGGCCCTGCAATCTGGTGGAAATGATGCCGCGTTTTCTCGAACAATGACGCCATGAGGAGCAGCCATCGATGACATCCTGCGGTTGTGATTCGGCGACTCCCGAAGTCCGCCTCATTCCCTACGAAGAAGCCCTGCAGGCCCTGCTCGACCGCGCGAAGCCGATACGGCAGCAGGAAACGGTCGGCCTGACCGAAGCGCTGGGCCGCGTGCTGGCGGAGGACATCCGCTCTTCGATCGATGTGCCTCCGGCCGCCAACAGCGCGATGGACGGCTACGCCATCCGCTGCGCCGATGTGCGGCCCGATGGGGAAACCCGCCTGCGGGTGACCCAGCGCATCCCCGCCGGTGAAGTGGGCGAGCCGCTCGAAGCGGGCAGCGCCGCGCGCATCTTCACCGGCGCGCCCATCCCGCCGGGTGCCGATGCGGTGATCATGCAGGAACAGGTCTGCCGCGATGGCGACTGGATGCGCTTCAGCGCTTCGGTGACGCCGGGCCAGAACATACGCGCCGCCGGCGAAGACATCCGCGCCGGTCAGACGGTGATCGCGTCCGGTACCCGCCTGCGCGCCCAGGAGCTGGGCCTGGCGGCTTCGGTGGGCCGTGACCGCTTGCAGGTCTGCCGCCGCCCGCGCGTGGGCATCTTCTTCACCGGTGACGAACTGGTCGAACCGGGCCAGCCGCTGGGCGACGGGCAGATCTATGATTCCAACCGTTATACCCTGAACGGCCTGCTGCAGTCGCTGGGCTGCGAGATCGTTGACCTCGGCATCGTTGGAGACACCTTGGGCCAGACCCTCGAAGCCCTGCAAAAGGCCAGCGCGCGCACCGACCTGGTGATCACCAGTGGCGGTGTCTCGGTGGGCGAGGAGGACCATGTGCGCGCCGCGCTGGAACAGCTGGGCGAGCTGGACATGTGGCGCATCCGCATCAAGCCGGGCAAGCCGCTGGCTTTCGGGTTTATCGGCGACACCGCCTTTCTCGGCCTGCCCGGCAATCCGGTGTCGGTGTTCGCCGGTTTCTGCCTGTTCGTTGCCCCCTTCATCAAGCAGATGACGGGCATGCAGCCGACGCGGGCGGAAGCCTTTACCGTGCGCGCCGCCTTCGACTGGCCCCGGCCCGACAGCCGCCGCGAGTTCGCCCGCGCGCGGCTGATCCGTGCAGCGGACGGCGCGCTGGCCGCCGAACTCTACCCCAGCCAGAGTTCCGGTGTGCTGATGTCCACCAGCTGGGCCGACGGACTGGTGGAAATCCCCGAAAACACCTCGGTCACGGCCGGGGATCCGGTGCGCTATTACGCGTTCCGTGACCTGCTTGCCTGAGGAGAACGGCATGATCCAGTTGCTCTATTTCGCCAGTCTTCGTGAAGCCGTCGGCCAGTCCTCGGAATCGTTGGAACTGCCCGGGGGCGTTGCCAGCGTCGGCCAGTTGCGCCACTGGCTGGCGGCCCGTGGCGGGGACTGGGAACAGGCTTTTGGCGAAGGCCGCCTGCTGGCCTCGGTCAATCAGCAGATGGTCGATGACGATCACCCGATCGCCGATGGCGACGAGGTGGCCTTCTTTCCACCGGTGACCGGAGGCTGAAATGCTGATCCGTGTGCAGAATGAAGATTTCGATGTGTCCGCGCTGACCCGCGATCTGGTCGGTCAACGGCGGGACATCGGCGCCGTGGTCAGCTTCACCGGCCGGGTGCGTGACCGTTCCGAGGCGCAGAACCTGCGCGCGCTGGAGCTGGAACACTACCCGGCAATGACCGAAAAGGCGCTGCGCGAGATCGCCGAACAGGCCCGGGCGCGCTGGGCCATCGACGACCTGGCCATTGTTCACCGCGTCGGCCGGCTGGAAGTCGGCGACAACATCGTCGCCGTCGTCACCGTTTCCGCCCACCGCCGCGATGCCTTCGAGGCCTGCGAATTCCTGATGGATTACCTGAAAACCCGCGCCCCCTTCTGGAAGAAGGAAATCACCACCGACGGCGAGACCTGGGTGGAAGCGAAATCCAGCGACGATGCCGCCGCCGAACGCTGGCAGGACGCGGACTGAATGACCCCGGCGGTGCTGCAGGCCCGCCGCGCCGGGATCGACTTCAGCCTTCATGAATACCCGGTCGGTGATGGCCAAGGCCCCTGGGGACTGGAAGCCGCCGACCGCCTCGGGCTGGAACCGCAACAGGTGTTCAAGACCCTCGTGCTTCGGCTGTCCGATCAGCGCCTGGCGCTGGCGTTGCTGCCGGTGCACCGCCAGCTGGATCTGAAGCTTCTGGCCCGCGCCGCAGGGGCGCGCAAGGCCGTGCTGGCCGACGCCGAAGACGCCCGCCGCGCCACCGGCTATGTGCCCGGCGGCATCAGCCCGCTGGGGCAGAAACGGCGCCTGCCCTGTTTCATCGAGCGCAGCGCGGCATTGCTGGACCGGGTCTTCGTCAGCGGCGGGCGGCGTGGACTGGAAATCGGACTGACGCCGGAGGATTTGCGGCGCCTGACCGGTGCTCAGTGGGCCGATCTGCTCCGGCCCTGAGCACGCAGCTGTTCCACCCGTGCGTGGAAGGCTGCATCGAGTCGCTCAAACACCGGGCCGGGGCAGCTGGCCATGGCCCGGTCGTCGATGCTGCGCACCGGGATCAGCTCGGCGGCGGTACCGCTGAGGAAGCATTCGTCGGCGCTGTAGAGATCGAAGGCGGTCAGGCTCCGCTCGGCGATGCCAATGCCCGCTTCGCCCGCCAGTTCGAACAGCAGGCCCCGGGTGATGCCGGCCAGCGCGCCGTCGCTGACCGGCGGCGTCCATACCTGGCCGTCGCGCACGATGAACAGGTTGTCCGCGCTGCCCTCGGTGACCCGCCCCTGGGCATTGAGCAGCACCGCCTCGTCGGCACCGGCGCGGTTGGCTTCAATGCGCGCCAGGATGTGATTGAGGTAGTTGAGGCTCTTGATGCGCGGGTCCAGCCCGTCGGCTGGCAGGCGGCGGGTCGCGGCGATGATCAGCCGCGCGCCCTGATGGCGGACCGCCGGGTCCAGCAGTTGCAGGCGGTCGGCGATGACGATCAGCCGTGGCCGGACGCAACTGCGCGGATCGATGCCCAGCGCGCCGTCGCCGCGGGTCACCAGCAGCCGCAGATAGCCATCGTCGAGGCCACTGGCGGCGACGGTATCGCGAACGATCCGCTCCAGTTCGTCGCTGTTCCAGAGCAGGTCGAGGGCGATGGCGCGGGCCGAGTCGCGCAATCGCCGCAGGTGCTCCGCCAGCAGCAAGGGCTCGCCGCCGTAGAAACGGATGCCCTCGAACACGCCGTCGCCATAGAGCAGACCGTGGTCCAGCACCGGCACCCGGGCCGCGTGCAGCGGCAGAAGCTCATCGTCCATCCAGCAGATCGCCTGTCCCATGGGTGTGTCTCCAGTTATGTCAATACTATTGAACATTCGAATGGTGTCG
This sequence comes from Gammaproteobacteria bacterium, assembly GCA_026989015.1. Classification (GTDB taxonomy): domain Bacteria; phylum Pseudomonadota; class Gammaproteobacteria; genus S144-22. The sequence goes on from JALSKD010000147.1 coordinate 9,941, forward strand.
CATCCGGCGCTATCATGTCAACATGATTGACAAGAATACCGCCCCGACGGATGAAGAAGCCCGGCTGAACGCGGCCCTGGAGCTGTTGCACTTCGGTTTCCGCGCGATCACCGCGCAGCCCGACCGGCGGCTGGCGGAGCGCGGGTACAGCCGCGTACACCACCGCATTCTCTATTTCATCGGCCGTCACCCGCGCTGCAGCCACAAGCAGCTGCTGGACATCATGCGGGTCAGCCGCCAATACCTGCATCGCCCGTTGCGGCAGTTGATCGATGACGGCCTGGTGCAGGCCGAAGCCGATGCGCAGGACCGGCGCATCAAGCGGCTGTCGCTGACCACGGACGGGGCGGCCTTCGAGGAGGCCCTGACCGGCGAGCAGCGGCGCCAGCTGGCGGCGGTGTTCGCGCAGGCCGGGACCGATGCGGAGCAGGGTTGGCGGCGGGTGATGGAGCGGCTGGCCGGGGCGCTGCTGCCCTGAGCGGCGGCCGCTGGCCCGGCAGCGGGTTTCGGGCTATGCTCCACGGATGCAGATCGGTTCACGCCCCCCGCTGAGCTTCGGATATCCGGCGCCGTCCGCCCAGGCGCGCCGTGAACAACCCGGCAATGACGCCGACGACCGCCGCCGTCCGGCGCTGGACGGGCGCGATCCGGGGCCGGCATCCGGACGCATCCTGCAGGGCGAGCTGGTCGATGATGCCGATGGCGCTCCGCGTGATCGCGTCTATCCCTGGCAGGCGGTCGACCCGGCCTTGCGCCCGGCCATCAGTGCTTATCAGGAGATGCTTCAGGTGGATGCGGTGGGCGGCCAGCGAAGCGGCAATCGTCTCGATCGCTACGCCTGAAGTTCTCGATATGTTCTACCCGCGCCCGCGGGATCGTTTACAATGCCGTTTTTGATCCAGGGCACACCTCCATGGATGTTTCCCACATACTCGATGGCCTCAATGATCCGCAGCGCGAGGCGGTCACCGCCGAGCCGGGCCCGATGCGGGTGCTGGCCGGTGCCGGCAGCGGCAAGACCCGCGTGCTCACCCACCGCATCGCCTGGGTTTGCGAAGTGGGCGGACTGTCGCCCTTCGCGGTGCTCGCCGTCACCTTCACCAACAAGGCGGCGCGCGAGATGCGCGGCCGCGTCGAACGGCTGCTGGGCATCGCCGCCGGAGCCATGTGGGTCGGTACCTTCCACGGCCTGTCCCATCGCCTGCTGCGCGCCCACTGGCAAGAGGCGAAGTTGCCCCAGTCATTCCAGATCCTCGACAGCGACGACCAGTTGCGGATGGTCAAGCGGGCGGTGCGCCAGCTGGAGCTGGACGAGGGACAGTACCCGCCCAAACAGGCGCAATGGTTCATCAATGCCTGCAAGGACGAAGGCCAGCGGCCGCAGCATGTGGACCCCGGCAACGACCCGGTGCGCCAGCAACTGCTGCGCATCTACGGACT
>JALSKD010000148.1 GCA_026989015.1 Gammaproteobacteria bacterium
CGTTGCGGATCGACATCAACCGCATGTAGCCGGAATAGGGGGAGGCCAGCTTGGGATCGACGGCACGCTGCCAGGCATAGACGAAGTCATGAGCGGTGACCGGGTCGCCATTGGACCAGCGTGCGTTCTTGCGCAAATGGAAGGTATAGAGGTTCTTGGCGTCGTTGGCTTCCCAGCGCTCGGCCACGCCGGGAGCCAGCGTGCCGTCGGCATTCTGGGTCAGCAGCCCTTCGAACAGGTCGCGGGCAATGGCCGAACCGGTCACATCCTCGACCAGTTGCGGGTCGATCGACGGCGGCTCGGCGCCCATGTTGTAGGTGAACACCTGTTGCTCGGCCAGCGGTTCACCGGTGACCGGATGGGTCTTGGCCGCGAAGCCGGTGGATAACATCATCAGGCCGGCCAGTACCAGCATCAGCTGCAGAAAGCGTTTCATAGGAATTCCTCGGTTTGCGAACGGCCCCACCGGAAGCCGGAGGGCGTGCATACAGTGATGCGCAAAATGTCACAACAGCGCGGCAAATTCAATCAAAATCAGTTGTTTTTTGCAATTTACAACCAAGGGCATGAACCGGGGGTGAACCCAGCGCGGCTGTGGCCAGGCGAGCCGTGAAAGGCGGGGTAAAGAAAGCCACGGGCAGGGCTGACTGCATCCGAGTGGGCCAGGACAGTTACGGCCTGTAAATTGGCTGGCACCGCCCGGAACTTGCCCATGCCGTGGCTTTTCAGCAACCAGTCAGAGACTTCCTCTGCTTGCTCATTCCATATGGGGTGGGCGGGAGATTCACCAAGGCTCGACGCCGTGTTGCGGGAGGGGGATCGTCACCTGGGTGACACTGAGTGAGGGTATCAGGGCTTGCGGCAGTGCAACTCCCAGGCCAGCAAGCGGCCTTGCTCGTCGAGAATCGGAGCTGACCGAAATGCTTCCAGACCGGCTTTGATACTCAATTGCTCAAGCCGCCCCAGGCGATCGCCGTCCAGTGCGGCGTTCAGCTGGTCGGTGATGCGTTGCCGGGCCTGCTGGGTGTGTTGCCGCAGCCTCTTCAGATGACCGACCCGCTCCGTTACGGACAGGGAAATACCTTGCTGAAAGAGGTACTGGGCCTGTTTCAGTACTTCTGCGACGACGATCCCTTGTGGATGCCGGCCGGTGAGCCGGGCAATGCAGCGGTTCAGAGCCAGACGGGCCTGCTGCGCGCGCGGGTTGTGCTGCAGACGCTTGCGGTCGCCCGTGCTGCGGATTTCACCCATGACCAGGATCAGTTTCTCCATGCGTTCGAAGACCGGGAAGTCCTGCAGCAGGCTGCGGTACTGGGCCAGTTCCTCGCGGCTGTTGTGGCTGATCAGAGAGTCCACATGATGGGCGATCACTGCGATCCGGCCTTCGGGTTTCAATGCCGTGGCAAGCCTGGGAATGACGGGTTCCGGTCGAGCGTATTCGAGACCGAACTGGGAGGAAATCAGCTGATAACGCTCCGCTTGTGGCTGAAACTGCTCCAGGGGCGAAGGCGTCAGCAGCGTAACACCGTCGATGATCCGGGTGGGCACCCGGTCCACGGCTTCGATCTCCAACTGTTTGCCGGCGGATGAGGCGACTTTCAATGCCACCCGGGTCACCGCGCCGTTGCCGGTGGCAATGTCGAGTATTCGGCTTCCGTTCGGCACTGCCTCAAAAAGGGTTCTCCAACGCGGAAGGATGTGCGAACGGTACCAGCTGGGTTCTTCACTGCCGAAGGAGCCGGTGACCGAGTTGTTCCAGTAATTCTGCCAGTGATCGTGGTGGGCCATGAAGTCAAAGCGGTGGTTTGTTTACCCTACTGTACATGAAAAAGGGGGGCCGCAAGGCCCCCCTCAAGTCGGGTACGATCGAATTCCGCGAATTAGAACTCGATGGTGTACTCCGTGTAGATGACGCGACCGGTGTTGTCATAGAGGTCATAGGCATCCCTGGTGAACTTGCCTTCAGGATCCAGTACCGGGTCTTCGTCGGTCAGATTGGTGGCGCCGATCGTGATCTTGCCATACTCGTCGGCATCATAGGAGTAGGCGAGGTTGATCGTGGTCCAGGTATCCACCTTCTCATCCGAGGACACCAGTTCGGCTTTGCCGTTGACGATTTGAATGTAGTCGTCGGTAGCATAATCGCCGATGTACTGGATCAGCAGGTCGACCGAGTGCGGACCCATGCTCCATATGGCACCAAGGTTCATGCGCAGTTCGGGCTGATAGCTGAAGCCGGCCGTATCCTGAACAGGTCCTTTGTAGTAGACCTGTTGTTCGTAGGTCAAGGACTTGGACAGCAGCAGGTAAGGCTCGAACAGGCCCTTGTCGGTATCGACTTCACCCTTGATCTCGATGTCGATACCGCTGGCGTTCAATTCACCTTCGTTGTCCGAGGTGGCATTGATACGCAAAACATTACCGGCATTCGAGCGCTCGATATAGTTGCCGGCATTCGGGTCGCTGAGGTCAATGCCCGCGGCCTCTGCATAAAGCAGGGATTGCGCGGTGCGGGTGACGATCACGTCATCGATCTGGATGTTCCAGTAGGCGATGTCGGCGGTCCAGCCGTCGGTGAACTCCCAGTTGACACCCAGGCTGTAGTTGGTGGAGGTTTCCGCATCCAGATCCGGGTTGCTGGAGTAATAGGTGTCATACTGACGCTCCGGGCAGTCTTCCGGTGCGGTCCCGTTGTCCTGACAGAGCTTGTAGTCGGTGGCGTCTTCGGCCGAGAAGCTTTCCGGGCCGTAGAGGTCGGACAGAGCCGGCGCCTTGAAGCCCTTGCTCCAGCGGGCACGCAGCTTGACATCCTCGCGGGCATCCCAGACCACGCCGATGGACGGTGAAACCTTGCTGCCGAAATCGCTGTAATCGTCCGAGCGCAGCGCCAGGTCGACTTCGACATCCTCGGTCACCGGCAGGATGGCTTCAACAAAAACGGCCGTCACATCCCGATCGCCCGATGAGGAGTTACCCGCGGAACCGCCAACGAGTCCGGCCTCGGAAGCCGCGTCGTAGAGGTTGGCGTAATCGACGGTGAAGGTTTCAGCACCGGCGACCATGGCGACATCCCCGGCTCCGAAGAGGTCACCCGCGGACCACTGGATCTGGCCGTAGAGTTTGCTCATCTTGGTGAAGTTGTCCTGGCCTACAGTGGCGCGCAGGCTCGCGGCCGCATCCGGATCGGTGAAGGGGTTGGCGCCATCGGCCACGACCTTGTCGAGTCCGAGATAGGACAGGTAATACCGCCCCTGTTCCTTGGAATCGTAACGGTCGTACTGGGCATAGACCTCATAGCTGACCTCATCGGTGATGTCGCCCTTGAAGCCGGCGGTCAGGTCGTACTGGGTATCGGTGACGAAGTTGTCGCGGTTGCCGATGGGTGTCCAGCGGTAGTAACCGTACAGCTCATAGTTGGGTCCGATCTCACCATCCGCGATCATCTGGTCGATGTCATAGGGGTTGTCCGAGAAATCCTTCGGGTAGTCGGGCCATCCGGCGGCAGGCGGCGCGTAACGGCCGAAGGACTCCACGCGGGAGAACAGGGCCTGTGCGAAGAACTCGGTGTTGTCAGTCAATTCAAAATTGAAATCGATGTAGGTGTTGACCCGATCCAGTTCCGCCTTGTTGGCAGAGACATTGGCGTAGGCATAGGTACAGGCCGTGCTGTTGGGCAGACCGAAGGCGGCCAGGGACATGACGCCCATGAATCCGCCGGTCGTCGGGCAGTTGTTCGCGGCGCGGATGTCGTAGAAGCCGGTATCCGGGTCATAGAGTTCGACGGTCTTGCCGTAGAAGGAAATGCCATCGGTATCGATGTAGACATCGAGGCCGTCACCGTCCTTGTCGAAGGCGCGGGCCTTGGTGTAATCACGGTCGGCGTCGAAAATCGCATCGCGGTGGTTGCGTTCGATGGCGAAGGTGACATTGGCGCGGTCGCTGGAGGCGCCACCGACGATGGAGAAGCTTTCTTCGCCGCCGTCGTCCTGGCTGCGCTCACCGACACGGGCGTTGAACATCAGGCCGTCATAGCCCTTTTTCATGATGATGTTGACCACGCCGGCAATGGCGTCAGAGCCGTAAACGGCGGAAGCTGCGTCCGGCAGCATCTCGATGCGCTCGACTGCGGCCATCGGGATCATGTTGATGTTGACCGAGGCAGCGCCGAGGTTGGGAGAACCGGGGATGCGGTGGCCATTGATCAGCACCAGTGTGCGGTCGGAGCCGAGTCCGCGCAGGTTGATGGTGGCATTGGACTGGGCCGAGCTGCCGGAACGCTCGCTGAAGGAACCGTAGGTGTTCAGCGGCGATGAGCGCAGTACATCGGCGATCATCAGGTTGCCTGTGGCATCGATGTCGGCACGGTCCATTGACACCAGGTTACCGGACTCCTCGATCGTGGTGCGCGTGATACGCGAACCGGTGGTGACCACCTCTTCGACCTCGTCGTCGTTCTGCTGGGCATGGGCTGCAGGGGCGACTGCAGCGGTGGCCAGGCTGGCATACAGGGCAAGACGGATGGCTTCTTTGAGCAACCCGTTCTTCTTATGCAGTGTTGACATGGGTAGTTCTCCTCTTATCTGTGGTGAAAAAACGACACCACGCTGGTTGTGTAGAGTGAATCAGTTGTGAAAGTGAACTAATTCGCTGGCGCCAAGATTAGTCGTGTAGTAGAGGAGGGGTCAAGAACTTTTGAGGGGTTTTTGAGGTCGAATGAAGATTTTTTGACCGATGGCGGTTATCGGGTATTGTTGCTTTTCCGCACCACCCGGTTGTGTGGAGCGCAACAACCAAGATGGCCTGGAAAAAGCCGCGCGCGGAAGCGAGGGCTTTCCCGTGCCCACAGGTCCATCCTCAGGGTTGGGCGAGCGTCCGTTCCCTCTCGATTTCCGTATCCAGGTACTTGATCCACTGCCGCGCGGACTTGCGATTCTGTTTTGTGCTCCGGGGAGCGTCGATGGCACGGGCGAAGGCGCGTTTTGCCTGCTCGAGATTCTTGAGGTTGTAGTAGCCCATGCCAAGCAGGATCCAGGCCGATCCGGGGCGCTTGACGCCTTTCTTGCCGAGGCCGGCTTGCAGTGCTTCGATGGCCTTGTCCCACTCATCCAGGTTGACATAGGCCTGCCCCAGGCGGATCCAGGCTTCACCCGTGTCCGAAAGCCGGGCGGCCTCGGTCAGCGGGCCGATGGCCTTGCGGTCCTCACGGGCCTGCACCCAGGCCTGGGCCAGCAGTTCGAGGTTCTTGCGGTTCTTCTCGAGTACACCCTCGGCGATGCCCTTGTCCAGCACCTTGGCGGCCTTGTAGGGCACCTCATGGATCAGGTACAGACTCGCCAGGTTGCGCAGTTGCGATGCTTTTTTCAGCAGGCCCTTCTCGTACATGACTTCCATCAGCGCCAGTTGCTTGCGGGTTTTGCCCATCTGGCTGTAGACGCTGGCGAGGTCTCGGAAGTACTGGGGTTTGGGGTAGAGGGTCAGCAGTTCCTTGATGACCTTGGCCATGTTCCTGTAATCCTTGAGCTCGTAATAGCTGGCGCGCATCAGCAGATACCAGCTTTCCTTGACGGTACGGCCGCTCTGCTTGCGCAGAGTAATGGCTTTGCGCAGGGCCGGGACCGCGTCCTTGTAGCGCTTGAGCTTGTAATAGGCCTGGCCGAGCAGGGCGTAGGATTCGGGGGAAGGGGTTTCGGTCAGCGCCATCCACTGCAGAATACGGTCGAGCGCGGTCTTGTAGTCTTCCTCCAGAAAATAGAGCTGGCTCAGGGTGTAGAGGGTGCCGGCTTTCATGCCGGGTTGCAGCTGGGGTTGTTTCAGCAGGGTCTCATAGGCCTGTATCGCCTTGCGGTATTGTTCGCGAGAGAAATAGATGTAGGCGTAGAAGTTCCACAACTGTGCCTTTTCGGTGCTGTTGAGGCGGCGGCGCTTCTTGATTTTCTCGAGCACCACCAGTGCCTGGTCGTATTTTTTCTGGTTGACCAGTTCCTGAGCCTCGGTCAACAGCTTGTAGACCTTTTGGCTGATCAGCGGCGCCTTGTTCTTTTTCTCTTCCTTTTTGGTCTTGTCGCTGGCGCTCCAGGCGGTTTCGCTGTGCAGCCCGCCACCGAGGGCGATGCCCAGACCGAGGGTCAGTGCCAGCAGGGTACGGGCGGGAGCGGCGAATCGGGTGAGGTACATCATGCGCCTAGTCGTCCAGTTTGAATACGATGCGGTTGCGCACGCCGGGCACCTCGACCGGTTTGCCGTCCTCGGTACGCGGTTTGTACTTGAATTTCGAAGCGGCCTTGATGGCGGCGCGATGGAAGATCTTCGATTTGGGTTCCGAGTCGATGACGCGGATGTCCTTGACGGTGCCCTGCCGGGTGACCGTGAACTCCAGCAGCACCCAGCCTTCGAGGGCGCGTTGCTGGGCGCGGCGCGGATACACTGCCTGAACCTTGACGATGGGCAGGTATTCGGCGTCGCCAGGTGTCAGGCTGATGCCGCCGGAGGTCATGTTGATATCGGTGTCCACATCGATGGCGGCCACCGAGAGCTTTTCGGCCTCTGGGGTGGCGTCATCCATTTCCGGGGGCGGCGGCTCCGGGGGAGGGGTCTTGGGTTGGGGCGGCTTTTCCGGTTTGCGTTGCTTGCGTTTGACCTGTTCGTCCCGCTTGACGCGCACGAAATCGACGATGTGGCCGGCCGCATCCTCGTCGAGGCTGCGGTCGGCGGTGGCGATCAGGTACTGCATGGTGAAGATCAGGCCGAAAGTGACGGCGGCCGCGAGCGCGACGGACAGCAGAAGGCGCAGCATCGCAGCCATTGGCTTACTGCTCCTGCGCCGCGATGGAGACATTGTAGACGCCGGCCTGGCGCGAGGCGTCCATCACCTGAATCAGGGTGTCGGTCTTGGATTCCTTGTCGGCCTGGATGATGACCGATCCCTGAGGGTTCTCGGCGTGCAGGCGTTCGATGTTGGGGCGCACGGAGCGGATGTCCACCTGCCGTCGATCGATCCAGATGTCGTTGTTGGCATCGATGGCGATGAGGATGTTGGCCTTGGCCTTTTTGACCGCGGTGGCGGCCTGCGGGCGGTTGACATCGATCCCGGTCTCCTTGATGAAGGTGGCGGTGACAATGAAGAAGATCAGCATGATGAACACCACATCGAGCATCGGGGTGATGTCGATGCTGGCTTCCTCTTCCTGGTTGTGAATGTTGGAAAATATCTTTCTCATCGGACGGACTCGGGGTTCATTTGCTGAAGGTCATGCGCTCGGCGATCTCCTCGCGCGCTATTTGTGCCTTGCGCTGCAGCCAGGTGTTGAGGAACAGACCGGACAGGGCGACCACCATGCCCGCCATGGTCGGTACCGTGGCCTTGGAGACACCGGCGGCCAGTGAACGCGGATTGCCGGAGCCGGAAATGGACATGACCTCGAACACCTCGATCATGCCGGTGACCGTGCCGAGCAGGCCCATCAACGGGCACAGCATGACCAGCGCCTTGATGATCGGCAGGTTTTTCTCCAGCCGGCTGGCGGTTTCGGAGATCAGCTTTTCCCGTATCTGGTGGGCGTACCAGCTCTTGCGGTCGTTGCGGGCATTCCAGGCGTCGATGGCCTGGCGCACGGCCTGCCGGTGGCTGAAACCGAGATAGAGCAGGCGCTCGAACAGGAAGGTCCACAACACCAGTGCCAGCAGGGCGATCCAGTACAACACCGGGCCGCCGAGTTCCATGAAATCACGGACGGCTTCGACGAGGGTGTAGAAATCGGTGGTCAGGTTCGCCATGGTTCAGGCCTCAGGCGGGCTGTGGCTCCGCATTGGGCTGGGTGATGTCGTCATCGTCATCCTTGTCGCCGCAGATCGGACGGGCGTGCTGTTCGGCGTATTCCGCCACCATGCCGGCGGCCTGTTCTTCCAGCACCTGCTGGATGCTGCGCGCGCGGCTGGCGACCAGCGTGTGCAGCAGCACCGTGGGGATGGCTACGACCAGACCGAGCACGGTGGTCACCAGTGCCTGCGAGATGCCGCCGGCCATCAGCTTGGGATCGCCGGTGCCGAACAGGGTGATCGCCTGGAAGGTGATGATCATGCCGGTGACCGTACCCAGCAGACCGAGCAACGGGGCCACTACATAGATGATCTTCAGCAGCATCACCCGCCGGTTGAGTTTCGGCGCTTCGTGCAGGATGGCCTCGCCCAGTTTCAGTTCCAGGGTTTCCAGATCCACATCCTGATTCTCGTGGTAGGCGCTCAGGATGCGGCCCAGCGGGTTGTTCTTCTTCGGCTGGTCCAGGTGCTTCATCTGACTGCGTACCTTGAGTCCGGTGATGCCGAGAACCAGCAGGCGCTCCAGCACGATCAGCAGCGCAAGTGCACCAAGGGCGATGATGACATAGCCGACCACCCCGCCCTGGTCGATGCGCTCGCGCAACGAGGGTGATTCCACCAGCAGCGACAGGATCTGGCCACGCGAGGGGTCGATGCCCAGCGGGTGCACGCCGTCTTTCGCGGCCTCGAAGTTTTCGATGGCCTTGAGGTAGCGCCGTGGCGGCTGGCGATTCAGTTCGACCACCTTGCCGGTCTCGGGAATGTATTCGAGGTATTTGCCCTGGGAGACCAGGTTGAAGACACCGATGCGGGTGACCGGCCGGGTCACCTTGTCGCCGTTGGCGGCGATGATTTCGACCGGCAGGCGGACCACGCGGCCGCTTTCGGTCATTTCGCGCTGCAGTTCATACCATAGGCGTTCGATGTCGTCGATGGATGCCAGCTGGCTGCTGCTGCCCATCTTCTCCACCAGTTCGGAGAGGAACTGGCCACGGTCCGGGTACTGGATCTGGGTGAGGGAGTTTTCGAACTGGCCGCGGGCATCGCCGGCAGCCTGTTGCAGGACGCCAAACAGCTCCTTCAGGGAACCGAGGCGGTTTTTCAGGGTTTCGGTGAGTTCGGCGATCTTCTTCTCGTTGGCGTCGAACTGCTTTTCCATTTTGGCGCTGCGTGCTTCCTCGGCCTTGCGTTTCGCCTTCATTTCGGCGAGCAGTTTTTTCTGGTTGGCACGGTCGGTTCGGAAGCGTTGTTCGCGCTGCTTGTTGATCCTGGCATCGGTGACTCGGCCCTGCTGAACCTGCTTGAGCAGTGCGTCCAGCGACAGGGTCTCGGCGGCCTGAGCCTGGCCCAGGATCAGTGCGCAGCCGAGGGTCGCTACAGAAATCAGGCTGCGAATACTCATTTCAATTCCTCCGCGGCCGGGATCGGCATCATCAGAAGCTCGGGAGCGACCTGCTTGCGGGCGATCTTCAGGCCCTTGGCCACCTGGTTGCGGTACAGCTCGGCGGGAAGCGCTTCCCACTGGCGGGTCCGGGTATTCCACATGCCGGTGTGTTCTCGGCCAATGCTCTGGTACACCAGGGCAGTGCGGCCAACGCGCAGGAAGTCGACTTCGCGTTCCTTGCCGTCGATGACCACGCTGCCCTTGTAGGCCTCGATGGTGCGGCCGTACTCGTTTTCGATCTGGTAGGCCTCCATGACCCGACGGAACTTCTCGGCGGCGGTGACATCGGAGCGCTCCATCATCTTTTTCAGGCGCTCGATGCGCTTGGCGCGTTCCTCGGGCAGAAAGGGCACATCCAGCTTCACGAACTGTTCCAGCGAATCGATCATGCGCACCATCAGCGGCACGATCTGGCGTTCGATCAGTGAGACGTCCTGGATCGACTTCTCGAGGTTGGCGATCTCGGCGTTCTGGTTGTCAAGTTGCTTCTGCAGCAGTTTGTTGTATACGACCAGGCCGTCGACGATCTTGGCTACGCTCTTGTATTCGGCGAGCAGGTCGGCGGCCTGGTCGCTGAGCGTATTGATCTTTTTCTGTGATTTGGCGTTTTGCTGGATGCGGGCTTCTTCGCCGGCGATGATCGTGTTCACCTTTTCCTGGCTGAAGGCGGCGGCCGAGGAAAGCAGCAGCGGCAGCGCCAGCAGCAGGAGGCGACCGGGGCGGGTGGTTTGCATGTGATGATCTCTCCGATGTCCCGCCAACGCGGCGGCCATTAGTTGCTTTTGAAAACTCGCGTAGCCTACGGGCTTGCCGGGGGTTTTTCAAGCGGCTGCCAGTGGGGATGTGCATCAAGTTCCACGAATTGTGCCGCCGTTCGTCGGCTCCTGGTGGCTGTACTCCGGCAGCCGAACAAATATATAAGGAAGGCTCCATTCGGCCATCGGTCGGCTGAGGGCGGTTTGGAGGACGGCGGATAATAAGGCTTATAACAAAGAATACTATGCCGTGCGATTCGGTGGCTCACAAAAGTTTCAAATCAGGATTTTTTCTTTCGGGACGGTTCATTTGACCCGGGGACTAGGGTAAAGTGTGCGCCCATCGAGCCGGCCCGGAGTGGCGGTTCACGCGCTGTTCAGTCACGGCCTGAGAGGCTGTGGCCGGCTGATTTCTGCAAACCGGACCGAGCATGACCTGGTATTTCCTGCGCCGACTGTTGCTGATCGTGCCGACCTTCATCGGCATCACCATCCTGGTGTTCGTGATCACGCGCTTCGTGCCCGGCGGCCCCATCGAGCGCATGATCGCCGAAGCCCAGCAGGCGTCCCTGCAGTCCGGCGGCGGCCAGCAACTGGGAGAAGGGGGGCAGACGCTGGATGAAGACCAGCTGCGCCAACTCGAGGAGTATTACGGTTTCGACAAGCCGGTGCTGGTCAGCTACTGGGAGTGGCTGCTCAAGGTGCTGCGGCTGGATCTGGGTACTTCCACCCGCTACAGCGAGCCGGTATGGGACACCATCCTCGAGCGGCTGCCGGTGTCGGCCTTCTACGGCATCATGACGATGCTGATCACCTATTTCATCTCCATTCCTCTGGGTTACTGGAAGGCCATCAAGCACAATTCCCATTTCGACCATGCGTCTTCATTCATCGTGTTTGTGGGCTATGCAGTGCCGTCCTATGTCATCGGCATCATCCTGCTGGTGGTGTTCGCAGCGAATCTGGAGTGGTTTCCCATGGGCGGTTTCTATTCCGAGGATTTCGAGGATCTGGACAGCTTCTGGCAACAGGCGGAAGACATCCTTTACCATGCGGTGCTGCCGCTGCTGGCCTATGTGGCCGGCAGCTTCGCGGTGATGACCTTCATGATGAAGAATGCCCTGATGGACAACCTGGCCGCCGACTATGTGCGTACCGCGATTGCCAAGGGCTTGCCGTTCCGCAAGGCGATCACCCGTCACGCACTGCGCAACAGCCTGATTCCGATCGCCACCCATTTCGGCAACAACATTTCGGTGATCATTGGCGGATCCTTTCTCATCGAAAAGATTTTCAATATCGACGGCCTGGGCCTGCTCGGCTATGAGTCGGTGGTGGAACGCGACTACCCGATCGTGCTCGGGGTGCTGGTGATCTCGGCCATCCTGCAACTGCTGGGCAATATCCTGTCGGACATCTGCGTGGCCATCGTTGACCCACGGGTCCAGTTCAAGTAGGCCGACGATGCTGGGCTTTCGACTCGATCCGCTGACGCAAAAGAAGCTGCAACGCTTCAAATCGATCCGCCGAGGTTATTATTCCTTCATCCTGTTCGTGCTGCTGGTGCTGCTGTCGGTGTTCGCCGAACTGCTGGTCAACAGCCGGGCGCTGGTGGTGCACTACAACGGGGAATGGTTCTTCCCGACCTATGGCGCGGTGATCCCGGGCAAAACCTTCGGTCTCGACTATGACTACGAGACCAACTACCGAGACCTGAAAAAGCGCTGGGCCGATGACCCCGACAATTTCGTGATCCTGCCGCCGATTCCCTACAACCCCTACGAGAACGACCTGCGCGATGGTGAATATCCGCCGTTTCCGCCGTCGATCGAGGACAGGCACTACCTCGGCACCGACACCACCGGCCGCGATGTGGCGGCGCGGCTGGTCTATGGTTTCCGCACGGCCATCTTCTTCTCCCTGATCCTGCTGTTTGCCAGCTATCTGATCGGGGTCAGCATCGGTGCGGCTATGGGGTATTTCGGGGGGCTGTTCGATCTGCTGTTCCAGCGCATCATCGAGATCTGGTCCAATATACCGTTCCTGTATGTGATCATGATCATATCGTCGATCATGATTCCGAACTTCGCGATGCTGATCCTGATCATACTGTTCTTCGGCTGGATCGGCATGACCTGGTACATGCGGACCGCCACCTACAAGGAGAAGGCGCGTGAATATGTGATGGCGGCACGGGCGCTGGGCGCATCCAACAGCCGTATCATCTTTTTGCATATCCTGCCCAATACGGTGTCGATCATCGTCACCTTCATCCCCTTCTCGGTGGCCAATGGCATCATCGCGCTGACCTCGCTGGATTATCTGGGCTTCGGCCTGCCGCCGCCCACGCCCAGCTGGGGTGAGTTGCTGGCCCAGGGTTCGGCCAATCTGGAATCCATCTGGATCGTCGCCTCGGTGGTGATCACCATGAGCGTGATCCTGGTGATGGTGACCTTCGTTGGCGAAGCGATCCGCGAGGCCTTCGATCCGAAGAAATACACGACCTACGAATAACCTACAGGAGCGACCGACATGGACACGATCATCCGCAAGCTGCCGCTGACCCTTGCACTTCTGCTGCTGACGCTTGTCGCGCACGCCGCGCCAAAACTGCCGGACAACCTGGAGTGGCTGACCAACGACGAGGATCCTGTGTTTGCCTCGCCCGATGCGAAAAAGGGCGGCACGCTGTATATCTGGATTCAGAGCTTCCCGCTGACATTGCGCACGGTGGGACCGGATTCCAACGGCAGCTTCCGGCCGATGATCCTCGACAACCAGATGTCGCTGGTGACGCTGCATCCCAATACGCGCAAGCTGGTGCCGTCGCTGGCCACCCACTGGGCCTACAGCGACGACAACCGCACCATGTATTTCAAACTCAACCCCAAGGCACGCTGGTCCGACGGCACTCCGGTCACCGCCGAGGATTTTGCCTTCACCCTGGAATTCATGCGTTCCAAGGACATCATCGCGCCCTGGTACAACACCTATTACGGAAAGGAACTGGACAAGGTGACGGTCTATGACGATCACACACTGGCCGTCTCCAGCAGCAAGCCGCGCCCGCGCGATGAACTCTATTCCTTCGTGGCCATCAGCCCGACACCGAAGCATTTCTACAAGAGCGTGGACAACCTCAAGGGCTTCGTGCAGAAATACAACTGGACGATCGTGCCCAATACCGGGCCCTACCAGATCTCGAAGATCAAGAAGGGCAAGAGCATCACCTTCAAGCGCAAGAAGGACTGGTGGGCGAAGGATCTGAAATACTTCAGGAACCGCTACAATGTGGACAAGGTCAAGGTCTCCGTCATCCGTGACATGAATCTGGCCTGGGAACATTTCAAGAAGGGCAAGATTGACGCCTTCGGCATTACCGCTCCCAGCTTCTGGCACGAAAAGGCCACCGGTACACTGTTCGACAAGGGCTACATTCACAAGCTGTGGTTCTACGAGGACACCCCACAGCCGAGCTATGGTCTGTGGCTGAATCAGGACAAGCCCTACCTGGACGACCGCAATGTCCGGCTGGGCATCGCCCACGCCTTCAACATTGAAAAGGTCAACCGGCAGGTATTGCGCGGCGACTATGTGCGCAAAAACACCATTTCCAGCGGTTTTGGCGATTACACCAACACCGAACTGCGCGCGCGGCCCTTCGATCTCGACAAGGCGGACGCCTATTTCAGCAAGGCCGGTTTTGGCAAGCGCGGACCCGATGGCATCCGAGTCAACGACAAGGGCGACCGCCTGTCCTTCAGCGTGACCTATGGCAGCGATCTGCACACACCGCGGCTGGTCGTCATCAAGGAAGAGTTCAAGCGCGCAGGGCTGGAACTCAAGCTGCGCAAGCTCGACCCGGCGGCTTCCTTCAAGTCGGTGCTGGAGAAGAAGCACGACATCTGGTGGGGCGCATTGGTCGGCGGTCTGCGTCCCCAGTACTGGGGACAATTCCATTCGGCCAATGCCCACAAGCCGCAGACCAACAATTTCACCAACACCGACGACCCCGAGATGGACCGGCTGATCGATGCCTACCGTTCGGCCATGACCCACGAAAACCGAACCTCCCTGGCCAAACGGATCCAGGCGCTGATCCACGAGCAGAGCGCCTGGATACCGCGCCTCGATGTGCCCTTTGTGCGCATGGCCAGCTGGCGCTGGCTGAAGATGCCGGAGATTCCCGCCACCCGTCTCGGCGGTCTGGTCATCGAAGGACCGTTCGATGAATCCATGGGCGGGCTGTTCTGGATCGACAAGGACGAGAAAAAGGCCACGCTGAAAGCGAAGAAGCAGGGCAAGGCCTTCGCGCCGGTGACCCGTATCGACACCACCTACAAGCCGGTCGAATGAAGGCATGAGTGCGTCGTCGAGGCCGCTGCTGGAGGTGCGGCACCTGGCCACCGAATTCGATACCGAGCAGGGCGTGGCTCGCGCGCTGGATGACATCAGTTTTCGGCTCGAGGCCGGCGAAACCCTTGGCATCGTCGGCGAGTCCGGTTGTGGCAAGAGCGTGACTTCGCTGTCGATCATGCGGCTGTTGCCGAAACCGGCCGGTCGCATCGTCGGTGGCGAGGTGATCTTCGACGGGCAGGATCTGCTGCAGCTCAGTCCCGATGCCATGCACGGCATACGCGGAAACCGCATCGCGATGATCTTCCAGGAGCCGATGACGGCGCTCAACCCGGTCTACCGGGTCGGCCATCAGCTGGAAGAGGCCCTTTTGCTGCACAAGCCGGAGCTCGACGAGCGCCAGCGCCGCGATGCCTGTATCGGGATGCTCGAGAAGGTGGGCATTCCGGCGCCTGAGCGGCGTTTGAAGGAATACCCGCATCAGCTTTCCGGTGGCATGCGCCAGCGCGTGATGATCGCCATGGCATTGCTCTGTGACCCGGATATCCTCATCGCCGATGAACCGACCACCGCACTGGATGTCACCATCCAGGCGCAGATCCTGCAGTTGCTGCGCGACCTGCAGCGGGAAAACGGCATGTCGATCATTTTCATCACCCATGATTTCGGCGTCATCGCCGAGATCTGCGACCGGGTGGTGGTGATGTACGGCGGCCGCATCATCGAACAGGCGGAAATTCTCGAACTCTTCGATCATCCGCTGCATCCCTATACCCGCGGTCTGCTGCAGGCCATTCCCAAGCTGGATACCGAACCCAAGTCGCTGCTCAAGACCATCCCCGGCATGGTACCCAGCCTGCTCGATTTCCCGCCCGGCTGCCGTTTCCAGAACCGCTGCGAGTTCGCCGAACCGCGCTGCAGGGAGGAGACGCCACCACTGCTCGGGGAAGGCCATCAGGTACGCTGTTTTCGCGCGGAGGAATTCCGGTGAGCCTGCTCGAGGTGAAGGGGCTGAAGATGCACTTCCCGGTGCACGGGGGGCTGTTCTACCGCCGGATCGCCACCGTGCACGCGGTGGATGGCGTCGATTTCGAGATCGAAGCCGGGGAGACGCTGGGTTTGGTGGGTGAATCCGGCTGCGGCAAGAGCACCGTTGGCCGCGCCCTGCTGAGGCTCTATGACCCGACCGCAGGCCGAGTGCGCTTCGACGGGCAGAATGTGGCAGATCTCGACGCCCATTCCCTGCGCAGCCTGCGCGCCGAGATGCAGATGATCTTCCAGGACCCGTATGAGTCACTGAACCCGCGACATACCGTGGGCACGATACTGGAGGAGCCCTATGTCATCCACGGCGAGAAGGACGCGGCCCGACGCCGCGACAAGGTGATGAAACTGCTGGATCGAGTCGGTCTGCCCGAGGATGCCTACCACAAGTTCCCGCACGAGTTCTCCGGAGGCCAGCGCCAGCGCATCGGCATCGCCCGCGCCATCTCGCTGCGACCTCGGCTGATCATCTGTGACGAGCCGGTATCGGCGCTGGATGTCTCCATCCAGTCGCAGATCCTCAACCTGCTGATCGAGTTGCAGCAGGAAATGGGTCTGGCCTATCTGTTCATCGCCCACGACCTGGCCGTGGTCAAGCACATCTCCGACCGTATCGCGGTGATGTACCTCGGCCGCATCGTCGAGATCGCCGACAGCCGGACCCTTTATGCAAACCCGTTGCATCCCTATACCCAGGCGCTGATCGCGTCGATCCCGGTACCGGACCCGCGGAGGCGCAAGGAATTCGAAGCCCTGCCCGGCGAGGTGCCGTCTCCGTTGAACCCGCCACCCCATTGCCATTTCGTCGACCGTTGCCCCTACGCGCAAGCCATCTGCAGCCAGCAGACGCCGGAACTCAAGCCCTTGGCCGAAGAAGGCGATACGCGGCACCGGGTTGCCTGCCATTTTGCCGGGAACCTGCCGCCGTCTGGCTGAGCAGCAAGCGGTTTCGTCGGTTGCAGGACGCAAGGAGGAGGTGAGGCGGATACAATCACCGGTTGACTCCACACATAGGGGTTCTGTGATGAAAACCGTAACGGCGCTTGTTCCTCTGGTCTTGCTGACCGCCTGTGCTGAGAGTGAGGATTTGGCCGCTACTGGTTCTTCTGAATGTCGTGTAGCGTCTGTAGAAGCTATAGGCAGTACGCTATCTCAGCGTTACCCTTGTGATGAAGGCATGGCGGAGGATCCCGCAGTCCTGTTCTTCGACGATTTCGAGGCCGGCTGGGGCCGTTGGGACTGGCCCCGCAGGGATACCGACTATCTGACCCTGGAAAACGACGCGGCCCAGGCCCATGCCGGCAGCCGTTACCTGCGCTCCTCGGTGTCCGAGGCGGACCTTGCCGCAGACGACGATACCTACATCTCCTCCAGTACCGGCAAGACATTCGATGAACAGTCCGATGTCATGTATGTGCGCTTCTATGCGCGCCGGGTCGGCGTCTCGCCCAAGCCCGGGCACTGGGTGCGCTTTGCCGCCAAGTCCGACAGCTGGAACAGCAGCGGCCTGGCCAATACCGTGCCGCCCGGAGACGGTGGGTTCTGGTTCGACCTGGACATCACCCGCGATGACGCCGGCAACGAAGACTTCATGTTCTATGCCTACTGGCACCAGATGCGCTCAGGGCGCTGCAACGACGGTTCGACAACCCCCGGTTGTGCCGGTGACCAGGGCACGAACTATTTTTACGGCAATGTGTTCCACCCCGCGGACCAGGCGCCCATCGAACGGGACCGCTGGGTCTGCATCGAAGTGATGGCCAAGGCCAACACGGTAGGGGATTCCGATGGTGAACTGGCGCTCTGGGTCGATGACGATCCGGTCGAGCACTACCGCAAGGGCAGCCCCATGGGCAGCTGGCTGCGCGCCAAATTCTATGCGCCGGGCACCTGCTCCTGGTCGTCCTGCCCGGACCCGAGTCCTTTCGAGGGCTTCAATTTCCGCAGCAGCGAACAGGTCCGCTTCGGCCAGTGCTTCCTCGATGCGTACAACGAACTGGCCTCGTTCCGCAGGGATCTGGAACGGCTCAGGAACCTGGGCATGAACCCTTCCACCACCCAGACCATCCTCTATGACGATGTGGTGGTGGCGAAAGAACGCATCGGCTGCCGGGTCGAATAAGCACGGCGGGTATCCGTAGGGTTTGTCCCGGTCGGCGTGCCGGGGCCATGACCGGATCGCGGCCCATCAGGGAAAGGGTCCGTGGGGTCGCTTTGCTTCCCTGACCGGGTTAAGCTTGCGCTTTTTTACGGACCCTTCCATGGACTATTCGGATTTTGGCGAGCGTTTCCGGCGTCGCTCCGGCATCACCTTGCTGATGGAAGACCTGGCCGAAGGCCTCGCCCGCGACGATACGATCATGCTCGGCGGCGGCAATCCGGCGGCGATACCGGAAGCGCTGGAGGTCTTCCAGCGCAGCCTCGATCGCCTCAATGCCAGTGGCGAGTTGTTGCGCGCACTGTCCAACTATGACGGACCCCAGGGTCGGCAGGCCTTTCTCGAATCCCTGGCCGACTATTTCAATGCACGCTATGGCTGGGGGCTGAGCTGGCGCAATATTGCACTGACCCACGGCAGCCAGACCGCGTTTTTCGCCCTGTTCAACAGCTTTGCCGGGCGCCGCAACGGACGCATGCGGCATGTACTGTTGCCGATCACGCCGGAATACATCGGCTACAGTGATATTGGCATCGAGGACGGAATGTTCGTCAGTCGCGAGCCGGAGATCAAGCGTCTCGAGGACGGTTTTTTCAAGTACCACATCGATTTCGACCGGGTGGAAATCACGCCCGAGACCGGGCTGATCTGCGTGTCGCGTCCGACCAACCCCAGCGGCAATGTGCTGACCGACGATGAGTGCGCGCGGCTGGACTCCATGGCTCGCAAGGCGGGCGTTCCGTTGCTGATCGACAATGCCTATGGCACGCCGTTTCCGCACATCATATTCAACGAGGTAACGCCTTTCTGGAACGACAACAGCATCGTCTGCATGAGTCTGTCGAAACTGGGGCTGCCCGGTGTGCGTACCGGCATCGTGATCGCCAACGAAGAGGTGATTGCCCAGATGGCCAACATGACCGCAATCACCAGCCTGTCACCCGGTGGGGTGGGACCGGTACTGGTGGAAGACCTGATGCGCAGCGGAGCACTGACGCGTCTGGCCGATGAAGTCATCCGTCCCTTTTATCAGCAACGCTGCGCGCACACGGTCCGCTTGTTGCGCGAGGCCATCGACGATCCGCGGCTGCACATCCATCTGCCGGAGGGGGCGATCTTTCTTTGGCTCTGGTTCGAGGGACTGCCGATCGGCAGCCGTCAGCTCTACCGGGAGCTGAAAGAGGAGGGGTTGCTGGTCATTCCCGGCGCCTATTTCTTCCCCGGACAGGAAGTGCGGGAAGGCAGCCATGCAGACCAGTGCATCCGCATGAACTATGTGCAGGACGAAGCCGCACTTGCCCGCGGCGTGGAGATCCTGGCGCGGGTGTTGCGCCGCCATCGCTGAACCGCGAAGACGGCGTTGACCGTCAGTCGCCGTGCTTCGCCTTGCCCACGAACATGATGACGAAAAACACCATCATGCCAAGTATGAAGAGAATGGTGCCGAGCGAAAGCAGGCCGACCCAGTCGCTGAACAGGTTCTTGAAGACTTCCATGGGTAGTTCCCCCGGTTGAGTGATCAATGCCGTCATTGTAGGGCGTTGTCCGGCAAGGGAATTGACCTTGGTCAAGAAGTTCCCTGACCGGTTGTATCAACCTATTCCTGCGGCTGTCGGCGGTCAAGTCATTTGCTGCCGTGGGTGAATGTGCCGTCCCAGTCCTCGCCCGGGGGCGAGTGGCGGTAACGGGCGATGCGCTCCAGATAGAGGGCATAGAGCCGGCTGTGCGGATGTTCCCGTGACAGATTGTAGAAATCGACTTCTGCGCCGTCCCAGTCCTGGCGGCGGTAGGCACGCAGCGCCTGGCGATAGCGGTTCAGTTCGTCGCGGACAGCCGCATCGAGGTCGTTCTTGTGCCCCAGTGGTTCAAAGATGGCCACCGGTTCCTGCTTGCCCTTGACGCGCACCCGGTCCAGTTCGCGGAACACGAAGTCGGGCACCTGCTCCCGCGTGCTCTCGCTGACGATGATGTCGACACCATAGGCCTTGGTCAGTCCTTCCAGCCGGGAGCCCAGGTTCACCGCGTCACCGAGTACCGTGTAGGCCACGCGGAACTCCGAGCCCATATTGCCCACATTCATGCTGCCGGTATTGATGCCGATGCCGATGCGGATCTCCGGCCAGCCGCGCTGACGGAATTCCCGCTGCAGGTCCTTCAGCGCGCGCATCATGTCGAAGGCGGCCTGCAGCGCATGACGGGCGTGGTTCTCGTCGGACAACGGGGCGCCCCAGAAGGCCATGATCGCATCGCCCATGTATTTGTCGATGGTGCCGCGGTGTTGATGGATGACGCGTGTCAGCGGAGTCAGCAGTGCGTTCATCAGCGCCGTCAGCTGTGTGGGCTCCAGGCCTTCGGAGATACTGGTGAAGCCGCGGACATCGGAGAACAATACGGTCAGTTCGCGGTTTTCTCCTTCCAGGGAAAACCGGTGGCCGCTCCGGTTCATCTCGTCCACCAGTTCCGGCGGGATGTAGTGACCGAACATCCGGGCCAGCCTGCGCTTGCCCCGGGATTCGGCGAAAAACCCCCAGGTCATGTGGAACACGAAGAGCAGGGCGATCAGTACCAGGGTTGATGCCAGCGGCAGGATCAGGTTGTACTGCCAGGCAATGACAGACAGAGCCAGTACGCCCAGCGTGATGGCCACGGTTACCAGGGTGGCGGACAGGGGTGGCAGCCAGGTCAGGGCCGCGCCGAGGAGGATGGCGACCAGGATCAGCTGGAGGAATTCGAAGCCGGTGACCCAGGCCGGATGATGACGGATGCGGCCGTCGAGTATGCCGGAGATGAGGTTGGCATGAACCTCGACCCCGGGGAAGACATTCTCCACCGGTGTCGACCTCAGGTCGAGCAGCCCGGGTGCCGAGGTGCCGACCAGCACGATCTTGTCATGGAGCAGTTCGCGATCCGCACTGCCTTCGAGCACCTTCCAGGCAGAGACATAGGGAAAGCTGCCGCGCGGACCACGATAGGGCACGAAGACCGCGCCCTGTGGATCCACCGGAATGCGTGCATCGCCGAGGGCGATGGTTTCCAGGGCGTAATAGCTCTGATCGTTTTCGCTGGCGATCAGCAGTTCGATGTCGGGTTGGCCCAGAACCAGGCGCGCGGTGGCGAGGGACAGGGCGTCGTACAGCCCGTCACCGTGGATCTGCACCAGCGGTACGCGGCGAAACACGCCGTCGTCATCGACGAAGGGGTTGTCAAAAAAGCCGCCGCTGGCCGCGGCCCGCTGCAATATCGGCAGATTGGCGCTGTAGCCGACGGCGCGGTTGATCGGCAGCCGCTCCTTCCACGGGCCGTCAACCCGGCTGATGGGTGGCGGCAGCAGGCCGGTGTCTCCGGAGCTGCCTTCCTCGATGCGCGACTTGAAGTAATACCCCAGTGTGACGGGCCGGCCTTCGAGGGCGCGGGCAAAACGCCGGTCGTAGTCGAGTTGGGGCAATAAGCGCTGCAGTTCGCTCAGGAACGCTTCGTCTCCGGCCAGCGGCCCGCGTGCAAGCCGACGGAGGGTATCGGCTCCGGAGCTCAGGTCCGGTTCACCAAACAGGATGTCGTAGCTGAGGCTGCGGATGCCGTAGTCGTCGAACAGACGCCGGGTAAGATCGGCCAAGCGGTAGCGGGGCCAGGGAAAGCGACCAATGCGGGCCAGGGATGCCTCGTCGATATCGACGATGACGATGCGCGTGTCGATGCCGCGTGGCAGCGTCAGGTTGAGACGGGTATCGTAGGTCCAGTTTTCCAGTTGCTGCAGGAAGGGATACCGGACCAGGCCGCTGAGCGGCGCCAGCAGGAACAGCAGGATGAGCAGGCTGACGGCGAGCCGGACGATGCGCTGCAGCGGCATGGAGCGTCTCCGGTGGGTGGTCGAAGCCGGTCCAGCGGACCGGCTGCGTTCCGGGGTGCCTCAGCGCGTATAGAACTCCATCTTCACGCCGGCTACTTCAATGATGTCGTGGTCGTTGAGTCGGTGGGCATTGGAGCCGATCGGGCTGCCCGCGACCTTGGGCACGGTATTGTTGGGTCCGCCATCGACATGGATCAGGAAGAAGCCCTGAGGGCGGCGGGTGATGGCCGCCACCTGTACGCCGGGCTGGCCGATTGTGGTCAGGGCCTTCTTGAGTACCAGCTCCTTGCCGGCGTTGGCGCCGGAGAGCAGTTGCAGGCAGGCTTCCTTGCCTTCGGTACTGGAGGCCGATGCGGCGGCATTCTCCGATTGCAGCGCAGCGTTGATTTTCTGCACCGAGCGGTCGATCTCCTTGTCACCGGCCTGTTCCGGCATGCCGGCCTCGCCAGGCCGAATGATCATTGTCTGTTCGAAATCGCCTTCGGCCGCACCCTCGTTTTCGTACACCAGCTGAAACTTGCCCAGGGTGATGCGGTCGCCGTGCTCGAGTGCATGCTTCTTGATCAGCTTGCCGTTGACATAGGTGCCGTTGGTGCTGCCCAGATCCTCGAGGAAGGAATCCTCCAGGATGGTGATTACCTGGGCGTGCTTGCCGCTCACCGACAGGTTGTCGATCTGGATGTCGTTGCCGGGCTTGCGACCCAGGGTGGTGGTCTCCTTGGTCAGGGGATACTCCTGCCGCTCCCCGGCGCTCGATGTCATTACCAGTTTTGCAACCATCTTCTTTTCAGCCTCTTGTGTCGTTAGGGCAGGCCTTGCCTGCCCAGATGCAGTTGTCCCTGTTATCGGGCCTAGAACCATTCGATCAGTTTCTTGAACCAGCCTTTGGATTCCGAGAAATCCTCCTTCACCCGGCACAGGATGACCGAAATATTGTCCTTTCCGCCGTTTTGGTTTGCCTTTGTAATCAATTGCTTGGCGGCTTCTTCTAGATTATCACTAAATTCGGTGATAGTTAAGCTAATCTCGTCGTCCTCGATCAGATCGGTCAATCCATCGGAGCATAGCAGATAAATGTCCCCTTTCAGCACCAAGTCTTCCTGAAGATCGGCAGAAACCGTGGGATCGATGCCCAGTGCCTTGGTTACCAGGTTCTTGTTCAAGGACTTGCGCGCTTCTTCCGGAGTATAGAAGCCGCGGTCGATCAGTTCCTGCATCAGCGAGTGGTCCTTGGTCAACTGCTCCATCTGGCCTCCGCGCATGCGGTAGCAGCGGGAGTCGCCGATATGTGCCAGCGACAGCCGGTTGTCGTAGAACAGCAGGGTGACCACGGTCGTCCCCATGCCCCGCAATTCGGGGCCTTCGGCCGATTTGCGGTAGACGCGGTCGTTGGCCAGTTCGATGGCGTCCTGGATACAGATCGATTCGAGGCTGAAGCCGGTGGCCGAATCCACCTGACCGCTACCGATGGCCGGCAGATGGGTCTGCACCTCTTCAATGATGGTATCCACGGTCATGCTGCTGGCGACTTCACCGCCGAGATGACCGCCCATGCCGTCGGCCAGCACCAGCAGGCCGAGCACGCTGTCGTAGCCGATGCTGTCTTCGTTGCGGCGCCGCACCTTTCCGGTGTCGGTCAACCCGGCAATCTGGAGTTTGTCGCGGAGGTTCATGTGCGGATCTTCAGGCGGCAGAGTTCGAGGTCATGGGCCAGATCTTCTCCCTTCTGGTAGCGTTCCGTCACCTGCTTGCTGAGCATGCGGTTGACGATGGCGGCCAGGCAGGAAGGGGCATCGGGGCGCAGATGGCGCAGATCCGGGGCGTCCTCGTTGGTGATCTTGAACATCAGGCTTGCCATGGATTCCGCCTTGAAGGGCAGGCTGCCGGTGATCAGCTGGTAGCCCATGACACCCAGGGAAAACAGGTCGGAACGCCCGTCCACCTTCTTGCCCGCCAGTTGTTCCGGTGACATGTAGGAGGGGGTGCCGAGTACCATGCCGGTCTTGGTCTTGCTCGAATCGGTGATGCGCGCGATGCCGAAGTCGGTCAGCTTCAGGGTGTCAGACTCGGGTTCGTACATCACGTTGGCGGGCTTGATGTCGCGGTGGACGACATTCTGCCGGTGAGCGTAGTCGAGCGCCTGGGCGGCGCGAACCAGGATCGACACGACGCGGTCCAGCGGCAGCAGCCGGTCCGGTTTGGTGTATCGGCTCAGGTCATGGCCCTTGAGGAATTCCATGGCGATATAGGCGAGATCATGCTCCTCGCCGGCATCGTAGATGGTGACGATATTCGGATGGCTGAGGCGGCCCGCGGTCTCGGCCTCGCGGAAGAAGCGCGACTTGACCTCGTCCAGTTCCTCGGGCTCGAACTCCTCGGCCAGCGCCAGGGTCTTGATCGCCACCACGCGACTGATCTTGGGGTCGCGGCCCAGATAAACCACGCCCATCGCACCCTTGCCGAGTTCCTTTTCGACCTGGTAGCGGCCAAGCATGGGTTTTTCCACGCTGCCGTCGTCGAGCAGCAGGGTGCCGCCCTTGTGACCGCCGCTGCCGAGCATGACGGTCTCGTCCATCTGGCGGGCCCGATCGGAGCGCTGGCGAATATCGCGGAAATCGGGGGCGTGTTTCGCCATGTACTGGTAGACACTGCCGGCCTTGTTGAACTGGCGTTTGCGCTCGAAATCCAGCGCCAGGCTGTAGAGGGCTTCCATGAGCTGATCGTCGAAGGCGCATTTGCGGAATTTCTCGAAGGCCATGTCCAGCTGGCCCTGCGACTGGAAGGCGATGCCCAGCATGCGGTTGGACTCGGAGGATTCCTCGTCGGAGCGTTGTTTGCCCCGCTCGGTCAGCAGGAAACGGCGGGTGGTGATCAGCAGATGGCCGGCCACCAGCAGAGCGGCCGGTGTCATCAGCTGGACCCACTGGGTCTGGGTCGTCATCAACAGGTAGTGGACGGTGACCAGGGCGAGCAGCAGTAACAGAGTGACCGCGGCGGCGACGCCGGCCTTGAGCCGGGGCATCAGCAGCATCAGGTAGAGGGCCACCAGCAGAAAAGCGCCCAGCGTGGCCCAGATCCCCCATTCGGGTTCGATGAAGAAATCCTCGTTGAGGATGCTCGACACCACATGGGCCAGCTCCAGCACTGGCGGCATGGCGGCGTCGACCGGTGTCACCTGAGCGGATCCGACGCCGGTGGCGGTGGCGCCGATCAGCACGATCTTGCCCGCGTACTTCTGCGGCGGGATCTTGCCGCTGTAAACATCGAAGAAGGAATCCATGGCAAAGGCCGGGCGCCCGTCCCTGCCGTTGGCGTAGTAGAAGGTCTTCATTAGCAGTTCGGGATCGGTCTTGATGCTCAGCGAACCCATTTCCACGCTCTCGCCTAGGTTCACCCGGATGTCCTCGACGCCGAGATTGAGGCTCTGTGCGGCCAGTTGCAGTGCGATCGACGGGTAGAAACGGTCATAGTGGCGCAGCACCAGCGCCTCGGAACGGATCGCGCCGTCGATGTCAGGGATCAGATTGAGGTGGCCAATGGCCCGCGCCGGCTTGCCCACGGCAGGGATCGGGGGAATGGCGTCGAGGGTCGGCACCGGGAACAGGCCCTGGGCCTGGGCGTCGATGCGGTCGAAGATGTTGGGAATGGCATTGGCCAGCACATAGTCGGGCAGAGGCTGGTCGGGGCGCCCCCGCGGCTCACCGATGACGAAAGGCATGGCGAGCACCACATTGCCGGCATCGGCGATGGCGGCGGATAGCTTGCTGTCGGTGTCCAGCGCCTGCTCGGCCTCGATCAGCCGGGCCTTGAGGCCATCGATGTCGCGTGGCAGGCGGGTAGCAAGACTGGATTCGGCGAAGGTTTCCAGCAACGGCTTGATGCGGCGGTCGCCGCTGCGGGCCTGGAGCAGGGTGGTAAGGGTATCGATGTCGGCCGGAACCTCGCTGAAGCTGGCGTTGGAGACGAAATCGATCAGCTGCCGGATGTAGGCCATGCCCGGATCCTGCTGCGGTTCGAGGAAATAGACGGTCTCGCCGATCACCTTGGCGCCGCTCTCGGCCAGTCGTCGGATCATGTCGGCGTGGATGTCGCGCGGCCAGGGCCAGCGGCCGAGGTTGGCGATGCTGGCGTCGTCGATGGCGATCACGGCGACGCGATCCGAGGGTTGACGCTCGGTGGAACGCACGCCCCAGTCGTAGGCGATGCGCTCCAGTCCCTGAAGAGCGGGAGTACCGGCTGCGAAAACGAAAACGGTGGTGATAGCGAGGCCGAGGAACCAGTCAGTGTTCCAGAATCGGGGTTTCATGCGCTCTCCGGGCGAGGGCTTTTTTATTTCTTCTGACTATATGTTTCAACGCGCCATTTTGCCAGCCGGAAACCGGAATAATGTGACGCTTATGGCGCTAATGGGCGCTGACGGCCTCGGATTCTGGTGTGTGGATGGTTTTTCGACCGTCTTACCGGTGCCTCTGGCTCCTGATCGATGCGGGGGGAGCGCCCAGGATGACTGGGCAACGGCGGGCGGGCAGAGGGGAATCAGCCTTCCTCGATGTCTGCGGCATCGGCGGCGTCAACGCCGCCCTTGAGTACGAAGGTTTCGATGTTTTTCTCGTTGAGCAGGAACGAGGCAGCGGAACTGCGGCGGCCGGTATCGCAATAGATGACATAGCGGCTATCCCTGTCCAGCGAGTTGGCCTTCATGCGCAGGAAGATCAGCGGTATGTTGATGCTGTTGCGGATGTGCTTGGTCTTGTGTTCGTCGGGCAGGCGTACATCCAGCCACAGCCCCCCCTCATCGACGATGCGCCGCGCCTCGTCGTAATCGACCCAGTTGAGCAGCGGCTCGTTGAGCAGGGAGTTGAAGTCTTCCTTGTTCAGGCGCATCAGGCTGCCATTGGTGAGCATGGTCACGGTCGCGTTGCGCGCGGTGTCGGAGATCAGCGCTTCCTCGCCGAAGCTGTCGCCGACGCCCAGTGTGGCCAGCTTCACCCCCTTCGGGTTGGCGGGGGTGGAGCGGGTGACCAGGCAACGCCCTTCCTTGATGATGTAGAAGTAGTCGCCGGGTGCATCCTGCTCGATCACCACATCACCGGCCTTGAAGTTGACCGGTTCCATGCGCATGAACAGGGCCTGGATGTTGGACGGCGGAATGCGGTGGAAGGCGCGGGTCTGCAGGATGCGGGTCATCCAGTCGGTGCCGTCGGTGTCGTCGCTTTCGTCCAGCGCCTCCACCTGGTAGCTTCCGGTCTGGTCCCAGGTGAGCATGATGTCCAGCATGTCGCTGTTGACATGGATCAGGGTCGCCGGTGAAGCGGCGCGCGCCGACACCGTGCGGGGAAAGGTATGTGCCAGCGGGTGACGGGCCTCTTCACTGCCGGCTTCGATGGTCTTGACCGTCTTGCCGTTGCTGATCAGTTCCACGCTGCCCTCGACGAGGTAGACATGGGCCTTGTCCATGTCGCCTTGCTTGAACAGGTATTTTCCCGGCTTGAGGTGGTGGGTCTTGACCTTGCCCAGCAGATCCTCGATGTTCTCGCTGTTCAGGGAGTTGATGGGGGTCAGCTGCTTGAGGAACGCGGCGTCAATCGGGTTGGGCATGAACTGCGGCTATCCTGGCTCGTGAGGGGGAGCGGGTATTCTGTCGATGACGACGGCAGAAATCAACCGACGCACTTTCCATCCGCCGTACGGTCAACCGGACTGACGGGTGATATCGACATAGAGCTTCAGCTTTTGCCCGGGTTGCAGGTACTTGCCCAGCCGGTTCCATTTGCGGATATCGGACACGCGGACATTGAACTTGCTGGCAATGCGTGACAGCGAGTCGCCCTTGCGCACGGTGTAGCGTAGCGCATGCAGTTTGCGGCTTGCCGGCGACCGCGGCAACAGCGAAACATGCCGTGCGCGGGCCTTGGTGTTCTTCCAGATCACCAGTTTCTGGCCAACCCTGAGGGTGTCGATGGGGGCCAGTCCGTTCCAGCGCGCCAGCGAGCGTGTGCTCACGCCATAGGTGCGCGATATGCTCCAGAAACTCTCGCCCTTGCGCACCCGGTGGGTGATCTTGCGCTTGCCGCGCGGGCTGTTCTGCAACCGGTTGAGGCGCGCGCTCTGGCTCAGGGTGTACTGCTTGAGCGAACGGGTTGCGGTCGGGATCATCAGGTATTTTCCGGCGCGGATGCGGTTGCCACGGATGCCGTTGACCTGGCGGATGAGGCGGGCGGTGGTGCTGTGCCGCCGGGCGATTTGGCTCAGGGTGTCGCCCTTGCGAATCCTGTAGCGCACCCAGTGGATGCGCTTGCTCTTGGGCAGCTTGGCCAGCGCTTCGTTGAATCGATCCATCGATGCGCGGGGCAGCAGCAGCCGGTGCGGACCGTCCGGCGGGGTGGCCCAGCGGTTGAAGGCCGGGTTGAGCTGGTAGAGTTCCTCGGTGCTGATGCCGGCGAGATCGGCAGCCAGCGCCAGGTCGATCTGGCTGTCCAGCTCGACGAGCGCGTAGCTGCGTTCGTCCTCGATGTGCAGCAGGTCGATGCCGTAGCGGTCCGGGTTGCTGAAGATCTCCTTCAGCGCCAGTAGCTTGGGCACATATTCACGGGTCTCCCGGCGCAGTTTTCTGCCCAGGGACCAGAAATCCTGCCCGCGGCCCTTCTTGCGGTTGTATCGCCGCACCGAGCGGATTTTTCCGGGGCCGGCGTTGTAGGCGGCCAGAGCCAGTTCCCAGTCGCCATCGAACTGTGCGGCCAGATCCTTGAGGTAGCGTGCCGCGGCACGGGTGGATTCGATGATGTCGCGTCGACCGTCGTACCACCAGTTCTGCTTCAGCCCGAGATGGCGGCCGGTGGAGGGGATGATCTGCCACATGCCGGAGGCGCGGCCGTGGGAGTAGGCGAAGGCCTGGTAGGCGCTCTCGACGATGGGCAGCAGGGCCATTTCGCTCGGCAGGTCGTATTCCTCGAGCACATCGAGAATGAACGGCAGCACCGGCTTTGCACGGTGCATGACGCGGTTGAGGTATTCGGGGTGCTTGAGGTACCAGTCCAGCTGTTTCCTGACCTGGGCATTGAGGACCGGTTTCATGCGCATGCCGCGCTGCAGGCGGGTCCAGGCATTGTTTTCCTGTTGCAGTGCGGCATCGGCCTGCTGGCGGATGTCGTCAGCGGGTTCGATGGGGGCCGGTATGACGGCTGGAGGAGGTTCGCCATCGCCGGATCGGGGTTCACCATCGGCGCGGGCCGCAAGGGCCTCGAAATCACCGCCGGGCAGGATCCGCGGTTGGGGGGAAGCGGCGGTTTCGGGCGCTGTGACCGAAGCCGTGTCCACGACCTCAGCCAGTTCCGGCGCGGGCCGTGCCAGGCCTTGGCTGTCGGGACGCAGGGCTTGGCAGCCGGTGGTGGTCAGCAGGGCCAGCAGCAGGCTGCCGAGGGTTTGAATTTTTCTCACTTGGCGTATGATTCTTGTGTGTGTACTGTCGATGATGGGTATCGAAGCTGCGGGCATGCTACCCGCCGATGTGCGGACTTGCAACCGGCTTCACAGTTTGGCCCTTGACATCAACCCTAGTGGATGACCCGTGAAAATCAAGCCCGATCGCCAACGGCCGGAACCGATCCCGCCGCCCGATGCGCTCTCTCTGTCCGAGTGGTACCGCGGCGATCTCGGTCGTTACTTGTCCGGGCGTATCGCCGAGGTCATGGACGGTGTGCTGGCCACCTGTTTCGGCTATTACGCCCTCTATCTGGGGTGCGCCGAGCCGGCCGCGACGATCATGCGCGGCAACCGCGTCAAGCGTCTGTTCCTGCTGGGGCAGGAGCCGGTGGCGGGCGCAGACGGGGTTCCGGTAATGGATGCGCGCATCGATTTTGCCGCCTTGCCGATCGCCAGCGACAGCAGCGATCTGGTGGTGCTCGCCCATGCTCTGTCGCAGACGCACCATCCCCACGCCTTGTTGCGCGAGGCGCATCGGGTGCTGATTCCCGACGGCAAGCTGGTGATCGTCGATTTCAATCCGGTGTCGCTGTGGGGATTGCGGCACCTGTTTCAGTCCTGGCTCGACGATGCGCCCTGGGCCGGTCATTACTACACCGCGCGTCGACTGAAGGACTGGGCCAGTCTGCTCGGTTTCGAACTGCTGCAGCATCGGCGCAGCGGGCATATCCTTCCTCTGGGGTTCTCCGCACTGATCCGCCGTTCGCGTCTGTTCAGCAAGTTTTCCGGCCGCTGGCTGGATTTTTCCGGCGCGGTCAATGTGCTGGTGTTCGAAAAGACGACGATACCGCTGACGCCGGTACGCAGCCGGCGCTGGGTCAGCCCGCGCCTGCTGGGGCCGCGCGTGGCCCGGCCCAGTGTCGGCCGTGACATGAAATACGACCGCAAATAAATGGCATTCAGGAACAAGGGCACGGTGACCCTCTACACCGATGGCGCCTGCCGTGGCAATCCCGGTCCCGGCGGCTGGGGCGTGTTGCTGCGCTACGGAGACACCGAGAAAACCCTCTACGGCTACGAACCGGAGACCACCAACAACCGCATGGAACTTCAGGCGGTGATCGAAGGCCTGCGCGCGTTGCGGAGGCCCTGTCGCGTGCAGCTCAATACCGATTCGAAGTATGTCATGCAGGGTCTCAACGACTGGCTGCCGGGGTGGAAGCGAAACGGCTGGAAGACAGCGGCGAAAAAGGCGGTCAAGAATCAGGATCTGTGGCAGGCGCTGGATGCCGAGGTACAGCGCCATGACATCGATTGGCGCTGGGTACGCGGCCATTCCGGCGTGCCCGGCAACGAGCGGGCGGATGCGCTGGCCAACCGCGCCATCGACGAACGCGTGAAACGGGCGGAGGGCGCATGAACCGTCAGATCGTACTGGATACCGAGACCACCGGGCTTGAGCCGACGCAAGGGCACCGCATCATCGAGATCGGCTGTGTCGAACTGGTCAATCGTCGGCTCACCGGCAATACCTGGCACCACTACTTCAATCCCGACCGGGAAATCGATGCCGGTGCCTTTGCGGTGCACGGGCTGTCCAACGAGTTTCTGTCCGACAAGCCCCGCTTTGCGGAGCTGGCTGATGAGTTTCTCGACTACATCCGCGGCGCCGAACTGATCATCCACAACGCGCCCTTCGATGTCGGGTTCCTGAACCACGAGCTGTCGCTGCTCGATGAGCCCCGGCCGCGTATCGAGGAGGTCGCGCAGGTGCTGGACACGCTGGTGCTGGCGCGGCAGAAGCATCCGGGGCAGAAGAATACGCTGGATGCCCTGTGCAAGCGCTACGATATCGACAACAGTGCGCGCACCCTGCACGGCGCCTTGCTCGACTCCGAGATCCTCGCCGATGTCTATCTGATGATGACCGGCGGCCAGACCCGGCTGATGCTGGATGCCGAGGAGGATGCCGAGGTCGGTCATGGCGAAGCGGTCCACCGCGCCCGGGTCGATGCCAGCGGGCTGGCCGTGTGGGAGGTGGACGCGGAAGCGCGCGAGGCGCATCAGGCCTATCTGGAATTTCTCGCTGAACAGGCGGGGAAAGCCGCCTGGTGAGCCGGTTTTGAACGCACCCCAATGAATAAATAGAATTTATAAGGCTAGCAAGCTTATTATTTTTTTCTATCTCTTTGGGGAGGGGCGTCCGCCCTTCCGTTTACCCCTTCGTGAATCTATCTGATTGCATCAGTACTGACTAATCTATTGAATTAGTCGTTACTAATATAGGTTCACTGCTTCATGTCCGTGTTCAAGACCGATGTCACCTACAACTTCATGCGCGATCTGCCGGACGAGATCTATCTCGACCATGCCGCCGAACGCCCCTGCGACGCCAATCCGCTGCCGCAGTTCGAACCGCATGACCGGCAGGAAATCAAGTACACCACCTGTTACATGTGCGCCTGCCGCTGTGGCATCAAGGTGACCGTCGAGGACAACCAGGTCCGTTACATACAGGGCAACCGCAATCATCCGATCAACCGCGGCGTGCTCTGCGCCAAGGGCAATGCCGGCATCATGAAGCAGATATCGCCCGCGCGACTGCGCGCACCGCTGCGGCGCAAGCCCGACTCCGAGCGAGGCAGCGGCGAGTTCGAGGAGATCTCCTGGGACGAGGCACTGGATATTCTCGAAAAGCGCCTGCGCCACATCCGCGAGACCGATCCGAAGAAGCTGGGCTTCTTCACCGGTCGCGACCAGATGCAGGCGCTGACCGGACTCTGGGCGCAGCAGTTCGGCACCATCAACTGGTCGGCCCATGGCGGCTTCTGTTCGGTCAACATGGCGGCCGCCGGTCTCTACACCATGGGCCATGCGTTCTGGGAGTTCGGCGATCCCGACTGGGAGCGCACCAAGTACTTCATGCTCTGGGGCGTGGCCGAGGACCATTCTTCCAACCCGTTCAAGATCGGGCTGGAGACACTCAAGCGCAACGGCGGCAAATTCATCACCATCAATCCGGTGCGCACCGGCTACCAGGCCATCGCCGATGAATGGGTGCCGATCCGCCCCGGTACCGACGGCCTGTTCGCGCTGTCGATGATCCATGTGCTGCTCAAGAAGGACCTCATCGATCACGCGTTCATCGTCCGCTACACCAACGGGCCGCAACTGGTCATCGATGCGCCGGGCACCGCGAAACACGGCCTGATCGCCCGCGACGACAACGGCCGGCCGCTGGCCTGGGATCAGAAATCGGAAGCCTTCGTCGATGCCCTGCTGCCGGACATCGAACCGGCCCTGTTTGGCGAATACACCCTCCCCGACGGCACCCGGGTGAAGACCAGTTTCACGCTGCTGGCGGAACGCTATCTGGACGACGCCTACGCACCGGAGAACGCGGAGAAGGTCTGCGGCATCGCCGCGCGCGACATCGAACGCATCGCGCTGGAGCTGGCCCATGTGGCCTTCAAGGAGGCCATCGAGATCGAAACCGAGTGGACCGACTGGGCCGGGCGCAAGCACGACCGATTCATCGGCCGCCCGGTATCGATGCACGGCATGCGCGGCATCGCCGCCCATTCCAACGGTTTCCAGACCGCGCGCGCCATCCACTTTCTGCAGATCCTGCTCGGATCGGTGGACTGCCCCGGCGGCCATCGCTCCAAGGCACCCTATCCCAAGCATGTGCCGCCGCCGATCAAGCCGGCGAAGGAGGTGCGCCCGAACACGCCCCTGTCGTCACCGCCTCTGGGTTTCCCCAAGGCGCCGGAGGATCTGGTCATCGACGATGACGGCAACCCTCTGCGCATCGACAAGGCCTATTCCTGGGAAGCGCCGCTGGCCAACCACGGCCTGATGCACATGGTCATCAACAATGCGGTCAAGGGCGATCCCTATCCTCTCGACACCCTGATCTTCTTCATGGCGAACATGGCCTGGAACTCCAGCATGAACACCGCCAACACCCAGGAGTTGCTGAAGGAAAAGGACGATAAGGGCGAATACAAGATCCCGTTTTTGGTGGTGGTCGATTCCTTCCATTCGGAGACGGTCAACTTCGCCGATCTGGTATTGCCCGACACCACCTACCTGGAACGGCATGACGCCATCTCGCTGCTCGACCGGCCGATCTCGGAGCCGGATGCCATTTGCGACTCGGTGCGCATCCCGGTGATCGAGCCGGACCGTGATGTGCGGCCCTGGCAGGAAGTGATGGTGGAGATGGCCGGCCGTCTCGGTTTTCCGGCCTTCGTCAACGAGGACGGCACGCCGAGGTTCAGTTCCTATACCGATTTCATCGTCAACTACGAAAAATCGCCCGGCGTGGGGTTCCTCGCCGGCTGGCGCGGCAAGGACGGCGAATCGCATCTGGTCGGCGAACCGAACCCCGACCAATGGAAACGCTACGAGGAGAATCAGGCCTTCTTCGAATACCACCTGCCGGACCACATGAAGTACTACAAGTTCGCCAACAAGGATTACCTGGAACTGGCGCACAAGGCCGGTTTCAACCACTCGGCGGAGCCGATCATCATGGAGCTGTATTCGGAAACCATGCAGAAGTTCAAGCTGGCGGGGCAGGGGCTGTATGACGGGCCGCAACCCTCCAGTGATGTCGACCGCGAACGGCTGGCCAGGTATTTCGACCCGCTGCCCTTCTTCCACAAGCCGCTCGAGCAGGAGCAGACCTGCGACGATGAATACCCGTTCTTCGCCTTCACCCAGCGCCCGATGATGATGTACCACAGCTGGGATTCGCAGAATGCCTGGCTGCGTCAGATCATCGCCCGCAATTTCCTGTACATGAACCGGCAGCAGGCCGAGTCCATGGGCATCGAGGACGAGTCCTGGATCTGGGTCGAGTCCCACAACGGCAAGATCCGCTGCCAGGTCAAGCTGATGGAGGGTGTGCAGTCCGATTCGGTGTGGACCTGGAACGCGATCGGCAAGCAGAAGGGCGCCTGGGGCCTGGACGAGAACGCCAACGAAAGCTCCGAAGGTTTTTTGATGAACCACCTGATCTCCGAGCTGCTGCCGCCGAAGGCAGGCCGTCGTGAACTGACCAATTCCGACCCGGTCACCGGGCAGGCAGCCTGGTACGACCTGAAGGTGAAGATCTACCCGGCGAAAAAGGGCGAGACCGGGGTCTGGCCGCAATTCGATCCGGTGCGCAAGCTGCCCGGATATCAGGGCCTGCTCGACACCATTCGTTACCACACCCATGCACCGGTGCGGCTCACGCGCTCGCTGTGCGACATCCTGACCAGAGGACAGAAATAATGCGACTCGGCCTCGTCATCGATCTCGACGTCTGTGTCGGCTGCAATGCCTGCGCGGTGTCCTGCAAGCAGTGGAACACCTCCGGCACCACCGGCCCGCTGACCGACTATGCCCCCTACAGCAAGGACCCGAGCGGGGTCTGGTTCAACCGCATCCGCAACTTCGAGATCGGGGATTACCCGAACAACAAGACGGTGCATTTCCCGATGTCCTGCATGCACTGCGAGGACGCGGCCTGCGTTACCGTGTGTCCGACCGGCGCGTCCTACAAGCGCAAGGAGGACGGCATCGTGCTGGTGGATCAGGACAAGTGCATGGGGTGCAACTACTGTTCATGGGCCTGTCCCTACGGTGCCCGCGAACTGGACCGCGAGGACGGCACGATGAAGAAATGTACCCTCTGCATCGACCGCATCTACGACAAGAACCTGGCCCCGGAAGACCGTCAGCCGACCTGCGTCATCACCTGTCCGGCCCATGCGCGGCATTTCGGGGATTTCGACGACCCCAACTCCAATGTCAACAAGCTGGTGCGCGAGCGCGGCGGCAACGCGCTGATGCCGGAGCTGGGCTACCGGCCCACCAACATGTACCTGCCTCCGCGCGCGGTGAAGCAGGAGCCCACGGTGCAGAAGGACAGCATCATCAGCAAGGTCAAGGACTGGGTCAATCGGTCCATCGCGCGCTGAGCCGCGCATTCAACATCGGAGACTTCCATGCATCCCGCACTGTCCGTCATTTTCTTTACCGTCATGTCCGGCTCCGGCTATGGCCTGATGACCCTGCTCATCATCAGCATCGTGTTCGATGTGGATGGCGGCATGAGCCATCAGCAGGTCATCGTCACCTCGCTGGTCGCTCTGGGGCTGATCA
Organism: Gammaproteobacteria bacterium; assembly: GCA_026989015.1. Lineage (GTDB taxonomy): Bacteria > Pseudomonadota > Gammaproteobacteria > S144-22. Next base: position 34,998 of record JALSKD010000148.1, read on the forward strand.
CCGCCGGCCTGCTGTCGTCCAGCTTTCATCTGGCCAACCCGAAGAACGCCTGGCGTTCGATGAGCCGCTTTCGCACCTCCTGGCTGTCGCGCGAGGCGGTGCTGGCGATCACCTTCTACCCGTTCACCTTCCTTTGGCTGTTGCAGTGGTATCTGGGGCACGGGCTTGAAAACCGCTGGACCCTGCTGTTGACGGTACTGGTGTTCATGGGATCGGTGATGGTCAATTTCGCCACCGGCATGCTCTATGCCACGCTGAAAACCATTCCCCAGTGGAACACCTCGCTGACCCCGGCCAACTTCATGATGCTGGGCATGATGCTGGGCAGCCTGCTGCTGACCACGCTGCGCTTCTACTTCGGGCTGCCGGTGGAACAGTTGCTGATCATTGATCTCGGTTTTCTGGCCACCGCCGGCACGCTGAAACTGATGTATTTCTTCTGGGTCGGCAAGCCCCATGGCCCGAGCATCAACACCGCCACCATGTTCACCCGTGCCACGGTGCGCCTGTTCGATGTCGGCCATACCTCCGGTACCTTCCTCACCGACGAGTTCGGCTACCAGGTGGCGCGCTTCCGCATCATGTTGTTGCGCTACGCCGTCTACCTGTTCGCCTTCATCATCCCGGCGCTGTTCCTGCCGATGAGCATGAGCTTCGAAAGCGCGTTGACGCTGACCCTGACGGCCTTCCTCGGGGTGCTCATCGAACGCTGGCTGTTCTTTGCCGAAGCGCGCCATGTCGTCACCCTGTACCACGGCAACCAGCGGGTCTGAGTCCCGCAGAGGCGGGCCAGCGGGGTTCAGCCGCGTTCGTCAGCGGCCTCGTTGATCAGAAACCGCGGCCCCGGGCCCTGCCGTGCCACCCGATCCTCCGGGTTGTACAGGGCGCAACGGTCCAGCGACAGGCAACCGCATCCGATGCAGCCGTCCAGACGGTCGCGCAGGCGGGTCATCAGCTCGATGCGCCGTTGCAGTTCCGCCCGGAACCCGCGGCTGAGCCGTTGCCAGTCCTTGCGGGTCGGAGTCCGGCCGTCGGGCAAGCCCTCGAGCCGTGCACGGATCTCCTGCAGCGGGAAGCCCAGTTGCTGGGCAATCATCACGAACGACAAGCGGCGCAGGTCGGAACGCCGGTACCTGCGGTGGCCGCTGTGCGTTCGGGTCGGCTGTACCAGGCCCTGCGCCTCGTAGAAGCGTATTGCCGATACCGACAGGCCGGTGCGTTCCGCGATCTGGCCGATGCTCAGTGCGCCGTTGCTGTCCATGACATTTCCTCCGTTTCGACTGTTGACCTCAACTAATGTTGAGGTATTAGCCTTGGCAACGCAAACCCTCAACACAGGAGATGGCAATGAACAGAAACTCGGTGGAACATGTGAACCTGACGGTGAGTGACCCGGACCGCAGCGCGGCGGTGCTGGAGCGGATCTTCGGCTGGAGCGTCCGCTGGCAGGGTACTTCCCCGATGGGCGGTCGGGTGGTCCATGTCGGCAATGACAGCAGTTATATCGCCTTCTACAGCCCGCCAGGCGAGCTGTCGGAAGCCCGCACAGGCGATTCCATGAGCCGGCCCGGTTTCAACCACCTGGGAGTGGTGGTCGATGACCTGGAGCGGGTCGAAAGCAAGGTGCGGGAGGAGGGGCTGCAACCCTACGGTCACGAAGATTATGACCCGGGGCGACGCTTCTATTTCTTCGACGGCAATGCCATCGAATTCGAAGTGGTACAGTACTGACGGGCGGTTCGCTTCAGCGGCCGTGTTTCATGATGCGCGCCTTGTCGCGTGACCAGTCACGCTCTTTCTGGACGGCGCGCTTGTCGTGCAGCTTCTTGCCCTTGGCGACCCCGATGGTGAGCTTGGCCTTGCCCCGGCTCCAGTGGGCGTCGAGGGCGATCAATGTGTAGCCCTTGCGCTCGACCAGACCTTCCAGCCGGTCGATCTCATGGCGGTGTGCCAGCAGTTTGCGCACGCGGGTGGGCTCGGCGCGGACATGGGTCGAGGCCGAGGTCAGCGGGCTGATGTGCGCACCTGAGAGCCACAGTTCGCCGTTCTTGATGAACACATAGCTTTCCTGCAGTTGCAGTTTCTTTTCGCGCAGGCTCTTGACCTCCCATCCCTGCAGTTCGATGCCGACCTCCAGGGTTTCCTCGATGAAGAACTCGAAGCGGGCCGCCTTGTTGACGGCGATGGTGTTGTCCGGTCCTTTCTGTTTCTTCTTCTTGCCCATGATGCGCGGCCTGGCTGGATGTGAAGCGCGTATTGTCCGGGCTGGCTGCGGGGAACACAAGCCTGCATCGCGGCTTTCAATTTGCTGCCCCAGGCAGTAGTATTCCGTCCCTCGCGGAGCGCTGCGGCGATCCGCGGACCGTGGTGGTCGGCATCGGTCCCCTCGCGACAATCAACTGCAAACCCCGCCAGGCCCGGAAGGGAGCAACGGTAGCAGGGCCATTGGGCGCCGGGGTGTGGCTGGTGTCGGCCGCCTCCCACTTCATCCTGTGCCGCCGGCAAGGCCCGGGTCCGGTTCCCGAGCGGCGCTGCGGCCGTACGACGCTGAACGAGGCCGTCTTGATCCATCGCCCGATCGACACCACTGCCCGGAACGCTGCGCTTGCGGAGCTGCGGCGATGAGCTATCTTGCCCTCGCGCGCAAGTGGCGCCCGCGCCGTTTCGAGGAGATGGTCGGTCAGCAGCATGTGCTGCAGGCGCTGGTCAATGCGCTGGACTCCGAACGGCTGCACCATGCCTATCTGTTTACCGGCACCCGCGGAGTCGGCAAGACCACCATTGCCCGTATCTTTTCCAAATCGCTGAACTGCGAGCAGGGGGTATCCTCGAAGCCCTGCGGGGAATGCGCTTCCTGTGTCGAGATCGACGAAGGTCGCAGTGTCGATCTGATCGAGATCGATGCCGCTTCGCGTACCGGCGTCGATGACATGCGCGAGCTGCTGGAGAATGTCCAGTACGCGCCGAGCCGCAGCCGCTACAAGGTCTATCTGATCGACGAGGTGCACATGCTCTCCAAGCACAGCTTCAACGCGCTGTTGAAGACGCTGGAAGAGCCACCGCCCCATGTCAAGTTCCTGCTCGCCACCACCGATCCGCAGAAACTGCCGGTCACCGTGCTGTCGCGTTGTCTGCAGTTCAACCTCAAGCGCATGTCGCCGGCGCAGATCCGGCAACATCTCTCGGCCCTGCTGCAACAGGAGGGCATCGAGGCCGACGAGGCCGCACTGCGGCTGATCGCGCACGCGGCCGATGGCAGCATGCGCGACGCGCTGAGCCTGCTCGATCAGGCCATCGCCTTCGGTGGCGGCGAGGTGCGCGACGCTGCGGTGGAAAGCATGCTTGGCGTGATTGCGCGCGATTTCCTGATCCGCCTGCTGGATGCAGTCATCGATCAGGATGCCCGGGCCTTGCTCGATGAAACCCGCCAGCTGATCGAGCGCAACCCGGATTACCGCCGGGTAGCCGCCGATCTGCTCGATGTGTTGCACCAGATGGCGTTGTACCGCTCGCCGGCACGCATCGAGCCGGAAGACGGTCTGATGAAGGAAGCGATCATCGCCAGCGCACAACGGCTGTCGCCGGAAGAGATCCAGCTCTACTACCAGATCCTGCTGCAGGGGCGCAAGGATCTGGAACTGAGTCCGGACGAGGCCAGCGGCTTCGAGATGCTGATGCTGCGGCTGCTGGCCTTCTCGCCGCAGCCGGATGCGGCATCAGCGCCGGCCGCGGAAAAAAAAAGCCCGTAATTCCCGCTCCAGCGAAGGCGGCAATTGCTCCGCGACCTGAACCGGCAAGTCCGCCACGACCTCCGGTTGCGGAGCCGCCACCCGTCTCCGAGCCACCGGCCATCGAAGAACCACCGCTGCCGGAGCCACCGCCGGAATACACCCCGACCGCCTCCCCCGAACCGGCGCCCGCTGCGCCTTTGGCGGATGGCCCGCACGCAACGCCTCAGAAAACACCGCCCGTGCCCGTGGCCGAAACTGCCGCGGAGTCTGGCCCGCCACCGGCGGAGGACGCGCTGGGCTGGAGTGATCTCGCGCCCCGTCTCAAGCTGGACAGCCTGGCGCGGCAGGTGGTGCTCAACAGTGTCGTCACCGAATACGCGGACGGCAAGCTCCAACTGGCGCTGCTGCCGGAGATGGAGTGGCTGGTCAAGCCCGAGATTCGTGACGCCATCTGCGCGGCCATCGAGGCCGAACTTGGGGTATCATTGGACCTCGACATCCGCAGCCGTGACGCCCTGCCCTGGGAGACCCCCGAACAGGCGGGCCGCCGCCAGGCCGAACAACGCCGCCAGCGAGTCATCGAGGCCATCCGTCAGGATCCGGTGGTGAACGAATTGCAGCGGCGGTTCGATGCCGAGCTGGTCGAAACCAGCGTGCGCGAACTGACGGATGAAACACGCTGAATTCCTTACTATCCGACAACGAGGTGTATCCATGAAAGGTGGTCTGGGCGGCCTGATGAAACAGGCTCAGAAGATGCAGGAGCAGATGCAGAAGGCGCAGGCCGAGCTGGCCGAGCACGAAGTGACCGGCGAGTCCGGCGGCGGCATGGTCAAGGTGACCATGCGCGGCAGTCACGAGGTGACGCGTATCGAAATCGACCCGGCGCTGATGGCCGACGACAAGGACATGCTCGAAGACCTGGTCGCCGCGGCCGTCAACGATGCGGTGCACAAGGTGGCCAAGCACAACCAGGAAGCCATGGCCGACATGACCGCCGGCCTCAACCTGCCACCGGGCATCAAGCTTCCGTTCTGAACCCGTGTCGTCCTCGCCGTCACTCGATGCACTGATCGATGCGCTGACCTGCCTGCCGGGCGTTGGCCGGAAGTCGGCCCAGCGCATGGCACTCTACCTGATCGAGCGCAACCGCGAGGGCGCGCGGCGGATCTCCGAGTGCCTCGATACCGCACTGGAACGGGTCGGGCAGTGCGAGCGCTGCCGCAACTTTTCCGATCAGCCGCAATGCAGCATCTGCGCCAGCAGCAAGCGCAACCAGCGGCTGCTGTGCGTGGTCGAGACCCCGGCCGATGTGCTGGCCATAGAATCCGCCGGCAGCTTCGATGGGCGCTATTTCGTGCTCATGGGCCGGCTGTCGCCGCTGGACGGCATCGGCCCCGAACAGCTGGGGCTGGACCGTTTGAGCGAACAGCTGGAACAGGAGACGGTCGATGAGATCATTCTCGCCACCAACCCGACCATGGAAGGCGAGATTACCGCACGCTACATCGCCGATCTGGCCGCCGCGCGGGGCATTGCCACCAGCCGCATCGCCCACGGCGTTCCACTGGGGGGCGAGCTGGAGTTTGTTGACAGCGGCACACTGAGCCAGGCCTTCAGCGGCCGCCAGACCTTCAAGTGAGGAGACCTTCGATGACCGATGACACCATCTTCGACAAGATCATTCGCCGCGAGATACCGTCCGACATCCTCTACGAGGACGACGATGTGCTGGCCTTCAGCGATGTCAATCCGCAGGCCCCGGTTCACTTTCTGGTGATTCCGAAACAGCGCATCGCCACCCTCAATGACCTGCAGCCGGAGCATGCGGAACTGGTGGGCAAACTGGTGCTGACCGCAAGGCAGCTCGCCGCCGACAAGGGCCTTGCCGAGGACGGCTATCGGCTGGTGATGAACTGCAACGACCATGGCGGGCAGACCGTGTTCCACATCCATCTGCATGTGTTGGGCGGTCGTCCCATGGGTTGGCCGCCCGGCTGACCCATTCCGCGCGCTTCGGTTTACCAATCCGCGTTGTAATCGTGGGTGATCTCTTCACCCGGAGCGATGTCGCGCAGGGCGACCACGCTGAGGTCGTCGTAGTAACAGGCATTGGGGCGGTCGGCATGGTTGATGTACCTGAGGTCGTTCTCCACGCGAAAGCCGGTGCGCTCGTCCAGCCACAGCACATGCATGCCGTCGGTATCCGTGTACTCGCCCTGCAGCGTACCGATGAGCTCTCCCTTGCGAATGCGCCTGACAGCAAAAAGCCCCATTCCGTGGATGGGGCTTTTTGCGATCCGGTAGGCCGGTTTCGCCACCGTCAGGACGGCCCGTTGGGATCGAGGAAGATGGTCGGGTACTCCATCGGTTCGACCCTGGGCAGGGTCGCGCCAAACTGGCTCTCGATGGCATCGATGACCGCATTGGTGATCAGCGCATAGCCGCGCTGGGTCGGGTGGATGCCGTCCAGCGAGAAGGCACCGCCGCTGCCGAATGTGGCAGTTACCTGTCCGGTGCCGAAGCTGTAGCCGTTGGCGCTGGCGACCTGGCTCATCAGTCCGTTGACATCCACCAGGGCCAGGTCATCGTCGGCGTCCGCCAGGTTCTTGATGGTGGCGTTGTAGGCGGCGGTGGCGTTGGCGATGGCATCACGCTCCGACTTGACCAGCACATCGCCATCTTCCAAAGGCGTACCGACACCCCATGCCGAGTTGGGGTCGTCCTCGTCGGCCAGGGTGCCGATCCTGGAGCCGGCAGTCAGCACCAGCAGGTCATCGGCCGTGGTCTGGCGGATCGACGGCAGGTTCAATGCGCTGAGGTCGGTCAGGTCCTCGTCCTCGATCACCACCGGGTTCTGCCCGGGGGCAAAGGAGATGGTGCGGGCGGCCGCCTCGTCGGCATCGATCAGGTTGTTGGCCAGCGCCTGCTGGATGCCACCGTTGTAGGCGGCATAGGCGGCGTTGAGCGCGTCGGCATTGGCCTGATCCAGCGGCACCGGGTTCCAGGGCACGGTGGTGAAGTAGGGGATGTCGGTGACATCGGGGATCGTGAGCAGCACGCCCTTGCCGCCGGCGGACTTGAGCGCGGTCAGCAGTTGCTGGTAGGTGGCCGCGAAGACATTCGGATCGGTGATGTCATCGGGACCGTAGGAGGTTGGGTCGATGTTGCCGGTCTGGTCCTCGCCGTCACCGCCTGAGGTGGCGTAGAAGAGCACATCGTTGTTGCCGATCCACAGCGTGAAGAAACTGGGCTGCTGCGCGACGGCATCGCCGATCACCGTGGCGGTATCCGAGGACGCGAAGCGCACGAAGTAAGGGTTCGCGGTCCCCGCTTGCACGCCGGCCAGAGCGCCATAGCCGGGCGCGCCCAGATGGAAGGACTTGGCGCCGGGCACCCCCATGTTGTTGGGCATGTCGTCGACCGGGTTGGCGATGTCAGTGGTGGGGTCGGCGTCGAGGCGCTTCGGTGATTGCTTGCCGTTGACCAGCCCCAGTACCAGCCGTGTCTCGGCGATCTTGTTGCCGCCGAGCAGCAGGCCGCCGTTGTTGTCGGCCACCAGCGGCTGACTGAAGGCGCCGCCGCCGGCCTTGGCCAGGCTGCCGGCCAGCAGAGCCGGGAAGGAGTGTTTTTGGCCGTCGAGATAGAGTGCGCCGTCGGCATAGCCTGCAGTCAGTGAGTCGCCGACGGCCACATAGGTGCTGAAGTCGGCACTGCCGGGTTTGAAGGTGATGTCCTTGACCGAATCGTCGAATTCGGGGGCACAGGCGGTCAGGGCCAGGCTGACGGAGCCGGCAATGGCCAGTTTCTTGAAAGGGATAGCTTTTCTGTTCATGTCGATGCCTCAGAAACGGTAGTTGATGCCGAGGCCGATGGAAGTGGCCGAGGTTTCGTAACGGCCGCCGAAGGGGCCGTCGTTGTGGTAGTCATAGGAGGCGTTGAATTCGTCGGAGGTGATGTAGAGGAAACTCATGTCCACATCCATCTGCGGATTGACCCTGACGCTGGCGCCCAGGGTGTAGCCGGTGGCGTCGTTGCGAGGGGTCTCCGGTGCAAAGTACCCCTCCTGGATCGGTGTCTTGTCCACATACACGCCGCCGCGCAGGGTCCAGTCGTCGTTGAGGCGGTGCTGTACGCCGATGCGGTAGATGTCGGAATCTTCCCAGTTGCGCGGATTGAGGGATTCGCCGGCGCCATTGTGGAACTGGATGTCCAGTGCCTTGTATTCGCCCCAGTAGGTGCGATTGAAGTCGATGGCCAGGGTGGTGTCCTCGTTGAAGGACCAGCTGATGCCGATGGCCAGTTCCGCCGGCAGGATCAGGTCCGCATCGAACGTGGTGTCGGGATAGACGGTACGCAGCAGGCTGGGGATGTTCTCGAAATCGGCCTGCTCGCCGCGGGCCTCAAGGGTGATCTTGGAACGGTAGCCCAGGCCGATGGCGAAGCGGTCGCTGGCCTGAAACATGAGCCCAAGGTTGTAACCCCAGGCGTTCACATCGCTGGCCTCGACGGTGACATTCGCACGATCGCCGTTCTCATCGACCAGGGAGCTGTTCAGGTTGCGGTTGAAATCGACCTTGCCGATGGCGTAGGTGGGGCCGAAGCCGATGCTGAACCGGTCATTGACCTGTACGGCAATCGTCGGCTGGATGTACACCGCCTTCAGTTCGATGGTGTTGACCAGGTGCGATCCGGCCCAGTCGGTGGGCCATTCGACCACATTGCCGTAGGGCGTATAGACGCCCAGCCCGACCGCGATGTCGCTGTCCGCCGGTTTGCTGACATAGTAGAAATTGACCGGCGTGCCGATCGGGCTGTCGGTTTCGGCATAGTAGCTGGTATTGCTGTTCTGAAAGATGGTTTGGCTCTTGAGCAGCGTGAGACCGCCGGTGATGGTTTCTCCGTCGCCGATTCGGGTGATCGCGCCGGGGTTGAAGAACACCGTTTCCGCGCTGTCGCTCATGGCGGTGGCCGCGTGACCCATGCCCAGCGCCTGCTGGCCCTGGATGGAGACGCGGTAGCCCCCGGCAAGGGCGCTGGTGGCCATGCACAGGCCGGTCGTCATCAATAGGAATTTTTTCATGTCTCGACACTTTTTTATGGTTGTTTGATATGGCCAAGGCGGGGTCCGACGGATTCGGCCGGGGCCGCTGGTCACTCCTCACAGGCCGAGTATCCAACCATCGACCGGCAAAGTAAAGAAGCCCCGGATGATGCCGGGCTGCGAAGTTCAGGATTCGAGGCTGAACCCCAGTTGCTGAAGGGTCCGGCGCAGCGAGCTGTGAGGGTCCCCGCTGATGCGGAATTGTGGGTATTCATACCTGGGGGGGTACTGTTTGCGCAGGCGATCGAATCCGGCGGCCGCATGAGCCGGGTGCTCGGCCAGCGCGCGCAGTGCCCGGTCGTCCTGCTGGATCGGATAATGGCGTTCGAACACCCGGAACCAGAAGTCCGGTATACCGTCTTCCAGCGTCAGGGGCTGGGGGTCGGGCAGGTGGTCCTGCATGAACCAGTGGCTGTCGATGCCCAGTTCGCGGCAGCAGGCATCATGGATCATCTGCGTGCCACGCAGCCGGCCCTCGACACTGTAGCCGGCAATGTGGGGCGAAGCCAGATCGACCTGGCGCATCAGCTCGAGATCGATCGACGGCTCCCCTTCCCAGGTGTCGAGAAATACGGTCAGGTCCGGGCGCTCCCGGAGCAGGGCCGACAGGGCCGGGTTGTCGATGACCGCGCCACGGGCGGCATTGAACAGAATGCAACCCGGTCGCAGTTCAGCCAGCCGTGCCGCGTCCAGCAGGTGCCAGGTCGGGTGCTCACCGTCGTGGGTCAGCGGCACATGGCAGGTGATGAAGTCGCATTCGTCGATCAGGGTCTGCAACGAGACATAGTTGTGCTCGTCGATGCCGGCCTGCTGTTTTGGCGGGTCGTTGAGCAGCACCTCGATGCCCAGTGTCTCCAGCTTGCGGCGCACGCGCGAACCCACATTGCCGTGACCGATGATGCCGGCGCGCAGCGAAAAAGGGTCGAAGCCGCGCCGTTCCGCCAGATGGAACAGTGCGCCGATGATGTATTCCGAAGCCGATTCGGCATTGCAGCCCGGCGCGTTGGCAAAGCCAATGCCGCGCTGGCGCAGGTATTCGAGGTCGATGTGATCGGTGCCGATGGTGGCCGAGGCGACGAAGCGAATCGGCGCGTCGCCGATCAGCGCCGCGTCCACCCGCGTTACCGAGCGCACCAGCAGGATATTGCAACTGCGCAGATCTCCGGCGGTCATGTTGCGCCCGGGCAGGGTGGAGACGGTTCCGATGCGGCCAAAGGCTTCCCGGACGAAGGGGATGTTCTCGTCGGCGATGATGTTCATGAAACGGGTTGAATGCAGTAGCGGTGGATCAGGCCGCGCAGCAGCCCGAGGGTGGGTTCGATCTGGTCGATGGGCAGGTATTCGTCGGGCTGATGGGCCTGGTCGATGGAACCGGGGCCGATGACAATGGTTTCGCAGCCCAGCGCATTGAAAAAGGGCGCCTCGGTGCCGAAGGCGACGGCGCGGCTGCGCCGCTCGGTGGCCTCCTGGAGATAGAGGTTGAGGTCACTGTCGGCCGCGGTGTGCATCGCCGGCACGCCTTCGAACAGGGTTTCGGTTTCCAGTTCCAGTCCCCGTTCCCGGGCCACCGCGGCAGCCCGCTGATGGATCATCTGGCGCAGTTCGGCGATCTCCATCCCCGGCAGAAAGCGCAGGTCGATGTGCAACTCGCACTGGCCGCAAATGCGGTTGGGGTTGTCTCCGCCGTGGATGTGTCCGAGGTTGAGGGTCGGCACGGCGACCGCGAAGGCTTCATTGCGGTGACGCTGCTGCAGCTCTCGGCGCAGTTCGAGCAACCGGCCGATCAATTCGTGCATGCCTTCGAGGGCGCTGTTGCCGAGGTCCGGGTCGCTAGAGTGGCCGGATTTCCCGGTCAGGCGCAGGGCTTCCATCAGTATGCCCTTGTGCTCGCGCACCGGGGTCAGCCCCGTCGGCTCCCCGATCACGCAATAGCGGCCCAGCGGCTGGCCGTTTTCGGCCAAAAGACGGGCACCGGCCATGCTGGTTTCTTCGTCGGCGGTGGCCACCAGGGTCAGTGGTCGCCGGTACTGTTCGGGCGCGAAGGCCTGGCTGGCGGCCAGCGCCATCGCAATGAAGCTTTTCATGTCGCAGCTGCCCAGCCCGTAGAGCCGGCCGTCCCGCTCGCTGAGACGGAAAGGATCGCTGCGCCACAGGGATTCGTCGCAGGGAACGGTGTCGGTATGGCCCGACAGCACCAGCCCATGGTCGCCGTGGCCAAGGGTCGCCACCAGGTTGTATTTTCCGGGGGCGACCGGTTGTCGCTGGCAATGGAAGCCGGCATCGGCGCACCAGTTGGCGAACAGATCGATGACCGGGGCGTTGCTCATGTCGAGATCGGGACGCGAGCAGCTGATCGATGGCGTGGCGATCAGCCGGGACATCATTTCACGCAGGGTTGGGGTATTCGCAGGCATCGGGTGCAGGCCGGGGATGATCGGCGAAGCCTATGCAATGCCCGGGACGGTATCAATCTTTATTTTGCGTGCCGTCGGTCTGCCGCCGCCGACGGCGTGATCTCGGCGGACGCGGAGGGTGGTGCACGATGCCGGGCATCAGTCGCTCGTAGGGAAAGGCTTCGAGGTCGCCGCCGCATTCGGCCGCGGCGGCTTCGATCAGTGCGCGGATGTTATCGATCGGGGTGTCGGGGAGGTTGGGTAGTTCCGGTCTGAGCGCCAGCAAGGCGCCTTTCTGGACCTGGATTTCCTTGTTGTGGGGCAGCAGGTTGCCAACGATGTCGGTGAGCCGCAGCGCAAAACGCGCGCGGGCACGGGCATTGTCGAGAAAGGTCTTGCATTGCGCCTGGGCATCGGCATCGCCGCAGCGTATGCCCTCGCGTTCGGCGAGGTTGAAGCGCTGGTGCAGGCGGCAACCGCAGTTCTGGGTGAGGATGGATTTCTCGAACACGCAACGCAGGCCATTGAGGCTGTGGTAGGTGCTGCGGTATTCGTTTTCGTCCACTGCGCCTACTTCTCCCACTCCTGCACGATTGGCGCCTCACGCTTCTCCTGCAGCTGCTCCTCGGCCTGCAGTTCATTTTCGGCGAAGATGATGCGGTAGATCACGCCGTTGCCGGGCGGATTGTCGTTGCGCAGTTGCTTGACTTGCTGCTTGGCTTCGCGGTAGCTGCCGAAGCGGTCGATCTTCTCCAGCTGCTTGACCAGATCGCTGCCGGTATCGGTGATCTTGAAGATGAAGTAATAGGCCATGGGTAATACCTGATTAAAATACTCAGGTATTGTAGGGGTTGGCGGGGAAAAGATCAATCGCCACCGAAACCGCTGAAAATGGCGGGATTCCACCCATTCGAGGTCATTTTGGTGCGTAACCCGGCCGCTTTCATGCCGCTCCTCGGCCCGCCGAGGATTGGCCTTGCATTCAAGGCGCAGAGTGATACATTTGCCGCAGTCCGTGGTTCAGAGCAACTGTTCCAGGCATTCAATCAATAACTCGAAACCAATATCTGAGGGGATATTTCATGTCAAAAATCACTTCCACCCTGTTGCTGTCATCCGCCCTGGCGCTGGCCGCCAACACGGTTTCAGCCGATACGCTCGATTCCGTCAAGAGCAAGGGCTTTGTCCAGTGCGGCGTCAGCACTGGTCTGCCCGGCTTCTCCAATGCCGACAAGTCCGGCAACTGGAAAGGCCTCGATGTCGATGTCTGCCGCGCAGTGGCTGCCGCCACCCTCGGAGACGCCAGCAAGGTCAAGTTCACCCCGCTGACCGCCAAGGAGCGTTTCACCGCGCTGCAATCCGGCGAGATCGACATGCTGTCGCGCAACACCACCTGGACCCTGACCCGTGACGCGTCACTTGGTCTGAACTTCGCCGGCGTCAACTACTACGACGGCCAGGGCTTCATGGTCAAGAAGAACCTTGGCGTCAAGAGCGCGCTGGAACTGGACGGCGCGGCCGTCTGCATCCAGTCCGGCACCACCACCGAGCTGAACCTCGCCGACTACTTCCGCGAGAACGGCATGAAGTACAAGGCCATCACCTATGACACTTCCGACGCTACCGTCAAGGGCTTCGAGGCCGGCCGTTGCGACGTGCTGACTTCCGACCAGTCCCAGCTGTATGCCCTGCGCATCAAGCTGAAGGATCCGAAGTCCGCCATCGTTCTTCCCGAGGTCATCTCCAAGGAGCCGCTGGGTCCCGTGGTACGCCAGGGCGACGACAAGTGGTTCAACATCGTCAAGTGGTCCCTGTTCGCGATGGTCAACGCCGAGGAAATGGGCGTCACTTCCAAGAACGTCGACAGCATGAAGAACAGCAAGAACCCCGCGATCGCCCGTCTGATGGGTGGCCAGGGCGAGAAGCTGGGTCTGTCCGACGACTGGTCCTACAACATCATCAAGCAGGTAGGCAACTACGGCGAATCCTTCGAACGCAATGTCGGCATGGGTTCTCCGCTGAAGATCTCCCGCGGCCTCAACGCGCTGTGGAAGAAAGGCGGCCTGCAATACGCTCCGCCGATCCGCTGATCGGAGTCTGATCCCGAAGGGCATGCCTCGGCATGCCCTTCGGCTTTTCTTTCCATGCAGCATCGAGATCGTCCCGTGACGGGGCTGTTCGATGCTGCATGGGTGGAGAATGCCCGAACCGCCTGAGCCGTAACCGCATCGGAGCCAACCATGTCTGAGCCTGATTCCGGACTGAAACCTTCCAAACCGGCCTTCTGGAACGACCCCAAGGTCCGCGCACTGTTCTTCCAGGTGTTGCTGATCGTCGCGCTGGGTTATTTCCTGATGACCATCGTCGACAATACCCTCGAAAACATGCGTTCGCGGGGAATCACCACCGGTTTTGCCTTTCTCGACGAGCCGGCCGGTTTCGGCATACTGCAATCGCTGATCCCCTATACCGAGGCCAACACCTACGGCCGTACCTTTGTCGTCGGGCTGCTCAATACGCTGCTGGTATCGGGACTGGGCATCGTGCTGGCCACCATCGTCGGTTTCATCATGGGCGTGGCGCGTCTGTCCCACAACTGGCTGATCGCCAAGCTGGCCGCGCTGTACATCGAGACCTTCCGCAATGTGCCGCTGCTGCTGCAGATCTTCTTTTGGTACTTCGCGGTGCTCGGTGCCCTGCCCAGTGTGCGTCAGAGCCTCGATCTGGGCCTGGGCATACGCTTCAACAACCGGGGACTCTATCTGCCCGAACCGATTCCCGAAAACGGTTTCTCCATCGTGCTGTGGATGGTGCTGATCGGATTTGTTGTCTCCCGTTTCGTCAAGCGCTGGGCGCGCAAGCGCCAGGACGCCACCGGTCAGCCGTTCCCGGTGTTCCTGACCACGCTGGGGCTGACCTTCGGTCTGCCGCTGATCGCGTTCCTGATCCTGGGCTCGCCGCTGCACTGGGAGTTCCCGGAGCTCAAGGGTTTCAACTTCAAGGGCGGGATGACCATCATCCCCGAGCTGCTGGCGCTGCTGCTGGCACTGACCATCTATACCGGCACCTTCATCGCGGAAACGGTGCGTGCCGGGATCAATTCGGTCAGCCACGGCCAGACCGAGGCGGCGCTGGCGCTGGGCCTGACCCGGGTGCAGACCCTGCGCCTGGTCATCATCCCCCAGGCGATGCGGGTGATCATTCCGCCTCTGACCTCCCAGTACCTGAACCTGACCAAGAACTCGTCGCTGGCCACGGCGGTGGGTTATCCCGATCTGGTGGCGGTGTTCATGGGCACCACGCTGAACCAGACCGGTCAGGCGGTGGAGATCACGGCGATGACGATGGCGGTGTACCTCACCATCAGCCTGACCATCTCGTTCTTCATGAACTGGTACAACAAGCATGTCGCGCTGATCGAGCGATAGGAGCATGAGCATGTCCAAAACATCCTATGCCGTGGGCGAACATCCGGATCTCGAGCCGCCGGCATCGACCATCGGCGTCATCGGCTGGCTGCGCGAGAACCTGTTTTCCAACTGGTGGAACAGCCTGTTGACGCTGTTCGGTTTCTACCTGATCTACCTCTATCTGCCTCCGCTGGTGGAATGGATGTTCGTCAAGGCGGTGTGGTCGAGCCCCGACCGGGTGCCCTGTGACGCGGAAGGCGCCGGCGCCTGCTGGGCCTTCATCGATAACCGCTTCACCCAGTTCATGTACGGTTTCTATCCGAAGGAGCTGTACTGGCGGCCCAATACGGCGGGCCTGCTGTTGATCGCGCTGATGATCCCGCTGTTCATCAAGTCCTTCCGCTGGAAATGGCAGCTGGGCGCGTTCATTCTGCTGGTCTATCCGTTCATTGCCTTCGTGCTGATTCATGGCGGCTACCTCGGCTTCGAGCTGGTGGAGACCAACAAGTGGGGCGGGTTGATGCTGACCCTGATCCTGTCGGCCGTGGGCATCGTCGCCTCGCTGCCGATCGGCATCGTACTGGCCCTGGGACGGCGCTCGACCATGCCCATCGTCAAGTCGGTGTGCGTGGTGTACATCGAGTTCTGGCGCGGCGTGCCGCTGATCACCGTGCTGTTCATGTCGTCGGTGATGCTGCCGCTGTTCTTCCCCGAAGGCACCGATTTCGACAAGCTGGCGCGGGCGATGATCGGCATCATCATGTTCCAGTCCGCCTACATGGCGGAGGTGGTGCGCGGCGGTCTGCAGGCGATACCCAAGGGACAGTACGAGGCCGCGGCCTCACTGGGCCTGACCTACTGGAAAAGCATGGGGCTGATCATCCTGCCGCAGGCGCTGAAGCTGGTCATCCCCGGCATCGTCAATACCTTCATCGCCCTGTTCAAGGACACCACGCTGGTCTTGATCATCGGCCTGTTCGATCTGCTGGCGATCATCCAGCAGGCCAACTCCGATCCGGAATGGCTGGGCTTCGATACCGAAGGCTATGTGTTCGCCGGTCTCATCTTCTGGATCTTCTGCTTCAGCATGTCGCGCTACAGCATCGCGCTCGAGCAAAAACTTCACACCGGTCATAAAAGGTAAGTGCAATGAGTGATAACGATTACATCATCGAGATGATCGATGTCCACAAGTGGTATGGCAGCTTCCATGTCCTCAAGGACATCAATCTGAAGGTGAAGAAGGGCGAGCGCATCGTCATCTGCGGCCCCTCCGGTTCCGGAAAATCGACGATGATCCGCTGCATCAACCACCTTGAGGAACACCAGCGCGGCAAGATCGTCGTCGATGGCATCGAGCTGACGGAAGACATCAAGCAGATCGAGGCGATTCGCCGCGAAGTGGGCATGGTGTTCCAGCACTTCAACCTGTTTCCGCACCTGACCATCCTCGAAAACCTCACCCTGGCGCCGATCTGGGTCAAGAAGATGCCGCGCGCCGAGGCCGAGGAGATCGCAATGAAATACCTCGAGCGGGTGAAGATCCCGGAGCAGCGCGACAAGTACCCGGGTCAACTCTCCGGCGGTCAGCAACAGCGTGTGGCCATCGCCCGCAGCCTGTGCATGATGCCCAAGGTCATGCTGTTCGACGAGCCGACCTCGGCGCTGGATCCGGAAATGATCTCCGAGGTGCTGGATGTCATGGTCGAACTGGCCGAGGAAGGCATGACCATGCTCTGCGTGACCCACGAGATGGGTTTCGCCAAGAAGGTGGCGGATCGGGTCATCTTCATGGACGCGGGTCAGATCATCGAGGAGAACGAGCCCGAGGAATTCTTCAGCAATCCGCAGAACGAACGCACCCAGCTGTTCCTCAGCCAGATCATCAACGACTGATTCCCGCTTGACGGTCTCCTGCGCCGCGCCGCTCTTCGAGTGGCGCGGCGTTTTTCGTTTCCGGTAGAATGACATACTGCCCGACACCGGTTTCGCCATGCCCCGCATCCAGCTACTGCCTTCCCACCTGATCAACCAGATTGCCGCCGGCGAGGTGGTGGAACGCCCGGCTTCGGTGGTCAAGGAATTGATGGAAAACAGCCTCGATGCCGGAGCCAGTGAGATCAGCGTGGAGCTGGAGCAGGGGGGCATGAAACGGATTCGTGTCCGCGACAACGGCAGCGGCATGAACCAACAAGAACTGCCGCTGGCGCTGTCGCGTCACGCCACCAGCAAGATCCACAGCCTGGGTGATCTGGAAGCAATCGCCAGCCTGGGGTTTCGAGGCGAGGCCCTGCCCAGCATCGCATCGGTGTCGCGGCTGTCGATCACTTCGAAGACTGCCGATGCGGACCATGCCTGGCGCATCGAAGGGCGTGGCGAAGCGCCACCCGTGCCCGCTGCCGCCGACAGTGCGGGCACTACCATCGAGGTGCGCGACCTGTTCTACAATGTGCCGGCACGCAAGAAGTTTCTGCGCACCGAACGCACCGAATTCAACCACATCGAATCCGTGTTCAAGAACCTGGCGCTGGGCAATCCGGCGGTGGGCATGGGGCTGATCCACAACCGCAAGACGATCTACCGCTTGCCGCCGGCCCAGTCCGGAGAAGCCGTGCAGCAACGGCTGGCGCGCATCTGCGGCCGTGAATTCGCCGACAGCCTGGTGCCCATCGATGCCGAGGCCGGCGGCGAACTCGTGCTGCGCGGCTGGGTGGCCCTGCCCAGCTTCTCCCGTTCCCAGGCCGACATGCAGTATTTTTTCGTCAATGGTCGCGCGGTCCGCGACCGCGTCATCAGCCATGCAGTACGGCAGGCCTATCAGGATGTGCTGTTTCACGGCCGTCATCCGGCCTTTGTCCTGTATCTGGAACTGGATCCCCGGCAGGTGGATGTCAATGTGCATCCCCAGAAGCACGAATTGCGTTTCCGTAATGCCCGCGCGGTGCATGATTTTCTCTACCGCAGCCTGCACCAGGCACTGGCGGAGGTGTCACCGGACGACCAGCAGACCGCGCCGGCCTTTGCGCTGCCGCTGGATCGGGCAACCACTACGCCAGCGGCGCATCAGGGCGACCTGCCGCTGCGTCAGAGCCCTTCCGTCATGACCACGACGAATACGGGCTGGCAGGCCCCGCCTGCCGGCCGCTCCACGGGTGAGGTACGCGAGCGCATCGATGCCTATGGCAGTCTGTTGGCAGATGCACCCGCGTCGGGCGAGGCAGAGGCGGAGCGCGCGCCGCCCCTCGGCTACGCGCTGGCACAGCTCAAGGGGGTGTATATCCTGGCCGAGAACGAGGCCGGGCTGATCCTGGTCGACATGCACGCCGCCCATGAACGCATCGTCTACGAGCGGCTCAAGCAGGCCCATGACGAACAGGGCATCGTCTCCCAGCCGTTGCTGGTGCCGCTGACCCTGCATGTCAGCCCGGCCGAGGCGGAGCAGGTGGAGTCGAGTCAGGATGAGATGGCCGCGCTGGGCCTGCACTGGGAACGCCTGGGCCATGAACAGATCCGCGTGCGCGAGGTGCCGGCGCTGTTGCGCGATGGCAATATCGAGCAGTTGACGCGTGATCTGCTCAGCGATCTGATGGAGCACGGCAGCAGCCAGCGCCTGCAACAGGAGAGCAACGCCATCCTCTCGACCATGGCCTGTCATGGCTCGGTACGCGCCAATCGCCCGCTGACCCTGCCGGAAATGAACGCGCTGCTGCGCGACATCGAGCAGACCGAGCGCAGCGGGCAATGCAAC
>JALSKD010000149.1 GCA_026989015.1 Gammaproteobacteria bacterium
CCGCCGGGCATGGAAGAGATGACCAGCCAGCTGCAGGACCTGTTCCAGAATCTGGGCGCGGGCAAGACCCGCAGCCGCAAGCTGCCGGTCAAGGATGCCCTCAAGCACCTGATCGACGAGGAGGCGGCCAAGCTGATCAACGAGGACGAACTGAAGGCCCGCGCACTGGAAAACGCCGAACAGAACGGCATCGTCTTCATCGACGAGATCGACAAGGTGGCCAAGCGCCAGGAAACCAGCGGCTCCGATGTCTCCCGCGAGGGCGTGCAGCGCGACCTGCTGCCGCTGGTGGAAGGCTGCACGGTCAGCACCAAGTCCGGCATGATCAAGACCGATCACATCCTGTTCATCGCTTCCGGCGCCTTCCACCTGTCCAAGCCCAGCGACCTGATCCCGGAACTGCAGGGCCGGCTGCCGATCCGCGTCGAGCTGTCCGCCCTGTCGGTGGAAGATTTCGTGCGCATCCTGCGCGAACCCGATGCCTCGCTCACCGAACAGTACCAGGCGCTGATGGCCACCGAGGGCGTGCAACTCGAGTTCACCGACGACGGCCTGCAGCGGCTGGCCGAAGTGGCCTGTGACATCAACGACAAGCAGGAAAACATCGGCGCACGCCGCCTGTACACGGTAATGGAGCGCCTGCTGGAGCAGGTCAGCTTCGAAGCCAGCGAAATGAACGGCCAGCAGGTGGTCATCGATGCCGACTATGTCAACCGGCACCTCGGCGACCTGTCCCAGGACGAAGACCTGAGCCAATACATTCTTTGAGGAATCCCCCATGAGCGACACCCCAAAACCCACCGAAATCATCCTCCACAAGGCCTCGCGCACGCTGGAGCTGGCCTTCTCCGACGGCAGCCGCTTCCATCTGCCTGCCGAGTACCTGCGCGTCTATTCGCCCTCCGCCGAAGTGCAGGGCCACGGTCCGGGGCAGGAAGTGCTGCAGCTGGGCAAGGAGGATGTCAACATCACCCAGCTCGAACCGGTCGGCCACTATGCCATCAAGATCGCCTTCGACGACAACCACGACACCGGCATCTACAGCTGGGAGTACCTCTACCAGCTCGGCGCCCATCAGGACAAGAAATGGCAGAGCTACCTGGAGCGCCTCGAGGAAGCCGGCTACACCCGCAAGGAAAACAAGCTGCAGGACTGAACGCACGGCGGACCAGGCACCAGGCGCTTGATTCAGGGAAGCCCTGACCCAGATCAAACCCCTGCCCTGCAAGCGGGCCATCGATGTGCTATACATGGATTTTCCGCAATTTCCGCAGGGATTATCATGGCCGTATACTTCCCCCGTTTTTCCGTTCCCCGTTCCTCGAAAACCCTTCTGCCGCTGGCCCTGTCGGTCGCGCTCAGCGCCTGCGGAGGCGGCGGCGGTTCAGGCAGCAGCCAGAACCTGACCTTGAGCGGCAGCGTCGATACAGCCGACTACCCGCTGGTGGCACGGAGCGGATGGATGCAGAAACTGGCCAGCGCCTTTGGCCTGGGGCCGGTCCATGCCCAGGCCATCCGCACGGTCGACACGCTGGTGGCAATACCTTCCGATGGCGGCAATATCGACATCGGCGTTTACGATCATATCCGCAGCGCCACCCTCTCCAGTGACGGGCGCTTCGAACTCACCCTGACCCGTGAATACGACTGGGTTCTGTTGCTGGTCAACTCCCGGGCACTGACGGCCGACCAGAAGGTGGTCGCCTATGTCACCGTGCCGGCCAGCGCGGCCGTGGCCGACGACGGAACACTGGTGGATCTGCCCTTTTCCGCCGCCAACGCTTCGGCGATCGACCTGGGCAAGCTGTCCGCCTCCGCCACCGATGCACGGGCCGCGCGCAG
>JALSKD010000150.1 GCA_026989015.1 Gammaproteobacteria bacterium
GGGCCGGGTGGCGCGCGCCCATGCCAGCCTGATCGCCCAGCAGAACAACCTGCAGGATGCCCTGACCCGTTTCCATCAGCTGCTGGGGCGTTATGTCACGCCGGATGATCTGGAAGTCCCGCTGCAACCGGAACTGCCTCCGGACGACCTGAACACGATGATCGAGCAGGCCCTGCAGAACCATCCGGCGATGCAGGTGGCTCTGGGCAACATCGATGCCTCCCGTTCGGACTATCAACGCGCACGCAGCAGCCGCTACCCGACGGTCGATGTACGGCTCGCCCAGTTGTGGGGAGACGACCTTGGCGGTACCGATGGGCGCACGGATGAAACCAGCCTGGTGCTCAACCTGCGCTACAACTTCTACAATGGCGGGGCCGATGAAGCCACCCGGCACAAGAAGGCCAGCGTGGTCTACGAACAAAAGGAATTCGCCGCCCGCGTGCGCCGCCAGATCATCGAGACCCTGCGTCTGGCACGGGTCGCCGATGACTCGCTCAACCGGCAGATCGAGTTTCTCGGTCAGCATGTGGAGAAGGCGCGTCAGACCGTCTCGTCCTACCGCGAGGAATTTTTCATCGGCCAGCGGGACCTGATCGATCTGCTGGATGCGGAAAACGAACTCAACACCGCGCGCAAGAAGCTGGCGGAAGCCGGCTACGATGCGCTGGCAGCGCGCTACCGGGTATTCGAAGCCCTGGGGCAGCTGTTCCCCGCGCTGCAGCTGGATGTGGCCATGCAGGATGACGACCTGAAGCTGGTGCGCCTGCAGGCGGCCGGCGTCGACAGCCTGCCTTTGCCCACCGATGAGGACAGCGACCGGAAGCCCGACAGCGCCGACCACTGCGACAACAGCCTGAATGACACCACGGTGAATGCCTATGGCTGCGCGCTCCCCGGCGATGCGACTCTGGGCTACACGGCCCGTAACCGCGCGCCCACCGTCGGTAACGACGAGTTCGAGCTGGACAGCAACGGCCTGCTGGTGATTTCTCCGGCCAGACTGCTGGAGAATGATTCGGATCCGGACGGCGATACCCTCGAACTGGTCGATGTTGGCCGTCCCGGCAACGGCCGTCTGGCCTTCGACGGGCGCAAGAACCTGGTCTATCGTCCGCTGGAAGGCTACAGCGGAGTCGACCGCTTCAGCTACACGGTGTCCGATGGCCGCGGCGCCGCCTCCACCGCGATCGTGACCCTGAACATCCGTCCGGTGGACAGCATCGATCTGTCGAAGATGCACCTGGTCAACTTCAAGTACGACTCCACCGAACTGACCGATGTGTCCAAGGAACAGGTCAAGCAGATCATCGAGCTGATCAAGGGCGCCAGGGATCTGCAGATCGAGATACGCACCTACACCGACAGCATCGGTTCCGAGGCCTATAACCAGAAGTTGTCCGAGCGGCGTGCCGAAGCCTTGCGTGACCTGCTGGTTCGCGAGGGCATCGACGCGGCGCGCATCGACGCCAGGGGCATGGGCGAGAGCAACCCGATCGCCGACAATGCGACCCAGTCCGGCCAGGCCATCAACCGGCGCGGCGAGTTCCGCTTCAAGGCCCGCGTGCAGGGCAACTGACCGTCCCCCGGATCGTCGGCAATGGTCTACACTCGTCAGAAGTGTATGACCCTTGCCGACGAACCATGCCTTCACTCCTGTCTGTCACCGGCTTCCCCGCGAGGCGGCCGTGAAGCGTCGGCGTTTTCTCTGGCTGGCGGCCGGATCATTGCTGTGGCCGGTGCCGGGGCTGCGCTCCGCGGAACCGTTGGTCGACGATGCCATGCTGACCCGGCTGAAGAACGATTACTCGGAACGCGCCTGGAAACGGGGCAGGGCGCTCAACCGGCTGGTCCAGGAACTGCGTGGCAAGCCCGTCATGCAACAGCTGGATGCGGTCAACCGCTTCTTCAACCAGTTCGAGTATGTCGAGGACATCGATCTGTGGGGACAGAAGGACTACTGGGCGACCCCGGAGGAGTTTCTCGGTCGCGCACGTGGCGACTGCGAGGATTTCGTGATCGCCAAGTACTTCACGCTGCGCGAACTGGGCGTGCCCGACGAACGCCTCTATCTGACCTATGTCAAGCACCTCACCCGCAATATCGCGCATATGGTACTCAGCTATTTCGAGACGCCGGGCGGTCTGCCGCTGATCCTCGACAATTACCAGGCGGCCATCGAACCGGCTTCGCAACGCAGGGACCTGCTGCCGGTGTACTCCTTCAACGCCCAGTCCCTGTTCCTCAACAACGCCTCGGCCGGGCTGGGTCGCCGGCTGCCGACCGGCAAGATCAAGAACGGCAAGTGGCGCAAGCTGCTTGCTGACATGCAACGAGAAAAACCATGACCCTGTTCAAACAGATCGCGCTGCTGGTGACTCTGGGCTTTCTGCTCATCACCGGCATTCTGCTGGCCAACAATTTCCAGCAAAACGCCCGTTTCCTGCAGGGGCAGATGCAGACCACGGCCCAGGACATGGCCACTACCCTGGGCATCGCCATCAGCAATCTGCCCGGCGGAGACGACCCGGCGACCCTGGAAACCCTGTTCAACGCGGTGTTCGATTCCGGCTACTACAGCCTGATCGAGCTGATCGGGGTCGACGGGCGAGTGATCCAGTCCAAGGGGCAGCGCATTCAGGTCGAGGGCGTGCCCCAGTGGTTCATCGACGCCCTGCCGCTGCAGCCGGCCCAAGGCGTGACCACGGTGATGAAAGGCTGGTCCCAGCTGGGTCGTCTGCGGGTGGTGCTGCACCCCGGCTATTTTTACGGCAGCCTGTACCGGGCGCTGATCGATACGCTGAAATGGTTCGCGCTGCTGTTCCTGGTTTCGATTCTGTTGCTGTGGCTGCTGCTGCATGCCCTGCTGCGCCCATTGCAACGGGTACGCGAACAGGCCGATGCCCTCTCGCAGAACCGCTTCATCCTGCAGGAGCCGGTGCCCCGCACGCGGGAGCTGAAATCGGTGGTCGAGGCGATGAACCGCCTGTCGCAACGCATGCAGACCCTGTTCGACGAGCAGCAGCGCAACCTCGACCGCTACAACCGGCTGCTCTACCGGGATGAAGGCTCCGGGTTGGGCAACCGCCGCTATCTGCTGGAGCAGTTGCGCCAGACCGAGAGCGAGGCTTCCGCCTTCCACGGTTGCCTGTGCGTGATCCGCATTGCGCACTTCGAGCAACAGCGCGAGTATCTGGGCTATCCCTGGGCGGACCGTCTGTTGCGAGAACTGGGCGAACTGCTGCGCGCCACCCATGCCGGCGTGCACGCAGAGAAGCCGTCTCGGCTCGGCGATCAGGAATTCGCCTTCCTGATCGAGGGTGATGAGGAAGCGGCGGTCGAAATGCTGGCCGCGCTGTTCCACAAGCTGCGCGCGTTGCCCGCCCTGCATGGCGTTGACACCGAGCTGTGGCCGGTGGCTGCGGTGGTGCGCCTCGGGCAGGGGCGGCTCGGCGACTGGCTGGCGGCGGCGGACTATGCGTTGTCGCGGGCCGAGAGCCGCGGAGCCTGGGCCATCGAACTGGGTGGACACGAGCAGTTCCACCTTCCCCAGGGACGCCAGGCCTGGCGCGGCTGGCTGGAGGCGATGATCACCCAGCGGCGCCTGTTCCTGGTTTCCCAGGCGGCACTGACCGCCAACGGACAGGTGCGTCAGCAGGAGCTGCTGATCCGTGCCTATGACGAGGAGCAGCAGGTAGTTCCCGCCTCTGCCTTCATGCCGATGGCGGCGGGGCTCGGTCTGGCGCTGGATATCGACCGCCTGGTGTTCGAGATGATCCGCGAAGGGCGGTGCAGTGATGTGGATGCGCCCCTGGCGGTCAACCTGAGCGCGGCCTTCTTCGAGGCGGCCGAGGGGCAGCGCGATTTCGATGAGCTGATGCGGCATTGCCGCGAACAGCAGGTGGTTCTCTGTGCCGAGGCCAGCCACCATGTGCTGCTGCACCATCCATTGATGCGTGAACGCCTGGCGCGGCGGATTGCCGATCAGGGGCACCGTTTCGGTATCGACAACCTGGACCCGGCGCTGCCGCTGGATCTGCTCAAGCAGACCGGCTTCAGCTACGCCAAGATCAATGTGCGCACCCTGGCCGGGGATTCCGACGGCGAGCTGGCCGCAAGCTACCCGTCCCTGAAGGCGATGACCGATGCCCTGGGCATCGAGCTGATCGTGGTGGGTGTCGACAGCGAGGCGCTGTACCGCCAGCTGCTGGATATCGGGGTCGAGGTGATGCAGGGCGACTGGCTGTCACACCCGCAGCAATCCCCCTGAAACTTGACTAGAATGATTGAACGACCCACGAGCACGCGTCCATGAGCCCTGCCGACCCCCATTACGATCCGCTGCTGGAAAGCCTGGCCATACTCGCGCGCTTGCACAACCGGCCGGTGAGTATCGACGCGCTGATCGCCGGATTGCCGGTCAAGCCGGGAGAAAGCGGGCCGGAGCTGTTCTCGCTGGACAAGCCCAAGGGCCTGTTCTCCCGCGTCGCCCGGCGCGCCGGTTTCACCAGCCGGCTGGTGAAACGCGAACTGAGGCAGATCTCGCGGCTGCTGTTGCCCTGCATCCTGATCCTGCGCGACGGCAAGGCCTGCATCCTCGAGTCCGTCGATCGCGCCAACGGCAAGGCGCGGGTGATCCTGCCTGAACTGGGGGAGGGTGAGGAATGGATCGACCTCGATGAACTGGAGCAGGAATACCTGGGCTATGCCTTCCTGCTGAAACGCGAGTTCGACCGTCAGCCCGCGGGCCATCACCAGCGGCGCCTGCTGGACGACCGCGGGCGTCACTGGTTCTGGAGCACTCTGGCGCTGTCGAAGGAGATTTTCTTCAGCGTGCTGCTGGGCTCGGTGCTGATCAACCTGTTCATCCTCGCCACCCCGCTGTTCACGATGAATGTCTATGACAAGGTGGTGCCCAACAATGCGGTCGAGACCCTGTGGGTGCTGGCCATCGGCATCATCGTCGTCTATCTGTTCGATACCCTGATGCGTTACCTGCGCAATTACCTGCTGGAGACGGCCGGCAAGAAGAGCGACATCATCATGTCCTCGCGCATCTACGCCCATACCCTGAACCTGCGGCTGGAAGACTGGCCGCGCAGCGTCGGCGCCTTTGCCAGCCAGTTGCGCGAGTTCGAGAGCATCCGCAATTTCTTTACCGCCTCGACGATGGCGGCGCTGGTGGATCTGCCCTTTGCGGTGATCTTTCTGATGGTGGTGGCCTATATCGGTGGTCCGATGGTGATCGTGCCCATCGTCACCGTATCCCTGGTGCTGCTCTATGGCCTGAGCCTGGTGCGCCCGCTGAAGCGCAGCGTAGAAGCCACCTACGAGGCCACCGCGCTGAAGAACGCGCACCTGATCGAAAGCCTGCATGGCATCCAGACCATCAAGGCGCTGGGGGCTTCGGGCCATGCGCAGTGGGTGTGGGAGGAAACCTCGGGCGACATCGCCGGCAAGTCGATGCGCGCGCGGCTGCTGTCCGGTTCGATCACCGTGTTCAGCAACCTGATGGTCCAGCTGACCACGGTGGCGCTCATCGTCTATGGGGTCTACCGCATCAGCGATCTCGAGCTGAGCATGGGTGGCCTGATCGCGGTGATCATGCTGTCATCGCGGGCGGTGTCGCCGATGGGACAGATCGCCAACCTGATCACCCAGTACGAGCAGACACGTACCGCCTACCGCAACCTCGACGAGCTGATGCGCAAGCCGGTGGAGCGTCCGGAGCAAAAGACCTGGGTGCGGCGACCCAAGTTCGAGGGCGCGATCACCTTCGACGGCGTCGAGTTCAGCTACCCGGACGCGGTCAAGGCATCACTCACTGGCGCCAGCTTCCGCATTCGGCCCGGCGAGCATGTGGGCATCATCGGCAAGGTGGGCTCCGGCAAGACCACGCTGATCAAACTGATCATGGGCCTGTACCGGACCGGTTCCGGATCGATCCTGATCGATGACATCGACCTCAACCAGATCGATCCCGCCGACCTGCGCCACAACATCGGCTACCTGTCGCAGGACATTCACCTGTTTCAGGGCACCATCCGCGACAACATCGCCTACAAGAACCTGCAGGCGGAAGACGAACGCCTGCTCCAGGCGGCCCATGTCAGTGGCGTGGATTTGTTCGTCAACCAGCTGCCGCAGGGCTTCGATACCCCGGTGGGCGAACAGGGTGCCTTCCTGTCCGGCGGCCAGCGGCAGGCCATTGCCTTGGGCCGCGCGCTGCTGCTCGACGAGCCGATCCTGCTGCTCGACGAACCGACCAACAGTTTCGACAACACTACCGAATCGGTGGTGCGTCAGCGCCTGTTCGACTATACCCGGGACAAGACCCTGCTGCTGGTGACCCACAAGGCAAGCATGCTCGATCTGGTGGAACGGCTGATCGTGGTCAACGAGGGCCGCATCGTGATGGACGGACCGAAACAGCAGGTGCTCGACGCACTGAAGGGAGACGCCCATGCCGCGGGATGAAGACATCACCCAGCTGGACCGGCACGGCAAGGACGATCTGGCCTACATGCAGAGCCTGTCGGCGGCGGTGGTGCAGCGGTCGCCGCGCTATGTCATGCTGGTGGTGCTGATCCTGTTTCTGTTCGTCGCCAGCGCCATTGCCTGGATGAGCTGGGCACAGATCGATGTGGTCATCCGTGGCAGCGGCAAGGTGATCCCGGCCAGCCAGGTGCAGGTGGTGCAGAGCCTTGAGGGCGGTATCGTTTCGGAGATTCTGGTACGGGAGGGCGATCCGGTGGATGTCGGTCAGCCGCTGATCAAGATCAGCGATATCGCCTTCGCCAGTTCCTTCGAGGAAAACCGCATCAAGTATCTGGAGCTGCTGGCCAGGGCCGCGCGGCTGCAGGCCGAAGCCTTCGACAAGGAATTCCAGCCCGACCCCGAGGTGGAACAGGAACGCCCGGAACTCAACCGCTCCGAACGCGGGCTGTTTGAGTCGCACCGAGAACAGCTCAAGCAGACGCTGGATATCCTCGACGCACAGATCGAACAGCAGCAGAGTGCGCTGGAAGAGGCGCATTCCAAAAAGCGCCAGCTGCAGAAATCGCTCAAGCTGGTGCGCCGCGAGATCAAGATCAAGAAGCCGCTGAAGGAGCGCGGCATCATCAGCGAGGTGGAATTCCTGCAGCTGCAGCAGCGCGAAGCCGAGCTGGAAGGTGAACTGGAAGCCGTGCAGATCTCGATTCCGCGCATCCAGTCCACCATCGAGGAAGCACGCTCCAAGCGCCAGCAGGCCCTGCTCGATTTCCGCAATACCGCCCGCCAGGAGCTCAACGAGATCCGCTCCGAAATCGCCCGCATCCGAGAGGCGCAAGTGGCTTTGCGCGACCGCGTCACCCGCACCACGCTGCGTTCCCCGGTGAAGGGCATCGTGCAGCGGCTGTTCACCAATACGGTGGGCGGGGTGGTCAACCCCGGCAGCCCGGTGGTCGAGATCGTCCCCCAGGAGGACGCGCTGCTGATCGAACTGAAGATCAAGCCGGCCGACATCGCCTCTGTCAGCGTCGGCCAGACCGCGCGGCTGAAGTTTTCCGCCTATGATTTCGCCGTGCACGGCAGTCTGCCCAGCACCGTCACCTTCGTCAGTGCCGATACCATCACCGATGAAGACGGCAACAGTTACTACCTGCTGCGCGTCAAGCCGGAACGCGACTACCTGGGGCACCCTTCGCGGCCCCTGCCGATCAAGGTGGGCATGACCGTGGAAGCCGACATCGTCACCGACAAGAAGACCATCCTGCAGTACCTGCTGGAGCCGGTGACGCGCGGCCTCGACAAGGCCTTGAGGGAACGATGAAGGTCGCCGCCCTGTCCCGGTCGCCCGCGTTCACCCGCCATCTGCGGCAGGCCCTGCCCACTGCGCCGGTGGTGGCCGACCGCTACCCGGGTTGCGCGCAGGAACTGATCCTGTTGTTGCACCTGCCTTCGCTGACCGGGGACGAGCGGAAACAACTTGCGGTACGCGCCCGGCAATGCCGGCTGGTCGCCTGCTCCGACCGCCCCGAGGTCGGTGAAATGCTGGAGCTGATGGCGCTCGGCGTTCGTGCCTATGCCAACAGCTTCATGACGGCCGAGCACTATGCGCAGATGCTGCAGGTGGTGGGGCAAGGGCAGCTGTGGCTGCCCCCGGCGCTGCAACGCGAGGCCTTCGACCTCGCGCGTCGCTCGCTGCGGGGCGACAGCGGTGGCCTGTCCCTCGATGGGCTGACCGGCCGCGAAGCGGAAATCGCCCGTGCCGTGGCCGAAGGCCTGTCCAACCGTGAGATCGCCGACCGCTGCGGCATCAGCGAACGCACCGTCAAGGCGCACCTGAGCAGCATCTTCCGCAAGCTCGGAATCCGCGACCGCAAGGCGCTGCTGGCGGGGCTGCGCGCCGCCTGAGCGCGACGGCGGTCACGCCGCTGCTGTGAATTCCGGCACAATTCATCGCTTTTTTGCCGCACCTAGTACCTTGGTACGATGTATCCCCTGCTACAGCGGCTATCTTCCGGATTCCATTATCATTTTCAGTGTTTGAACCATGGCAAAACAGATCGGAACCGTCGAATTCGTCAAAGGCGCGGTGGAAGTACGCACCGTCGAGGGTATCATCAAGGCCGTCAATCCCGGCGACACACTCCACGAAGGGGATGTGCTGCACACCGGAGCCAACAGCGAAGTGCGCATCGAATTCTTCAACGGCCAGAACCTGGTGGTTGGTGAAAATACCGAATTCCTGCTCGACGAAACCGTCTTTGCCCGTCTCGAACCCTATGCCGATGACCGTGCCGAACAGCTGGCGCAATTGCAGCAGGCATTGCTCGAGGGAGACGACCTGGAGGCGCCGGCCGCCGGCCAGGCCCGCGGTGCGGCCAACAACCTGCACGACGCTTCCGTCTATGAGCGGATCGGCGATGAAGGCCAGGTGGATACCCAGCTGACGCCGTTCGAGGTCGGTGGCGGGGTCGATGCCTTCGAACCCACAGACGATGATACCATCGCGCCACCCGTGGCCCCGCAAACGCTGTCTCAACAGGTGGCCTCCATCTTCATCGATCCGATCACCGGCGATGGCGTGCTCAACGGCCAGGAAGTGGCCGCCGATGTGCCCGTCAGCGGTGGAGTGGGTGACGACGCCGGACCCGGCGATACGGTCACCGTCCGCATCGGGGACGAAACCTACAGCGGTACGGTCGATGACAACGGCCGTTTCTCCATCCCGGTTCCCGGTTCGGTGCTTGCCGCCGCCGGCGTGGTGACCGCGGTGGTTACCGTGGGTGGCAGCGATGCCACCGCTTCCGCCGAGGCCACGGTGGCCGTGGACGATCAGATCGATGCGCGCATCAGTGTGGATCCGGTCACCGGCGACGGCGTGCTGAATGCCGCCGAAGCAGCCGGTGATGTCACGATTACCGGCAGTACCGGCGGCGATGTGGTACCGGGTGATACCGTGACCCTGCGCATCGGTGGCGAGGAATACAGCGGCACGGTCGGACCCGATGGCCGTTTTGCCATCAGCGTGCCGGGCAGCGCGCTCGCCGCATCGCCGACGGTCGAAGCCAGCGTCACCGCCACCGACGAGGCCGGCAACCGCATGACCGCGCAGGCCAGCGTGCCGGTGACCGTCGATACCGCCGCCAGCGCCACCATCAGCGTCGACCCGATCACCGATGACGATACCGTCAACGCCGCCGAGGCGGCCGGCGAAATCGCGGTCACCGGCCGGGTTGGTGGCGACGCCGCGCCGGGCGATACGGTCACCCTCGTCGTCAATGGCCACAGCTACAGCGGAACGGTCGCCGCCGACGGCAGCTTCAGCATTCCCGTGCCCGGCAGCGATCTGGTCGCCGATACCACCATCGAAGCCAGCGTCAGCGGCAGCGACGATGCCGGCAATCCCTTCACCACCAGCACCCAGTCGGTGCATCAGGTGGACATGGACGGGCCGGTCATCAGCGTTTCCGCGCCCGATGCCGGCAACGACACCACCCCGATCCTGAGCGGTCAGACCCAGGGCGTCCCTGCCGGAACGGTGGTCACGCTGATCGTGACCGACGCCAACGGCGACACCCAGCAGATCACCGCCATCACCGCCGCCGACGGCAGCTTCCAGGCCGAGGTGCCCAGTCCCTTGCCCGAAGGCCAGTTCTCGGTACAGGCCACGGTCACGGATCCGGCGGGCAACAGCGCCAGTGCCGAAGACAGCGGCAACCTGATCGATATCACGGCGCCGCAACTGGCCATCGAGCTGGATGCGGACATTGCCGGAGACGGCATCGTCAATGCCGCCGAAGCCGCCGGCGATGTGGCGATCAGCGGTACCGTGAGTGGTGAGTTTGCCGCGGGCGATACGGTGACGCTGACGGTCAATGGCAACGACTACAGCGGACCGGTGGACGCCAATGGCCGCTTCAGCATTCCGGTGCCCGGCAGCGAACTGCTGGCCGATCCCGACCGTGCCGTAGAGGCCCAGGTCACTCATGTGGATCTGGCCGGCAACAGTGCCACCGCCACTGACAGCGCCGGTTATGGCGTGGATACCGCCGCCAGCGCCACCATCAGCGTCGACCCGATCACCGACGACGATATCCTGAACGCCGCCGAGGCCGCCGGCACCGTCCCGGTAACCGGCCAGGTCGGTGGCGACGCGGCCGCCGGCGATACGGTGACCGCCGTCATCAACGGCACCACCTACACCGCCACGGTCGCGCCCGACCTCAGCTATACGCTGACCGTCGCCGGCAGTGACCTGGCCGTCGATACCGAATTCGAAGTCACCGTCAGCGGCAGCGACGATGCCGGCAACCCCTTCACCGCCAGCGCCATCAGCACCCACAGCGTCGATCTGGACGCCAGCGCGTCGATCAGTGTCGACCCGATCACCGATGACGACATCATCAACGCCGCCGAGGCCGCCGGCACCATCCCGGTGACCGGACAGGTGGCGGGCGAAGCCGCACCGGGTGATACGGTGACCGCCGTCATCAACGGCACCACCTACAGCACCACCGTTGCCCCTGATCTGACCTACACGCTGACCGTCGCCGGCAGTGATCTGGTCGCCGATACCGAATTCGAAGTCACCGTCAGTGGTGTCGACAGCGCGGGCAATCCGTTTACCGCCAGCGTTACCAGCACCCATACGGTCAATCAGCCGCCGCTGGCCGCGGATGATGCCGTCAGCACCGATGAAGACACCCCGCTGAACGCCATCCCCGTGCTCGCCAATGACAGCGATCCCGAAGGTGGCCCGCTGAGCGTCGTCTCGGCCAGTGCCGATCACGGCACCGTTACCGTCAATCCGGACGGTACGCTGAACTATGTGCCTGATGCCAACTACAACGGACCGGACCGGATCAGCTATGTGATCGAGGACGACCAGGGCGAACAGTCCAGCGCCACCGTGCAGATTACCGTCAACCCGGTCAATGATCCGGCCACTGTCACCGCCGACAGCGGCAGCGTGACCGAAGACAGTGCGGCGACTTTGATCGTGAATGGCCAGGTCACGGTCAGCGATGTGGACGCGGGCGAAGCGCAGATCCAGCCGCAAAACGCCGTGGCCGGCAGCTACGGCAGCTTCAGCATCGATGCCGATGGCAACTGGAGCTACAGCGCCGACAACAGCCAGGCTGCCATCCAGAGCCTGGCCGCCGGCGAGACCCTGACCGAAAGCTTTACCGTCACCAGCGCCGACGGCAGCGCCAGTGACACCGTCACCGTCACCATCATCGGCACCAACGACGGCCCGGTCGCCCTCGACGACAGCGCCAGCGTCACCGAAGACCTGTCACCGGCTGTCAGCGGCACGGTGCTGACGAATGACAGTGACATCGACACCAGTGATGTGTTGACCGTCACCAACCCCGGAACCTACAGCGGCGCTTATGGCACGCTGGTGCTCAACGCCGACGGCAGCTACACCTATACCCTCGATCCGGCCACCGACCTGGCCGGCGGCCAGACCGTGCAGGAGAGCTTTGGCTACAGCATCAGCGATGGCCAGGGCGGCAGCGCCAGCGCCCAGCTCACCGTCACCGTTCATGGTACTGCCGACAGCGGCAACGCGGTCATTGGCGGCGTCGACACCGGCGCCGTCATCGAGGATGGCATCCTCAATGCCGGAGGTCAGCTCACGGTCAACGACCCCGATGCCGGTGAATCCGCCTTCCAGCCCGCCTCTGCGAACGGCAGTTACGGCAGTTTCAGCGTCGATGCCAACGGTAACTGGAGCTATGCGGGCGACAACACCGCGATGCAGGGATTGGCCGAAGGGCAGCAGGTCACCGAAACCTTCACCGTCAGCAGCCTGGACGGTACCACTCACGACATCACCGTCACCGTCACCGGCACCAACGACGCCCCGGTACTCAGCGTCAGCGACCTGAACGCGGTCGAGGACGGCCCCGCGGTCACCGGCCAGGCCGGTTTCAGCGACATCGATGCCAGTGACAGCCATGTCTACAGCGTGAGCGGCCTGCCGGCGGGGCAGGGCAGCGTCAGCATCGATCCGACGACCGGCGTCTACACCTACACGGTGGGCAACGACTTCCAGCAACTGGCCGCCGGCGAGACGGCCCAGGTCAGCTTCGATGTCACCGTCACCGACAACAACGGCGCCAGCGACACGCGGACCGTCACCGTAACCGTAACCGGCACCAACGACGCGCCGGTC
>JALSKD010000151.1 GCA_026989015.1 Gammaproteobacteria bacterium
TCACCGCCACGCTCTTCGGCCATGACCTTGGTCAGCGCCGCTGTCAGCGTTGTCTTGCCGTGATCCACGTGACCGATCGTTCCCACATTCACATGGGGTTTCGTTCTTTCGAATTTTTCCTTAGACATAGGATTAATCTCCGCCTAGTTGTTGATGGCCGCGAATCACAGCCGTTGTTGACACCGTATCGAAACTGGAGCCCATAACCGGATTTGAACCGGTGACCTCTTCCTTACCAAGGAAGTGCTCTACCGACTGAGCTATATGGGCAGAAATCGTTGTGCTTGCCGGAACCTTCAGCCTGGCCCGCACCCTGTCTCAGCAGGCAGATGATGGAGCGGGTGATGGGAATCGAACCCACGTCATCAGCTTGGAAGGCTGAGGTAATACCATTATACGACACCCGCAATGCCGTCACGCGACAAACCACCGGCGCAGCCGCTCTCGGCCGCTCGCTCGGGTGGCTCGTATCTGGACCGTCCAGGCCTGCTGCCCGGGCGTGCCGTGCGTTGTCTCTCCGGGTCGCGCTGCGCGCGTTCCGGATCGCTCCCGGCGATCCGGTCGAACCCCTTGTGGTTCGAACCCACCCCAAGCCTCTGCCGGGGCATGTCACCTTGCGCGCTCCGTAGGCCCGCGCGAAGGGTTCTGATCTGGTGGAGGGGGGTGGATTCGAACCACCGAAGGCTGAGCCAGCAGATTTACAGTCTGCCCCCTTTGGCCACTCGGGAACCCCTCCAAAAGCAAGGTGCGTATTCTCTATACGCCCCTCGGCGCTGTCAATAGCGCATTCGGTCTTTTTGGCGGGTTTTTTCGGGCGTGCGGGGCGGCCCCGACGGGGATCAGAGGATTTCCCGGTACAGGCTCAGGTATTCGTCGATCTTTCCCGAGATGTCGTAGCCGGCAAGCAAACGCTCGCGGGCTCGTTGCGCGGTGCGCTCCATGGCCTGAGTATCCGCGGACAGGGCCAGCAGGGTCTCCGCAAAGGCGTCATCGCTGTCTTCTGCCACGGGATAGCCGCAAGCGCCGTCGCACAGCAACTGGTGCAGAGTGGGCAGCTGCTGTCGGTAAACCACGGCGGTACCCAGCGCCATGGCTTCGAGCAGGGTCATTGGCAGGCCCTCGTGGTCGGAGAGAAACAGCAGCAGATCCATGCGCCGAATCCAGGGCGCGGTGTTGTCGGCAAAGCCGTGAAGGGTGATCTGACGCGCATCGAGGCCGGCTTCCCGGATCTTTTGCCGCATCGCGTCCAGCAGCGGTCCGTCCCCCAGATGATGGAAACGGATGCGGGCCTCCGGCGCCCGCTGAAACAGCCGCCGCGCCACCTCGATGAAGCGATCGACGCGCTTGACCGGCACCATGCGCCCGATGAGGGCGACATGAAAGGCGTCGGACTCCAGGGGTGCAGCCAAGGGTGCTCGGGCGCGCTCCTCCAGCTCGGTGGCATCGATGCTGTTCTCGATGACCCGGATATGCCCGGCCGGAAAGTCACGGGACAGCTTGCCAGCCAGCTCGGGAGAGACCGCAATCAGCCTGCGCTGCAACCAGCGCCCGGTCCAGCGGTTGAGCCCGGCAACCAGGCGCGGCTTCCAGCGGTCGCGCGGAATCTCGCTGTCGCCATGCACGGTGCGCAGGCTGGGCACCCGGCACAGCCCCGCCACCAGCGCGCCGAGGATGTTTTCCTTGCTGCGGTGGGTGTGCAGCAGGTCGGGGCGCCAGCGCCGCATCTCTCGGTACAGGGCGCGTGCAATGGCGGGGGCCGACTGCCGACTTTCGTCGAACACGGTCACCGCCACGCCTTCGTCGCGCAGACGCTGCTCC
>JALSKD010000152.1 GCA_026989015.1 Gammaproteobacteria bacterium
CGCGGTGGCGGTAAAGATGGGCGCCACCAAGGCCGATTTCGACCGCACGGTGGCCATCCACCCAAGCAGCGCCGAGGAACTGGTGACCATGAAACACCCAGTCAGCGAACAGCCCTGCCATGAGGTCGATGCCGGCAACGAATGGAAGGAGGTGCCGGTCAGCGACTGACCGGCATCGGCGGCCGCCACTTCAGTGGCCGTTGCCGCTCCCGTTGCGGAACAGCTTGCTCCACAGCCAGCCGTGCGTGCGCACCTCTCCGGTACGCACATAGCTGAGGATGCCGGCGTTCTGCATGTTCCAGTAGAGGCGGCGCAGCCCGCCGCGGCCGGCGCAGACCAGCAGCCGGTCGCCGGGCTGGACGCCGGTTTCCGGGCCCGGCAGCAGAATCTCCTCCTCCCCGCGCTGCAACAACAGCACGATGCAGCGGATCTGGCGGTCCCGCTGCCAGGAATCGTGCAGCAGGTCGCCGATGCGGATGTGTTCGCCTTCGCCCAGCGCGTCGGTCACTGCCTCGGCATGGTATTCATCAATGCTGACCTCCTCCAGCTCCGGCACGCAGCGCCCGACGATGGCCGAAATGCGGCTGACCAGCTCGCAGGACCAGTCGTTGTCCCGGTGATAGGCCTGGGTGATGAAACGGTGCAGCATCGGGGTGCCGAGCAGCATGCGGATCCTGTCGGCGATGATGCGGCTCGGGTGCATCACCATGTCGGCCTTGACCGCATCGATGATGCTGCCGTTGTCGGATTGGTTCTGACGCAGCACGATGAACAGATTCGGATTCAGATCCCGAGCGGTGACCACGATGGACAGGTTGTTGGCGTCATTGTCGGTGCCGGCGATCAGCCCTCCGGCGGTTTCGATGTCCGCCTGCAGCAGGGTATCGGCCTCGGTGCCGCGCCCGAGGATGACCCCGTGGCGCGGCTCGCCGGTCAGGTCCGGCCGTGCCTCGACCACGCGCACCTCGATCCCTTCCTCCACCAGCCGCTGATGCACCGCCTTGCCGAATCGGCCATAGCCGCAGACGACCCAATGCTGTGATTTCGGCGGATAGACCGGATCGGCCAGCCGGCAATCTCCGATATGGCCGATCAGCCAGCGCTGCATCAGGTACAGGCAGGGCACCCGCAGCGCGGTCGACAGATAGGTGGCGAAGGTCTCGTAGGGATCGATGATGTGATCGGTGCCGAAGGAGGCCATGTTCTTCTCCACATCGGCCGAATCGGCGCGGCAGATCACCTTGATGCTGGGGTGCAGCAGCTTGCTGGAGATGGCGATCTTGAGGTTGGCCTCGTTGTCGTTGGTGACCGCCACCACTGCCTCACAGCAGGGGCTTTCCAGGCCGGCCTCCTGCAGGTGCAGCGGCTTTTGCGCATCGCCATGCAGGGTCGGCACATAGTCGCGCAGGTTTTCCAGCTTGATCATGTTGGCGCGCTGCGCGTCCCGTTCGATCACCACGACATGCTGGCCCACATCGGTCAGTCCGCGCACCAGGGCCGAGCCGGTCTCGCCATACCCGCAAATCAGGTAGAAGGGCTGGCGCTGCCCGCGAATGCGGCGCGCAAACCGG
The DNA here is from genome assembly GCA_026989015.1 of Gammaproteobacteria bacterium. GTDB lineage: Bacteria > Pseudomonadota > Gammaproteobacteria > S144-22. The sequence goes on from JALSKD010000152.1 coordinate 1,572, forward strand.
TGCTCGGCAATGGCGTCCTGGAAGGTCTTGTCCTGCACCAGGGTGAGGATGGTACCGATGGCGTAGAGCCAGGCGATGACACCGGCATACATCGACAGAGACACCCACAGCCGCTGGGCATCGGTGAATTCATAGGGGATTTCACCGAAACCGATGGTAGTGGACATGAAACTGACAAAGTAAAACGCATGGAAGAAGTCCATGCGCCAGGGGTTGCCGGACGCGTCCTGCCCCGGAATCAGCACCAGCCCCAGAATCGATACCGAATAAACGATGAGCAGCGTCAGCAGCGGCCGACGCATGCGCCGGAAGATCAGGTAAACGATGGTGTTCATCGGGCCGGGCTCCGCCGCTCAGCGCCGCAGCATCACCGTTTCGATGATCAGCAGGATGACCGAGATGACATTGGCCAGCATGGCGCCGCCGGACAGGGAAACGATGCTGGCGGTGATTTCCGGCGTCAGGCCGGTGCCGGTGATGTGGATGGCCACGGTCCACACCAGGGCCGCGGCCAGCAGCTGGAGAATGGCCACCAGGCTGGTGGCCAGCAGCACCGCCCCCATTTGCGAGCGGTCACCGAATTTCAGAATGGTTGCGATCAGGTTGACCACCAGCACCGCGAACAGCTCATAGACATTGTGGTGCTCGGGGTTGTCCAGCTCACCCACGAAGAAACCGAAGTTGAGGGTCAGCGAAAGGACGATGAAGAAACCGAAAACGACTTTTTCTGGATTCATGGGGTTATCCGGCTGCGGTACGATGGCGCCGAGTCTGAGTCAGACGGCCGGGGCTGTCAATTCGGGCTGTGCTTCAGAACCAGATCGACAGCCACAAGCGCAGCACGGTGGAATTGAAGGCATAGAGGGGTTCCTCGCCCGGCGCCACGCCAGTCACGCTGAGGTCGCGGAAATCGCGGTAATCGAAGGCGATGCGGTCGATGTTCATGTTGAGGGTGCCGCGTTTGATGAAGCCGGTACCGTTTTCTTCGAAATACCAAGTCACTCCGGCCCCCAGCGTCTTGGTGGTGAAACTGCTCATTTCCTTGTCGCGGGCGAGGAAGTTCTGGGCATCGCGGTAGGGGAAGAGGTCGCTGTAGAACTCGGCCGGCCCCTGGTCGTAGAAGCGGTAACTGAACTCGAAGATCCAGTCTTCATCCCAGGGCAGCGTGTAGCCGAGTTCCCAGGTGTCCGCCTGGATGCCCCAGGAACCGCTGAAATAGCGGTAGCCCGCCGACAAGGCGGAGCGACCCGGGAGGTAATAACGGCCGCGCAGGGCGACGGAATTGGTGGTGCGGGTGCGCGGATAGACCTCGGCCTGATAACTGTAGCCGCGCGGCGACGACGGATCCAGATAGCGCACCGAGCGGTAGGGATTGTTGAGAAAACCCTCGTCGGTGATGGTTTCCAGCGTCAGCGCCACGATCAGATCCTGGGTCAGGATCTGGGAAACCGAAAGCCGGTAGTCCCGCAGTTTGGTCGGTTCCTCGAAGTTGCTGTCGCCATTGCGACCGACCGTGTTGTCTCCGTAGATGAACCCGAGGCTGACCGTGGTCAGGTCGCCAAACATGTCCTGGGAGATGCCCAGGCTGTAGGTGTTGGCGATGTAATCGTTCTCGACGCTGTTGGTGTAACCGATACTGAGGATGGTGCGATCACGCAGGTAATCCAGGCCCAGCGAGTATTCGGTGCGCTGCTCCTCGTAGGGGCTGGCGGTGGTAATGACATCGATCGACGCGCTGGACACATTGTCGACATAATAGTTGGCGGTGACCGAGACATCCTCGGCGAATTTCTTGCGCACCAACAGGGAGGGTCCGTTGATGTCGGCACCGCCTCCGCTGTAGCTGTGGTAGAGCAGATCGGCGCGGTCCTCCGGCAAAACCGCGCCACGGACCACCAGGCCCGTCAACAGCAGCAGAAGCCCGGCCGCAACACGCAGGAGCCTGACCGAATCGATGCGACTAGTTGCAGCCACATCCACCCCCGGTAGCGGTGCCGGCGCCGCGCCCGCCTTCGCGGGCATCATAGACATGGTAGATGTAGTTGTTGGCCACCGGGTCCCGCGCAAAGGCCATGATCGGGTCGGCCAGATGCGCGCGTTCATAGGGCTTGACCCAGGGTTCGACGCTGCTGCAGGCGGACAGCAGCAACAGGGGCAGCAGTATCGGCAGCTTGCTCATGGCCCGGCCTCCGTTATTCGCGCAACAGTTTCTTGATGATCTTGCGGTATTTCTTCTCATCGCCTTCCTTGTAGCCTTGGTGGATGTAGCGGATGTTGCCGCTGCGGTCCACCAGTACCGTGGTCGGCATGGCGATGACCTTGTATTTCTTGCTGACCTCGTTGCGGTTGTCCCACAGGATGGGGAAATCCACCGGCCGCTTCTGCAGGAAATTCAGCGGCGGCTTCTGCTGTTCTTCCACATTGACGCCCAGCAGCACGAAGCCGAGGTCCTTGTACTTGTTGTAGAGCTGGTTGAGTTTGGGCATCTCGACCCGGCAGGGAGCGCACCAGGAAGCCCAGAAATTGACCATCACCACATTGCCGGCCAGCTCGCTGAGCTTGACATTGCCGCCGTCGCGGCTCTTGAGGGTGAAGTCGGGCGCCGGGCCATTGGCCTCCTTCGCCTGCAGCGGGGCAACGGCCAGCATCAGGGCGGTCAGCAGCGTCAGCATCCAGTGAGTTTTCTTCAGCATGTCGGTGTTTCCTCGTCAGAAGACCAGGCCGAGGCCCAGTGTGAATTGCAGGTTGTTGGTGGTCTTGAGTTCGCCGAACAGGTCCATGTCATGGACATTGTTGCGAAAATCCAGGGTGACATCGAGCCAGTCCTTGAACAGGAAGCGGTAGCCCGCACCATAGTTGAGGGTAAAGCGATCACTGCCGGCGAAATCGGTGTTGCCGATGCCGCCGGAAAGGTAGAAGGCCGTGTTGTAGGTGATCGTGCGGGTGACGAAGGCCTCGCCCGGCAGGATGTGATAGCCGATGTCGAGGCTGTAGTACTGGTAGTCCCGCTCGCCCGGCGTCAGCAGTGGCGCGCCGGCGGTGAGCACCTCGTAACTGGTCTTGCCGGCGGTGGCCTGCCCCAGCCGCAGACCGGCGAAGATGTTCTCGGTGATGAAGTAGGACAGGCGCAGTTCCAGCAGTGGCTGCACGCCGAAGTCCTCGATGCTGAGGTAACCGGCCATCAGCGCCACCTCGTAGTCGCGGGCGTCGATGGTCGCCTCATCGAATTCGATGCGCTCGATCTTCGGTTCGATCAGTGCCGAGTCGGTCTCGTCGGCCGCCTGATCCGACGCCGCCTGAACGGTGGGTCCTGCCAGCAGGGCCAGGCTCAGAAAAAGACCGCGAAACCCATTTTCCATTCCGTTATTTCCTCGTTGTCGTCTTGATCTTTGTTGGCCGAGAAGATGACCAGTTCATCCACCTCGAAGCGGAACACGAAACGTCGCGCCAGCCAGGTCTTGAAGCCGATGCCGACCGAGGCCAGCGTGTTGTCCTTGTTGTGCGGCTCGATCAGCGTGGCATTGGGCCGCACCGAAATGGCGCCGCCTTCCAGCTTGAAGAACGGCGAATAATTCCATTCCGGGAAGGGCTGCATCAACAGGCCCAGCCGCAGCAGCTTGCTGCTCGACACGGTGCCCACCGAATGCTCCAGCGTCAATTCCGCCGACAGGTTCTCGGTAAAGGCATAGCCTCCGTACAGGGAAACCACCGGCGCGCCCTTGAGCCGCCCACCGGAGACACCCAGCTCCCAGCGCCGGCCGATGAAGGCCTGCTGATCCAGCGACGCGAACTGCACCGGCTCGCCATTGGCCAGCCGGGTCTTGATCAGCTCGCTGCGCGGCACCCAGCCCACGCGCCCCCGCTCATCGCTGATCCGGAACCAGTCGGCGCGCCGGTCCAGCACGCGCAGGCGGTGACCGCGTTCGATCACATTGAAGACGGGGTAACCGTCACCCGGTCCGGTATGCAGGTCGATGTAGGGCTCGGCGACGGTCAGCCACGCTTCCGGTTCCTGCGCATGGGCCGCGGCGGAGTACAGCAGCAGGCCAGCCAGCAGGCCGAGCCACAGGCGCGACGCGCAATCAGCCATGTTCAACCGGCACCGTCCGTTTCATTGTCTGGGAGCTCCGCAGCGGATTCACAAGGGAATCTAGTTGCTCGGCGCGCGCGGGTCAAACGGATCGTTGAAATACTGGGCGCCAATGTCCAGCCACTCGATCACCAGCCGCAGTTCGTCCGGGGTCATGAACCCGGAGTGATCCACATGGTTGGCGGCAGGCGCATACCAGCTGTCACGGTGGGCATCGGCAAACAGCATCTTGTCGACGAACAGGCTGGCCATGGCACCGGCACCGGACATGCTGGGTGCCACTGCCTTGTCGGGGTCGTCGATGATGACGGTATCGAAGACAGGATTGCCGTTCTCATCGACATCCTGCACGCCGTCGCCATCGGCATCCACCGGGATCTGCTGCTCGATCTGGATATTGACCAGGTTTCCGTTCATGTCCAGTTCCTGGCCGGCATCGGCGGAGAACAGCTCCTCATAGGACTTGAGGTGATCCGGCTCCAGATCCGAGTCGCCATCGCTCAGATCCAGCTGCCCGTCCGGCACCCTGGGATTGCCCATTGCATCGGTACTGGTGTGGCAGTTGGTGCAGGTATTGTCACCATTGGGTCCACGCGGCAGCGACCACAGCGGATGGATGTGATCGACATAGTTGATGCGGATGCGGCAGGTGAAATCGCGGCTGCTTTCGGGCAGGCAGCGCCCGGTCACCGGCCGCTTCAGCGCTACATCCAGGTTATCGTAGTCGTAGACGATATCCGCATCGGGTGTGCGCACCGCAGGATCCGTCCACACATCGCTGAAACGCACATTGGGGCTGACCTGTGGCTGCGTACCGGCGAGATTGAAGCGGGATTCCGCCATCGTCTGGCCGGCATCGGCAAAATAGGCCTCGCCAGTATCCGGATTCAATGTATTGGGGAAGACATTGTCCACCGGTGCGCCCGGATTGATCGACGGCAACTCGGCGTCCTTGCGCGCATGGGCCGGCGGTGTGACCGTGTTGCTTTCGACATGGCAGCCGGTGCATTCGGTGGTCTGACCGGGGCGCACCTGGAACCAGTTTTCATGACGCGGGGAGATGCGCCGACCGTAGCGGTCCAGCAGGCTCACCGCCAGCGGCACATTGGCCGGCAGCTTGACCTTGACCGAGCCGTCCGGCGCCACCGGCGCATAACCGACGATCTCGCGCATGCCCTGGTTGCGCTGCGGCCCGAAGGCCGTACGCGCCAGATCCGGCGGATCGGTCAGGTCCGGGTCGTCGTCGTCGGGCAGGGCCACCGCCTTGACGAAACGCACGAAGCGCACCGGGCGGTCGTCGGCCACCGACTGGGCGGGATCACGCAGTTCCTCGATGCTGGCTGCGCCGATGGTCTGCCCGAAATAGTTGCTGTCGAAACCACCGGTGCCGAGGTCATAGACGCTGCGGATGTGCAACGCGCCGAGGGTTTCGTTGGCCCAGCCTTCGTTGGCCAGCTGGTCACTGACCACACTGGGCCGCGGGCGCGATTGCAGGGCCACGACATCGGTCACCACCTGCCCCGGCTCGGCCCGCACCACCACCTTCTGCGCGTGCTGACTCATGTCGTAGAGCCAGATAGAATAGGTGGGCGATACCTCCCTGGCGTTCGGGTCCGACAGCCAAGGTTCAATGCAGGGCCGCAGCTCTGTAACGGCTTGAGGATCGTTGCTGTCGCCGAGGGCCAGTGTACAGGTGCTTTTGCTGACCAGCAGACGGTTGCTGCCGTCCCACAGCGGCCAGGCGGCACTGTAGCGTCCTCCGGGCGACAGGGTGTCCGGCTCGGTGGTCACCGGATCGATGGTTGCCACCTTGGCCGCGGGGCCGGAACTGCCGGCTGCAGCGGGCACCGGCTTGTCGTTGTCGGTAAAGTTCCGGACATCGATGATCATCAAATCCCCACCGCCATAGGTACCGGTGTCCGGCCGCGCCAGTACCAGAATGCGCCCGTCTTCCATCTCCAGCGGTCGTGCCAGCTGCACGCGCTGATCGTTGGCGCCGTCCAGGGTACGGCCAAAATCATGCCCGTGTACACCGAATACCGGTTCCAGATCACTGCCGTCCGGCTTCATCTTGTAGAGGTTCATCGCGTTGTTGCGCCCCGCATGGTCCCAGCGGGTATAGAGGATCTCGCCTGGCCACAGGCCGCTGAGCACGGTGGGGTAGAGGTCGTGGCTCTGGTTGAAGGAGAGTTGCTGGATGTTGTTGCCGTCCTCGTCCATCACGTGCAACACGAAGGCCTGGTTGCGGCCACGCTCGGTCAATGCACGGAACGGGGGCTTGCCTTCGTCGAGCAGCATCTTGCGGCCGTCCACCTGTCGGTTGGAACTGAACACGATGCGTCCGTCCGGCAGGTAGGCCGGGGCCAGGTCGTCACCTTCCTCGGCGGTGAAATCGCTGGCGATGACCCGCCGCAGGGTATCGGTTTCCAGATCGTATTCATAGATGTTCCAGCTGGGCACCTCGTCATCGTTCTCGTTTTCATCGAACAGGCGCAGCGAAAACAGCAGTTTCTTGCCGTCGAAGGAGGGCATCAGATCCTTGACATCACCCTGGCCACCGGTGACGGCCGCGGTGATATTGACCTCGGTGGCGGTGATCGTCGAATTGCTGCGGATATAGACATCGCCACCGGCCATGAAAAAGGTCGGGTCGCGCAGGTCCGGTTGCCGCTCGTCGCCGTCCTCGTCGACCGGGATCGGGCGCTTGACGAAGGCGATGGGCGCTTCCAGTACACCCGGGTCCGCCCCATTGACCGTCGGCGACGGATCACCGGTACAGCCGGCCATCAGCACGGCGGCCATCATCAGAAGCGGCAGAGGAATGCGGTTTCGAATCTTCATGGGCGGTATTCCTTGTTGTATCGTGACCGTCGCGGCCACTCGCATCGAACCCATTGTAGAGAAATTCCTCGTCCGATGGCTCCCATGCCCCACCCAATACCGACAAGCTGTAGGGATCCCGGCCTGAACGGTCACCATCGAGCCACAGCCGCAGGCTAGAATACCCTCAAGCACCGTTCGGCCACCGGCAGCCCTGCATTCTGCCCGCGGTCCGAACCATCGACAAAGGAAACAAGAAACCGTCACCCGAGCAGTGACGCCAGACCCAAGGGGCTCTCCTCCATGAAACGATTCCAATCCACCGCACTGATTCTGCCCGTGCTGCTGATGGCGACCCAGGCCGTGCAGGCCGATGCCCGCAGCCAGGCCAAGCGCATCCATGACCGCCTCACCGGCGTGCCGCCCACCGCCGCCGTTCTCGACCAGATGGAGACACTGCTGGCCAGTGACCCCAGCGGCAAGAGCGCCGCCGACAAGGCCATGGAGGACCCGAACTTCTACAATGTGACACTGAAGAACTGGATCACCCCCTGGACCAACGAGGAACAGACCGTCTTCGCGCCGCTCAACGATTTCACCGCCACCGTGATCGGCCTGATCCGCGACGACGAAGACTTCCGCAAGGTACTCTTCGACGATGTCATCTACACCGGCGCCGCATCCGGCCTGCCTGCCTACAGCAACAGCAACAACGCCCATTACGAGGCGCTGGAGCAGCTGGGTCCGCAGTCCGGCAACCTGGGCGATGCATCCGTATTGGTGAAGCAGACCCAGAGCGGCGTCACCGGATTGCAGTCCGACGCCACCGCCGGCGTGCTGACCACCCGCGCCGCGGCCCGCGCCTTCTTCTACAAGGGCACCAACCGCGCCATGTTCCGCTTCACGATGATGAACTTCCTGTGCACCGACCTGGAACCCATCAAGGACAATACCCGGGTACCTGACCGGGTACGCCGTGATGTCGCGCGCAGCCCTGGCGGCGACAGCCGCATCTACCTCAATGCCTGCGTCGGCTGCCATGCCGGCATGGACGGCATGGGCGGTGCCATGGCCTATTACGACCTGGAACACGACGGCGACAAGGAAGACGCCACCAGCAACTTCGAGAACACGGCGCGCATGACCTACACCGCCGGTTCCGTGATCCCCAAGTACCTGCAAAACGAAAACAACTTCAAGCCCGGCTTCGTACCCACCGACGACAGCTGGATCAACTACTGGCGCAACGGCCCCAACGCCCTGCTCGGCTGGAACGACTGGCCGGGCATCCAGAAGGACGAGAAAGGGAACACCGTCGGCCACGGGCTCAAGCAACTGGGCATGGAGCTGGCGTACAGCGACGCCTTTGCGCAGTGCCAGGTCAAGAAAGCCTTCAAGGCCGTCTGCCTGCGCGACCCGGATGACTATGCCGCCGACCGGGCCGCCGTCGACGGCATCGTCGCCGACTTCACCGCCAACGGATACAAGATGAAGGGCGTCTTCCGCGATGTCGCCGCCTACTGCAAGGGGAACTGATCGCCATGAACTTCACACACACACTCAAAACCGCCCTGATCTCCGCCCTGCTGCTGGCCGGTCTGGCCGCCTGTGAAGGCACCACCGAGATCACCCAGAACCCCTTCTCCGGCAATGGCCAGGGTCAGAACGAAGGTCCGCCCGCCGCCACCGAGGACGCGCGCCGCTTCGAGATCAATGTCTGGAACAACCTGAAGGCGGAGAACCGCTGCGGCCAGTGCCATACCTCGGGTTCGGACCAGGCCCAGGAGCCCTATTTCATGGAACGCTCCGATGTCAACATCGCCTACAGCAACGCGGTGCCACTGGTCAACCTGCAGGATCCGGCCGAATCACGGCTGGTGACCAAGGTGGCCGAAGGCCACAACTGCTGGCTCGATGTCCCCAGCGCCTGTGCCGACAGCATCGAAAGCATGATCAGCAACTGGGCCGGCAGCGACAATACCACCACCGCCCGCGCCATCAAGCTGACGCCTCCGGCGATCAAGGAGCCCGGAGAGAGCAAGAACTTCCCGGCCTCGGCCAGTGACAACGGTGCCAACAGCTTCGAAAACACCATCTACCCGCTGGTCACCGAATACTGCTCGGCCTGCCACTATGAAGACGGGGCCACCCAGCAGCAATCGCCCTTCTTCGCCAATCCGGTGGATGTGGAATCCGCCTATCAGGCCGTGCGACCCAAGATCAACATCGACCTGCCCGCCGATTCCCGGCTGGTGCAGCGCCTGCTGGAACAGCACAATTGCTGGGATGACTGCACCGCCAATGCCGCCGAAATGCAGGCAGCCATCGAGGCCTTCGCCGCCGGCATCACCCCGGATGCGGTCGATCCGGCTCTGGTCTACAGCAAGTCCCTCAACCTGCTCAGCGACGGCATCGTCGCCAGCGGCGGCAACCGTCACGAAGCCAATGTGTTTGCCAACTGGGAATTCAAGACCGGCCAGGGCAACATCGCCTACGACACCAGCGGTATCGAACCGGCCATGCACCTGACCCTCAGCGGCAGCGTCGACTGGATGAGTTCCTACGGCCTCGACTTCAAGGGCGGCAAGGCCCAGGCCAGCACCGCGGCCTCGAAGAAGCTGCATGACTTCATCAACGCTTCCGGCGAATACGCCATCGAGGCCTGGGTAGTACCCGCCAATGTCACCCAGGAGGACGCCCACATACTCGGCTATGGTGAAGGCGCAAACAACCGCAACTTCGCCCTGTCGCAGACCCTCTACAACTACGACTTCGCCAACCGTACCGACCAGTCCGATGCCAAGGGTGAACCGGCCCTTTCCACCCCGGATGCCCGTGAAGCCCTGCAGGCCAACCTGCAGCATGTGGTGGTCAACTATGATCCCGTCAACGGGCGCTCCATCTATGTCAATGGCGAACTGATCACCAACAACGACCCCAACACCATGGCCACCCGCATCGCCGACTGGAGCGACGGCTATGTCTTCTCGCTGGGCAGCAACGCCGCCAACGGTCAGAACTGGATGGGGCAGATCCGCATGGTGGCCCTGCACAACCGGGTACTGACCGAAGAACAGATCACACAGAACTTCGAGGTCGGTGTCGGCCAGAAGTACTACCTGCTGTTCTGGGTCGGCCAGTTCCTCGGTGAGAGCGAGAGCGATCCGAAAAGCTTCATCCGCATGGAGGTCTCTCAGTTCGACAATTACAGCTACCTGTTCCTGAAGCCCACCTTCATCAATCTCGATCCCAACTGGACACCGGGAGATTTCACCATCAAAAACATGCGGATCGCTGTTAATGGCAAGGAAGCGGTCGCCGGTCAGGCCTTCGGCAACATGGAAGTCACCATTAACGGCAACGACTACAGCGCTGCCGAAGGGCAGCTGCTGTCCGATCATGGTGCGGTCATCGCCCTTGAAAAAGGTCCGGAGAGCGATGAATTCTTCCTCACCTTCGAAGTACTCGCCAACCAGACCTACGCCCGCACCGATCCGGTACCGACACCGCCGACGCCACCGGCCGACGCCGATCCGGTGCCGGATCTGGGGGTACGGACCTTCGCCGAGATCAATGCCAGCATCGCCCGCATGACCGGTATCCCGGTGACCAACCCGGCCCTGCGGTCCGTGTTCGACCAGTACCGTCGCCAACTGCCGATCATAGAGGACCTCAATGCCTATCTGGCCTCGCACCAGATGGCCGTGGCCCAGTTGGCGCTGACGGCCTGTAACGAACGCGTCGATGCCGACAGGGCCCTGCCGCTCGGTGACTCCGGACGCCTGTTCGTGAATGTCGACTTCAGCCAGCCGGCCGGCAGTGCCTTCGACAGCCCGGCCGAAATCGATGCCGTGGTCGATCCGGTACTCGACGAGGTATTGCTTGTCGGCGTCGATACACAGCCGGACCGCAACGAGTTGAAAGCCCTGCTCGGGGGCAGCGGCAACCAGACCCTGACCACCGGCAATGGCAGCTATACCTATACCAGCCTCATCAGTTCCATGGTCGCTTCCGGTGCCAACACGACCGACCGCACGGCCCAGATCGTCAAGGCCGTCTGTGCCGCCGCCGTCGGCAGCGCCGCCATGCTGATTC
>JALSKD010000153.1 GCA_026989015.1 Gammaproteobacteria bacterium
GTCTTAATATCATTGTCGCCCCTCCTTACTGCGCCCAGCTGGGTCGGCCGGTGGGTGCCGCTGCTGGCTGCTGATGGGCCGGGGCCTGCTGCTGCACCGGTTGCGGAGCGACGCTGCCCATCACCGCGGCGTACTCCTTGCGGTCCGGTGTAATCGCCATCTTGATGACGTTCTTGTCCTCGCCATGCTGGTCCTTCTCCATCTCCACCTTGCCGACAAACTCGATGCCATCGAGATCGCCAAAGCCGCTGATGCGCCGGGCCTGCTGGGCCTGGGGAGAGGTGTCCTGCGGATGCAGGCCATGGGCGGAATTAAGGATGCCCTTGATAAAGGCGCGACCCATGTTGGCCCACTCGGGCCCCTTGTTGCTGTGCAGACCGATCAGGCTCCACATCTTGCGCCGGGCGTAGGGGCCTTCCAGCACCACAAATTCGCAGTTTAGATAGACCGAGCCGGTGGTCTGGCTCTGGGTGGCGTAGCCGCCGGTCCAGCCCTGGGCCGGGTCATCGTAGCCACCCGGCTTGATGGTCATGCGCACCTTCACCAGAGTTCCCTTGGGGATCAGGTCGAAGCTGTTCTGGTCGTCGGCTGAGTTGAAATCGTTCCAGGCAGATGTCATGGTCAAACTCCTTCGCTTTCAATAGAGGGTTGAGGATCGGCGGTGGATGCGGATGGGCGGCCCTCTGGTGGAATAGAATGGGCAAGCCGCTCCACTGCCGGTTTTACGGGGGCGTGGATCTTCGCCATCAGGCGGCCAAGGTGAGGTTCCTCGATCATCTCCAGACGACCACTGCGGTCCTTGGCGGGGTAGTTCCACGGATTCAGGGTGTGGTTGATGAAGGCGCGGTAGCCGTTGCCGTCATCGTCGGTAACCTCCGTCATGGAGATCACCTGATCGACGATGCCGGGCAACTCCAGGCCAGTCTTGGAGCCCTCGATCTCGGGCGCGAACACCTTGCGGTTGAAGTCGTCAATCCGCTCATCGAGGATCCCGACGAACCAGATGTTCTTGTTGCGGGTGTGCTGCAGATGGGTGAGCCAGGCAATCATCTCCTGGCCGTGCAGGCCATAGGCCCCGCGCATATCCGGCTTGCCGCTGCGCTCGCTGAAGGCCTGCGGCTGGCCCTTACACCACTGGAAGCAGAGACGACCCGCCACCGTGATCGAGTCGATGAAAACCGTCTCGTACTTCTCCAGCACTGCGGGATCACCGAAGCGTTCACACACGGCATCGAAGTGGGCCTGGCTGTAGGGCTGGTCCTCGCGCAACGCCGGGTTGGGACCGCCGATGAATACCGCGAAGTCGCGGCACTCCTGCCAGGTCTTGGGCCGGATACTGTCGCCAGACCAACCCTCAATGGCGAGGTCACCGGCCTCCAGGTCGAAGAACAGGGTGCTCTCCGGTTCCAGGGTCCACAGCAGGCTGGTCTTGCCGATGCCGGATTTGCCGAAGATGCAGCCTTTGATGCCGCGTTTCTCGGCCAGCCGCTGATCGGCGCTGATGATGGGAAGTCCGTTGCGAGCCCCGTCCATGGGGCTCACCGCTACGCGGCCCGCAGAGCGGTCCAAATTTGTTCCAGACAAATTTGTCATGCCGCACCTCCCTCAGCCTCGGTCAACTTGAAGGTGGGCTTGCCGGTCTTGAGGGTGCGGGCAGGCGCGAACACCTGGCGCAGATTTTCCGGCCAGGCGCTGTACTTGTGCTCGGCGATCTTGTAGGTGATATCCAGAAATTCGGACGGGTTGTCACCGCTGGCAGCGATACGTCCGGCGATCTCGGCCAACCGCTGCTGATCCCAGACCGG
>JALSKD010000154.1 GCA_026989015.1 Gammaproteobacteria bacterium
TACGGTGATGATCGGCAGCATGTTTGCCGGCACCGAAGAAGCGCCTGGAGAGGTCGAGCTGTTCCAGGGGCGTTCCTACAAGTCCTACCGCGGCATGGGTTCCCTCGGAGCGATGCAAAAGGGCTCCAGCGACCGCTATTTCCAGGCCGAGGCGGAAGCCGAGAAACTGGTGCCCGAGGGCATCGAGGGCCGTGTGCCCTACAAGGGCCCGCTGTCCGGCATCATCCACCAACTGCTCGGTGGCCTGCGCTCCAGCATGGGGTATGTGGGCTGCGCCAACATCGAGGAATTGCGCAGCAAGCCGGAATTCGTGCGCGTCACCGGGGCCGGCATGAAGGAATCCCATGTACACGATGTGACCATCACCAAGGAAGCGCCCAACTACCGCGTCTGACCCTGAATCCTCCGATTTCCCAACGGGAGACGCCATGAGCCTCGACCACGATCTGCACGACGACCGGATCCTGATTCTGGATTTCGGTTCCCAGTACACCCAGCTGATTGCGCGCCGTGTGCGCGAACTGGGTGTGTATTGCGAAATCTATCCCTGGGATGCGGACATTGACCGCATCGCCGCATTCCTGCCGCGCGGCATTATCCTCTCCGGTGGCCCCGAGTCCACCCTGGAAGGCGAGGCCCCCGAGCTGGATTTGCGCGTGCTCGATCTGCAGGTGCCCATACTCGGTATCTGCTACGGCATGCAGACTTTGGCCAAGCAGCTCGGCGGTGAGGTCGAGAATGTCGGCAAGAGCGAGTTCGGCTATGCCATGGTGCGGTGCCATGGTCATACCGATCTGCTGCGTGACATCCAGGACCATGTCACCGAAGAAGGTCACGGCATGCTCGATGTGTGGATGTCCCACGGTGACCGCGTGGCCAGGATGCCCCCCGGATTCAAGCTCATGTGCAGCAGTGACTCGGCACCGATTGCCGGCATGGCCGACGAATCTCGCAGGATTTACGGCCTGCAATTCCACCCCGAGGTCACCCACACCCGCAAGGGCGCGGAGATTCTCGGCCGCTTTGTGCACGAGATCTGTGGCTGTGCCTCCGACTGGGTCGCCGAGAACATTGTCGACTACAGCGTACAGAAACTGCGTGAACAGATCGGCGAAGGCCATGTCATCCTCGGGCTGTCCGGCGGTGTCGATTCCTCCGTGGTCGCCGCCCTGTTGCACAAGGCCATCGGCGACCAGCTGACCTGCATTTTCGTGGACAACGGCCTGTTGCGCTACCGCGAAGGCGCTCAGGTCATGGATACCTTTGCCAAACACATGGGCGTCAAGGTGATCCGCATTGATGCCGAACAACGCTTTCTCGACGCCCTGGCGGGCGTAACCGACCCGGAAGCGAAACGCAAGATCATCGGCAACCTGTTCATTGAAATCTTCGAGGAAGAAGCGAAAAAGCACAACGATGCCGCCTTTCTCGCTCAGGGCACCATCTACCCCGATGTCATCGAATCGGCGGGTGCCTCCACCGGAAAGGCGCACTTGATCAAGTCGCACCACAATGTCGGCGGGCTTCCTGAGCACATGAAGCTCGAGCTGGTCGAACCGCTGCGTGAATTGTTCAAGGACGAAGTGCGCCGGGTGGGTCTTGAACTCGGGTTGCCGCACGAAATGGTTTATCGTCACCCCTTCCCCGGTCCCGGCCTTGGCGTACGCATTTTGGGAGAAGTAAAAAAGGAATACGCCGACCTGCTGCGTCTGGCCGATCACATATTCATCGAAGAACTCTGGAAACACGAACTC
>JALSKD010000155.1 GCA_026989015.1 Gammaproteobacteria bacterium
AGCGGACCTTGGAGCTTCAGCGGGCAACCCGTACTCGCACCATCGGGCAGCGGGTTCGATGCGGCGGGTCTGCTGGCGCCAACGGTACAGATCGAGGGCGACCGCATGCGCATCTGGTACTTCGGGCTGGGAAGGGATGGTCACTACGCCATCGGCGAGGCGGAAACCCGGTATCCCCCCACGCTTGATTGAAACCGCCTCATCCGGACAGCCACACGCCCAACTGCAGCACAAAGGCATAGCGCAAAGCCTTGCCAACGCCCACCAGCAGCAGAAACTCCAGCCAGCCCACCCGCAGCACGCCGGCCACCAGGGTCAGTGCATCACCGACCACCGGCATCCAGGCCAGCAACAGCGTCCATTTCCCGTAACGCTCGAACCAGCGGTGCCCGCGTTCCAGCTCGTCCGCGCGAAACGGAAACCAGCGGCGGTCACGGAAATGCAGCAGATAACGCCCCAGCAGGGCGTTGAGCGCCGAACCCAGCGTGTTGCCCAGGGTGGCCCACAGCCACAGGAGCATCAACGAATGGCCCTTGGCGGCGAGTGCGGCAATGAGCAGTTCCGAGCTGCCCGGCAGCAGGGTTGCCGACAGCAGCGCGGAAAGGAACAGACCGGCGTAGGCGTCGAACACCGGCTCAGAACTGCGCCGACAGCACCGAGCACAGCGCCCCGGTCAGGGCCTGCAGGTCGTCATCATCGATGACGAACGGGGGCATCAGATAGACCAGCCGCCCGAAGGGACGCACCCATACCCCGGCCTCCACAAACGCCGGCTGGATGCGCTCCATGTCCACCGGCTGCTTCATCTCGACCACGCCGATGGCCCCGAGCACACGCACATCGGCCACCGCGGGCAAGGCGGCGCAGGGCGCGAGGCCGGCCTTCAGACCCTGCTCGATGCGACGCACATGCGACGACCAGTCGCTGTCCAGCAGCAGATCGATGCTCTCGTTGGCCACCGCGCAGGCGAGCGGGTTGGCCATGAAGGTGGGGCCGTGCATGAAGGCAGCGGGTGGGTGTGCATCGATGGCGGCACTGATCGACGGCCGGCAGAGGGTGGCCGCAAGGGTCAGGTAACCGCCGGTCAGCGCCTTGCCCAGGCACAGGATGTCGGGCGTGATGCCGGCCCATTCACAGGCAAACAGGCGGCCGCTGCGCCCGAAACCGGTGGCGATCTCGTCGGCGATCAGCAAAACGCCGTGCTCATCGCAGAGGCGCCTCAGCGCCGCCAGATAACCGGGCGCATAGAACCACATCCCGCCGGCACCCTGCACCACCGGTTCGACGATGACTGCGGCCACCGATGCGCCCTCCGTTTCGAGCAATCGCCGCATGGACTGGAAGGCGTGATCGGTTTCCGGATCGAAATCCTCGTCAAACCGGCAACTCGGCCGTGGCGCAAAGCGCTGTTTCGGCAACACTCCGTTGAACAGCCGGTGCATGCCGGTGTCAGGATCGCAGACCGACATCGCACCCAGGGTGTCACCGTGGTAGGCGTTGCGCAGGGCGATGAAGGTCTGCCGCCGGGGCTGGCCTTCGGCCTGCCAGTACTGGATGGCCATCTTCATGGCCACTTCCACGGCCACCGATCCGCTGTCAGCGAAGAACACATGCTCCAGACCCTCAGGGGTCAGCTCGACCAGGCGACGACCCAACCGGGCGGCGGGTTCATGGGTCAGCCCGCCGAACATGACATGGGCCATGTGGCTCAGTTGCCGTTCGATGGCCGCATTCAGGCGGGGATGGTTG
>JALSKD010000156.1 GCA_026989015.1 Gammaproteobacteria bacterium
TGTGCTGGACCGCTCCGGTCTGCGCAACGGCAAGGACTACCGGCGCGAGGTCAGTTTCAACACCGATCAGGGGCGCCGTCGACCCGATGCCATCGTCTATCTGCCCGACGACAAGCACCTGATCATCGACGCCAAAGTGTCGCTCAACGCCTATACCCGCTATGTCAATGCCGAGGATCCGGCCGAGCGCGCGGCGGCGCTGAAGGAACATATCGCCGCTCTGGCGGCGCGCATCGACGAGCTTTCGGAACGCGACTACTTCGAACTGCCCGGCCTCAAGTCACCGGAAATGGTGTTCATGTTCGTGCCCATCGAATCGGCCTTCGTCGAAGCCATCAAGGCCGATGAAGCGCTGTTCCAGAAAGCCATTGCCCAGCGGGTGCTGGTCACCACCCCGACCACCCTGCTCACCAGCCTCAATGTGGTGCGTCAGCTGTGGCGCTTCGAGGATCAGAACCGCCATGCCGCGCTGCTCGCCGACCAGGCCGCCAAGGTCTACGACAAGCTGCGGCTGTTTCTCGACAGCCTGCTCGATCTCGGCAAACAGATCGACAAGTCGAAACAGGTCTACGACAAGGCGATCAACCAGTTCATCTCCGGCAAGGGCAACCTGGTCAGCCGGGTGGAGGAATTTCAGCGTCTCGGCGTTGCCGTCAAGAAGGAATTGCCACCCGAACTGGTGGAAAAGGCGCACATGGAGCTGGAACTGATCGAGGGCGCGGCCAAGGAAAACGACATGGAATGAAGCGGCCTAGACCAGAAAAGCCGTCAGGTTGACCGCATTGTGGGTGATGATGGGCATCAGCAGACTGCCGCTGCGCTCACGCATCCACAGCAGCACCAGGCCATAGAATCCGGTCAACGCGATCGAAAGAAGACTGACGCGCCATTCGCCTCCCTGATAAACGATGCCGTGCACCAGCCCGAACAGCATCACCAGCAACAGACCGGCCGTATTCAGCCTCGCACCAAGCAGGTGGTACACGCGTCCGACCAGGGCCAGGGAAGCGATGTACAGCAACAGGCCGCGGAACAGGGGCTCTTCATCCAGCCCCGGCATCAGCGCCTGGAACAGCAGCGTCTCTGCATCGACCTTGCCCGTGTTCGGGAACAGCAGCGTCAGCACCACCTGCAGGATGATGAAACCCGCCATCGCCCACAGTACCGGGCGCAGGGAGCCGGGCCGCTGACGCAGGGTGAATCCGGCATCTGCCGGTTGGAAACCGGGCTTCAGGCGCAGCAGCAGCCCCAGCAAGAGTACCCAGTACAGCACCGAGGCGAACTTGCCACCCCAATTCCAGCCCAACTCGGAAGCAGCGGGCATGAAGGCCAGCCAGGCATTGCCATGGGAAAGCACCACGAAATACGTCATGAAGGCCAGAAGGAATGCCGACAGCCAGCCACCATGAATGCGCAACCAGCGCCAGCGCAGCAGAATCGCGATGACCACCGCGAAAATCAGCAAAACGGCAAGCTGGGCAATCAGAAAGTCCTTCATGCCCCGTTCCCCGCTTCAGTCCGTATCCGCGCTTTCGATCGCCTGGCGTGCGTCGTCGGAATACTCGAAGGAATCGTAGTGAAGATGGGCCTCGTCGAGACCGGCGGAAAGAAAGCCCTCGCGGCAGGATTCGATCATCGGCGGTGGGCCAGCCATGTAGACGGCATGGCCCGACAGATCGGGGAAGTGGCGCAATACTGCCTGATGCACGAAACCGGTTTCGCCCTTCCAGTCGTCGGCTTTTCCGGCCTCTGACAGCACCGGGCTGTAGCTCAGCTGCAAACGGCCCTCATCCACCCATTGCCGCACCAGGGCATCCTGATACAGGTCCTCACGGTGCCGCGCGCCCCAGAACAGGTGGATCGGGTGCGGGTAACCGCCCTGTTCCATCAATTCCTCGAGTATGCCCTTGAGCGGCGCAAAGCCGGTGCCCCCGGCGACCATCACCAGCGGACGGTCATCGTCATGGAAGTAGAAGCTGCCATGCGGCCCCTCGATGCGAAGCATTGCGCCCTCCTCGAGATGATGGAAGACGAAGTCGGTAAACAGCCCACCCTCCACATGGCGGATCTGCAGTTCCAGTTCATGGCGGTCGTTGGGTGCATTGGCGATGGAGAAGGCGCGCTTGCGGCCGTCCTTGAGCAGAAAATAGATCCACTGGCCGGCGCGGTAGTCGAAGGGCTCGCTGGCCGGGAGTTGCAGCATCAGCCGTACCACATCGTGGGACAGGTGATCGATCTTCTTCACCCGTACCGGGAGGGTCTTGATCTCCAGCGGCGGGGCATCCCTGACCAGTTGCACCTTGAGCTGAAGATCCGATTTCGGATGCGCCCGGCACAGCAGTGCCTTGCCCTGCTGCTTGTCCTCCGCGCTGAGGCCGCCCGGCTCGCCGTCCGGGTAATCGACCTCCCCGGCGATCAGGTCGGCCTTGCAGGAGCCGCACAGACCGTTACGGCAGCCGTAGGGCAGGGCGATGCCCTGTTCCAGGGCGGCATCCAGTACCGTCTCGGATTCCTCGCAGGTGAAGCTGATGTCGTCATCGACCAGTCGAACGCTATGGGTCATGGATCTGTCCACGGGCAAAAAGGGCGAGTCTAAGCGCAGGCCGACGCAAGATAAAGCGAACGCCGTCGGGGTTTTGACAAATCGCGGGTCTTCAGCGGCGGCGCACCGGCTGGCTGCGCCGGCTTTTCAGCCAGTCGATGACCGGCTGCCACAGCTCCAGATCCCGGTGCACGCGGTAGGGCGGCAGTTCGAAGATGCCCAGGCCCTGATCGGCCGCCAGATTGTAGTTCTGGGACTCGCGCAGCACACTGATGAACGGCGCCTTGCGGACCTTGGCCAGGTAGTCTTCGAGCTGGTGATAGACATTGGTGTTCTCGCGGCACCGGTTGGCCACCAGGGCCACCCGCGTCTCCTTGCGGCTGACGCGGCCGTTGTCGAGAATCTCGCGGATGAACGGCGTGGCCGCGCGCATGTCGATCGGCGAGGGCAGTATCGGCACGATTACGCTCTGGGCGCGGCGCAGCATGTTGGACAGGGGCTTGCCACGCAGACCGGCCGGTGTGTCGTAGACGATGACATCGGCGTTGCGCGGTGTGCGGAAACCGCCCTCGCTCGCATCATGGCCGATGATGCCTGGCATGCCGGCGGGCCGCGCCGCCAGCCAGTCGAGGCTGGAGTGCTGCGGATCGAAATCCACCAGCATCACCCTCTGGCCTTCATTGGCGTAGTAGCTGGCCAGATTGGTCGCGATCGTGCTCTTGCCGGAACCGCCCTTGGCATTGAGTACCATGATGGAACGCATGAGACACCTCGTCCTGTTGCTCCGTGAATTTCGATTATAGGCCCAGCTCTTCCCAGATGTCATCGATCCGTTTTATGACCTCCGGGTCCTGCTCGATGGGCCGGCCCCACTCGCGCAGCGTCTCCCCCGGCCACTTGTGAGTCGCATCGAGTCCCATCTTGGAACCCAGGCCGGAAACCGGGGAGGCGAAATCCAGGTAGTCGATGGGTGTGTTTTCGATCAGCGTGACATCCCGCGCCGGATCGACACGGGTGGTGATGGCCCAGATCACATCCTTCCAGTCGCGGGTATTCACATCGTCATCCACCACCACCACGAACTTGGTGTACATGAACTGGCGCAGGAAGGACCAGACGCCCATCATCACCCGCTTGGCGTGGCCCGGGTATTGCTTCTTCATGCTGACGATGGCCATGCGGTAGGAGCAACCTTCGGGCGGCAGGTAGAAGTCGGTGATCTCCGGAAACTGCTTTTGCAGGATCGGCACGAACACCTCGTTGAGGGCCAGCCCGAGGATGGCCGGTTCATCCGGCGGGCGGCCGGTGTAGGTGCTGTGGTAGATGGGGTCGTCGCGGAAACTCATCGCCTCGATGGTGAACACCGGGAAGCGTTCCACCTCGTTGTAATAGCCGGTATGGTCGCCGAAGGGGCCTTCATCGGCTTCATCTCCGGGTTGGATATGGCCTTCGAGGATGATTTCGGCCCGGGCCGGCACTTGCAGGTCGGAGAGCAGGCACTGCGCCAGTTCCGTCTTGCTGCCGCGCAGCAATCCGGCAAAGGCGTATTCCGACAGGCTGTCGGGCACCGGAGTGACCGCGGCCAGAATGGTCGCCGGGTCACAACCCAGGGTGACCGCCACCGGAAACGGCTCGCCGGGGTGGGCCTGTTGCCATTCGCGGAAATCCAGCGCCCCGCCGCGGTGCGACAGCCAGCGCATGATGACCCGGTTGCGTCCGATCACCTGCATTCGGTAGATGCCGAGGTTTTGCCGATCCTTCGCGGGTCCCCGGGTGGTGACCAGTCCCCAGGTGATCAGCGGTCCTGCGTCGCCGGGCCAACAGGTCTGGATGGGCAGGAGGGCCAGATCGACTTCATCGCCGCGCAGCACATTCTGCTGGCACAGAGGCTTGCGCACCGTTTTCGGCGCCATGTCGAGCACCTTGCGGTAGATCGGCAGGGTTTTCATTGCCGCCTTGAAGCCTTTTGGCGGTTCCGGCTCCTTGAGAAAGGCAAGCAGCCGGCCCACTTCTCGCAGCGCCGATGCCTGTTCCTCGCCCAGCGCGGTGGCCACCCTCTGTTCGGTGCCGAACAGGTTGGCCAGCAAGGGGATCGCACTGTCGCCCGGGTGTTCGAAAAGCAGCGCGGGGCCACCGGCACGCAGTACGCGATCGGCCACTTCGGTGATTTCCAGATGTGGGTCGACGCGGGTGCGGATGCGCCTGAGGTCGCCCGCTTCCTCGAGGGCGGCGATGAATTCGCGCAGGTCGCGATAGCTCACGCTACCAGACCTTGTAGCCATGGAAGCGGCTGCGGATGCGCCGCTCGATCCAGAGCTTTCCGGCAATGAAGCCGATCAGCCCCAGCAGCAGGGTGATGGCCACCAGCAGAATCCAGTACAGCTTGATCAGCGCCCACAGATCATTCCAGCCCAATTCGCCGCTGCGGCTGCGTTTCAGCTCCCGACGCAGGTTGTCGGCTTCTTCCTGCAGGCCGGCGATGCTGGCATTGGCCTGTTCGAGTTGCTGTTCCAGTTCGCCTTTCTGCCGTTCCAGATCGGCGATGCGCTGTTCGTAACGGGCAATGACCTCGCGGCTGTCGGCATACTTCTCCATGTCTTGCTGCAGGGCGGCAATGCGCTTTTCGGCCTCGGCCAGCTGAGTCACGGCCGTCGGCTCGTTGATCAGAAAGCCGTTCTTGACCCAACCGATCTTGCCGTCCTCGGTACGCACCCGCGAATAGGGGCCCTTGCGCTCCAGCACTTCGAGACGGTCACCGGATGTCAGCAATTTGAGGGTCTTGCTGCTGGCGCTGGCGTCCTGGTAGAGCGAAAGACGGAGCTTGTCGGTCACATACTGGATGTCCTTGACGTCCACCGCGCTGTCGCCCGCTTCGGTGGCGGCCGCATCCTGGGCCTGCAACCCGAAGGCCAGCAACTGGAACAGCAGCCCGGTGATGAAGATGATCGGCTTCATGTCCTATCCTGTTTGGTGTGCGTCCACTTGGCTGACGCGGCGTTGTTGTTCTCCTCAGGCGGCGATGCCGTTGTGGCGAAGCAGCGCATCGATGCTCGGTTCTCGACCGCGGAAACACACAAAGGAATCGTTGGCCGGCCGCGATCCTCCCTGCTGAAGAATGCACTCCAGAAACCGTTGTCCGGTCTGCGGGTTGAAGATGCCTTCTTCCTCGAAAGCGGCAAAGGCATCCGCCGACAGCACTTCGGCCCATTTGTAACTATAGTATCCGGCCGAATAACCGCCCGCAAATATGTGTGAAAAGCTGTTCTGGAAGCGGTTGAAGTCGGCCTGCGGCACTACCGCTACCTGTTCGCGAACCTGCTGAAGAAGGTCCTGAATGGCTTCGGCACGGGTGATCGAAGGATCCTGGTACAGGCGCATGTCGAACAGTCCGAACTCGATCTGGCGCAGCATGGCCAGGGCGCTGTGGTAATTGCGCGCCGCGATCATCTTCTCGAACAGTGCTTGCGGCAGTGATTCGCCATTTTGATAGTGACGCGCCATCAGGTCCAGCGCCTCTTTCTCCCAGCAGAAGTTTTCCATGAACTGGCTGGGCAGTTCCACTGCATCCCATTCCACGCCATTGATGCCGGATACTTCCGGCACCTCGATGCGGGTAAGCATATGGTGCAGGCCGTGGCCGAACTCGTGAAACAGGGTGATCACTTCATCGTGGGTGAACAGCGCCGGCTGATCGCCGATCGGCGGCGTCAGGTTGCAGGTCAGATAGGCGATTGGCAATTGCCGCGTTTCCCGTGTGTGCATCCGCGGCAGGTATTCGGCCATCCAGGCACCGCCGCGTTTCTGTTCCCGCGCATAGAGGTCGAGGTAAAACTTGGCAATGACTTCACCACTGTCGTTGTGGATGACGAAGAAACGCACATCCGGATGCCAGCGCTCGACCGAGTCGGTCTGCTCTTCGATGCGGATCCCATACAGCTTTTCGACGATGCGGAACAGGCCGGCCACCACCGTGCGATCGGAGAAGTAGGGTTTGAGGTCTTCGTCGGAGATGGCGTAGCGCTGCTGCTTGAGCAATTCGCTGTAATAGGGCACATCCCAGGGCTGGAGCGAATCCTCGAGACCCCGTTCCCCTGCGAAGTCCTTCAGTTCTTCCATTTCCCGCTCTGCCGCGGGGCGGCTTTTTTCACTGAGGTGCTGCAGGAACTCCACGACCTGCTCGGGACTGTCCGCCATCTTGGTGACCAGCGACAGATGGGCATGGCTTTCGTAGCCGAGCAGGCGCGCCTTTTCCTGCTTGAGCGCGACGATCCGCTCCATCACCGGAGCATTGTCAAAACGGGTGTCGGTAATGCCGACCTCCGAAGCACGGGTGACATGGGCGCGGTAGACCTCGAAACGCAAGTCGCGGTCCGCCGCGTAGGTCAGCAGCGCCTGGATGCAGGGCGCGTCGAGGGTGATGCGGTAACCGTCGAGACCCTTCTGCTCGGCATACTGGCGCAGCATGGCGCGTGCCGAATCCGGCAGTCCTTCGAGACGCCGGTCGTCCGTCAGCTGGAGGTCCCAGTCCTGGGTGGCATCCAGCACATTGTTGGAGAAGCGGGTCTGCAGTTCCGACAGTTCCTTCTGAATCTCCTGGTAGCGCTGCTTGTCCGCATCGTCGAGATCGACACCGCCAAGGTGGAATCCCAGCAGCGCGTCTTCCACCGTCTTGCGCCGAGCCTGCGGCCAGTCGTCGAAACCGGGCGTATCACGCAGCTTCCGGTAGGCCTCGAACAGGCGTCGGTTCTGACCGATTTCAGTGGCGTACTCGCTGAGCAGGGGCAGGGTTGCGTTATAGGCATCCCGCAGTTCATCGCTGGAGCGCACGGCATTGAGGTGCTGGATCGGTGACCAGGCCTTGTTGAGCCGGTTTTCCATTTCCTCGATCGGTTCGATCAGGTTTTCCCAGCTGAAGTCATCCTGCTCCAGCAGGCGTTCGAGCCGCGCCCGGTTCTCGGCAAGCAGGGTCTCTATCGCCGGTTTGACATGCCTGGGTTCGATGGCCTCGAATCGGGGCAATTCATCGACATCGAGCAGGGGATTGTTGGAAAGCGTCACGAGTCATTCACCAGGGTCGTAGTGTGGCCGCAAAGAGTAACAGATACAGCAGCAGGATGAAGCCCATCAATGACCACAAAATCGCACGCAGGTGCCGCCTTTGCATCGCAGGTTCGTCATGGGCCGAGATCACGAACGGTCCGTGATCGGCATCCGGCTTGCGCAGGACATGAACCGCAGGGCCCAGCGCATCACGCAGTTGCTGCCGCGCCCGGTCACGCACTGCCGTCCATTCGATGCCCGAAATCCGTCGGTCACCGTCAAGATCGAAATCCTTCAAGTAGCGGGCCGGATGCTTTTTCCACTCTGCCACGATTTCCTCGACCCGTCGATCCTCGTCTTCGATATCCAGATAATGATGCTGTGTCTCGAATCGACCGGTGACATGGATGGGATCGGCGACACGGATCAGCTGTTCAGTGAAACGGTAGCGGGGATTGAACAGAAGACCGGGGACGATGGATGCCCGTGTCGGTTGAACACGCTGTTCGATACGGTCGCCGTACCAGCTGCGGCTGTGACGGGCAATCACCTCGGCACCATCGGGATCGATGATGCATTCGCCGCTGTCATCAACCAGACGAAAGGGGTGATCAGAAACTTCCAGGCGGTCTTCGATCCAGCGCGAATGGTAGTGCAGCTTCTGCCGCCGCTCGATGCGGCAACGGTACCACACGCAGCGCTCACCGCTGAAGGGCGAAAGCAGGCGGTCACCGCGCATCCACTCGGCCAGACCTTCCAGCTCCACCTGACCCTGGGCCGCCGAGGCAATGCGAGAGGAGGGGGTATCCGCCAGCAGGCGCATCTGCCGGTAATGCCGCTGAATGCGCCAAAACAGATAGATCAGGAGCGCCAGCAGAGCCAGCTTGAACACATCGTATTCGGCGGGGCTGAGGCCGAGTATGGCGTCCGACAACCCGGAACCCATCGACCGCGGCCTGCCCTGGAATCAGGAGTTGAACAGCTGACCCAGGTCCGGGTCGCGTTTTTCCGCTTCGCTGAATTCGAGCAGTTCGCGCGGTCCGAAGTTCATCAGGCGTGCAACGATGATGTCCGGGAATTGTTCGATGCGGGTATTGTTGATGTTGACCGATTCGTTGTAGAACTCGCGGCGATCGGCAATGGCCGATTCCAGTGCACTGATGCGCTGCTGCAGATGCTGGAAATGCTCGTTTGCCTTGAGTTCCGGGTAGGCTTCGGCCACCGCGAACAGGTTGCCCAGTCCCATGCGCAATGCACCCTCGGCCTTGCCCAGTGCACCGACATCTCCACTCTTGCGGGCCTCGGCCACCCGGTTTCTGGCCTGCATGACCTTTTCCAGCGTTTCCTGTTCGAACTTCATGTATTGCTTGCAGGTCTCGACCAGTTTCGGAATCTCGTCATGGCGCTGTTTCAGCAGCACATCGATATTCGACCAGGCCTTGGAGACATTGTGTTTGATCCGCACCAGGTTGTTGTAGATGCCGACCACGAACAGGGCGCCGCCAATCAGCAGGCCCCAGAATATGAGGGTTCCCGTTTCCATCGTACCGTTCCGCGTTCAGTTGCTGTATTCAGACATCGAGGTTGTCGACATTCATCGCATTCTGCTCGATAAATTCGCGCCGGGGTTCGACATGGTCGCCCATCAGTGTGGTGAACACCTCGTCGGCAGCGATCGCGTCCTCGATGCGCACCTGCAACAGACGCCGGTTGTCCGGGTCCATCGTGGTTTCCCACAATTGCTCGGGGTTCATCTCGCCCAGACCCTTGTAGCGCTGGATGTTCTGTCCTCGACGCGCCTCGGCCATCAGCCAGTCGTAGACTTCGCTGAACTGGGTGACCTCCTTGCGCTTTTCCCCCCGCTTGACGAAGGCCCGCCCACTCGAGAACAGGTCACCGACGCGGGTGACGAATTCGCGCACCAGGGCATAATCCGATCCATTGAAAAATTCTATCGGAATATCTGTTTCGTTAGTTATTCCATGCACCTTGCGCTGCAACCGGAGGACCGGGTGACCGTTGTCATCGCGTTGAATCGCCACCTGGTAGGAAACGGATGTTACCGCATCGCTGTTCAGCTGCATCTGCAGCTGTTCCACCCAGGCCTGCAAATCGCGTTCGGGCTGTTCGATCCAGTCTTCATCCACCACCGGCATCAGCAACAATTGGTCAAGAAAATTCTCGGGCATGCTGCGCTTGAGCCGTGAGAACACCGCCAGCAGGTTCATGTACTGACGGGCAAGATTTTCCAGCGCGACATCACTGATCGGTGGCGTGTCTTCATCCAGATAAAGCTGTGCGCCTTCGATGGCCAATTGCAGCAGGTAATTGTTGAGTTCGCGGTCATCCTTGACATAGCGTTCCTGCTTGCCTTTCTTGATCTTGTACAGGGGTGGCTGGGCGATGTAGATGTGGCCGCGTTCGATCAGTTCCGGCATCTGCCGGTAGAAGAAGGTCAGCAACAGAGTACGGATATGAGAACCGTCCACATCCGCATCGGTCATGATGATGATGTGGTGGTAGCGCAGTTTCTCGATATCGAACTCGTCGCGGCCTATGCCGGTTCCCAGAGCGGTGATCAGCGTGCCCACCTCGGCAGAGCCGAGCATCTTGTCGAAACGGGCCTTTTCGACATTGAGAATCTTGCCCTTGAGCGGAAGAATCGCCTGGGTGCGGCGGTTGCGGCCCTGCTTGGCGGACCCGCCTGCGGAATCGCCCTCCACCAGGTAGAGTTCGGACAGGGCCGGATCCTTCTCCTGGCAATCGGCCAGTTTCCCGGGCAGGCCGGCAATGTCCAACGCGCCTTTGCGGCGTGTCATTTCCCGGGCCTTGCGCGCGGCTTCTCGGGCACGGGCCGCATCGATGATCTTGGCGGTAATGGCCTTGGCTTCCTGCGGATTCTCTTCCAGGAAATCCTTGAGGGCATCGGAAATGACCGATTCCACCACCGACTTGACCTCGGAGGACACCAGTTTGTCCTTGGTCTGGGAGGAAAACTTCGGATCCGGCACCTTCACCGACAGCACCGCGGTCAGCCCTTCGCGCATGTCGTCGCCGGAGGCACTGGTTTTGTTTTTGCCCCCCAGGTTGCTTTCCATGTACTGGTTGAGGGTACGGGTCAGTGCCGCACGGAATCCGGAAAGGTGGGTGCCGCCATCACGCTGCGGGATGTTGTTGGTGTAACAGAAGATGTTTTCCTGATAGCTGTCGTTCCACTGAAGAGCCACTTCCACGCCGATATCGTCTCGCTGGGTGGAGATGCCGATGACCTTGTTGTGGATCGGGGTTTTGTTCTTGTTGAGGTGCTCGACAAAGGCCTGGATGCCGCCATCGTACTGGAAGACATCTTCCTTGCCGCTGCGCTCATCCTTGAGGCGGATGTGTACACCCGAATTGAGGAAGGACAATTCGCGCAGGCGCTTGGCCAGGATATCGTAATGGAACTCGATGTTGCTGAAGATCTCGGGGCTTGGGTAGAAGCGGATCTCGGTACCGGTTTCCTCGGTGTCCCTGATCGCCTTCAGCGGCGCCACCGGCTCGCCATGATCGTATTCCTGAACATGAACCTTGCCTTCACGCTTGATCGTCAGCTTGACACGGTCGGACAGGGCATTCACGACAGAGATGCCCACTCCATGCAATCCACCGGAAACCTTGTAGGAATTGTCGTCAAACTTGCCGCCGGCATGAAGCACGGTCATGATGACTTCGGCCGCGCTGCGTCCTTCTTCGGGGTGGATGTCCACGGGGATACCGCGGCCGTCGTCACGGATGCTAACCGAATCATCGGCATGAATGGTCACCAGTATCTCATTGCAGTGTCCCGCAAGGGCTTCATCGATGGCATTGTCAACCGCTTCAAACACCATGTGGTGCAGGCCGGAACCGTCATCGGTATCACCGATGTACATGCCAGGGCGTTTGCGGACGGCATCCAGTCCCTTCAGGACCTTGATACTCGAGGAATCGTATTCGGACATAGGGTTATAATCAGTTTGAACCGGAACCCATCATACCATGTTCCACATGAAACATTCGGCATTGATCGGTCAGTGAATCAGGGAAGTCGTTTGGATCGAGAGCAGTAACGAACAACTGTGCATCTAGCGTCAGCATGCGCTGATACAGTTTGGACAGATTATACGCGTCAAGTTCAGCCGCGAGATCGTCTGCAAGGATCATGACCGGTTTTTGGGTGTTCGATTGTATGTATTCAATCGCCTGCATGTAGAGATCGACTGCGAAGGACTTGATCTGCCCTCTTGAAGCTGATTCTGACATGGGCGTTTCATGGGCCCCAATGAACTGCAGGTCGGCACGGTTGAAGTGGTAACGGGTATAGCCCAGCCGAATATCGGTTTCCCGTGTGTCAATCAGTTGA
>JALSKD010000157.1 GCA_026989015.1 Gammaproteobacteria bacterium
TTGCCTATGGTCATATTTGGTTGTGAGTGCTATACTGATGGGCTTGGCCGTCTTTTAATCAATTGGTCGGGCGTTCGAATCGCCCACGGCCCACCATCATTCCCGCCGCTGATGCGGCACAAAAAACCCGCCTCTGGCGGGTTTTTTTGTGGCCGAGACCGTCCGCCGTCATTTCTCCAGCTGCGATACATCGCGTACCGCGCCGCGCGAGGCGCTGGTGGCCATTGCCGCATAGGCCTTGAGCGCATCGCTGACCTGCCTCTGTCGATCCATCGGTTTCCAGGCGTCGCGGCCCCGGGCTTCCATTGCCTCGCGTCGGCGCTGCAGTTCGGCGTCATCGACGGCGATGCGGATGCCTCGACCGGGGATGTCGATCTCGATGCGGTCGCCTTCCTCGATCAGGCCGATGGCGCCGCCCTCGGCGGCTTCCGGAGAGACATGGCCGATGGACAGGCCGGAGGTGCCGCCGGAAAAGCGGCCGTCGGTAATCAATGCGCAGGCCTTGCCCAGCCCCTTGGACTTGAGGTAACTGGTGGGATAGAGCATTTCCTGCATGCCGGGGCCGCCTTTCGGCCCTTCATAGCGGATGATCACCACATCACCGGGGCGGATGCGGTCGCCGAGTATGGCGTCAACGGCGGCATCCTGGCTTTCGAAAATGCGCGCTGGCCCGTTGAACACCAGGCAGGATTCATCGACACCGGCAGTCTTGACCACGCAACCGTCCTCGGCGAGGTTGCCGAACAGCACGGCGAGACCGCCGTCGTGGCTGTAGGCGTGCTCGATGTCGCGGATGCACCCATTCTCGCGGTCCAGATCCAGCCTATCCCAGCGCTTGTCCTGGCTGAAGGCCTGCTGGGTCGGCACATTCCCCGGCGCCGCCTTGTAGAATTCATGAACTTCAGGATCCTGACTGCGGCGTATGTCCCAGCGTTCCAGCGCTTCGGCGAGGCTCGGGGCATGGATCATCGGCACCTCGCGGTGCAGCAGACCGCCGCGGTCCAGCTCGCCGAGCAGCGCCATTACGCCGCCGGCGCGGTGTACATCCTCCATGTGGTAGAGTTGGGTGCTGGGGGCGACCTTGCTGAGGTTGGGCACCTTGCGCGACAGGCGGTCGATGTCGTCCACTCTGAAATCCACCTCGCCCTCCTCGGCGGCGGCCAGCAGGTGCAGGATGGTGTTGGTGGAACCGCCCATGGCGATGTCCAGTGACATGGCGTTTTCGAAAGCGGCCTTGCTGGCGATGGAACGCGGCAGCACCGAGGCGTCGTCCTGCTCGTAGTAGCGCTTGGCCAGATCGACGATCATGCGTCCGGCGCGCAGGAACAGCTCGCGGCGGTCGGCGTGGGTGGCCAGCAGCGAGCCGTTGCCCGGCAGCGACAGACCCAAAGCCTCGGTCAGGCAGTTCATCGAATTGGCGGTGAACATGCCGGAGCAGGAGCCGCAGGTGGGACAGGCGGAGCGTTCCATGGTCATCACATCTTCGTCCGATTCGTCCGGGTTGGCGGCGGAGACCATGGCGTCGACCAGATCCAGGTGCACTTCCTTGCCTTGGATGATCGCCTTGCCCGATTCCATCGGCCCGCCGGAAACGAAGATGACCGGGATGTTCAGGCGCAGCGCGGCGTTGAGCATGCCGGGAGTGATCTTGTCGCAGTTGGAGATGCACACCAGCGCATCGGCGCAATGGGCATTGACCATGTATTCCACCGAATCGGCAATCAGTTCGCGCGAGGGCAGCGAATAGAGCATGCCGCCGTGGCCCATGGCGATGCCATCATCGACGGCGATGGTGTTGAATTCCTTGGCCACGCCGCCCGCCTTTTCGATCTCGCGCGCCACCAGTTGTCCCATGTCCTTGAGGTGGACATGGCCGGGCACGAACTGGGTGAAGGAGTTGGCGATGGCGATGATCGGCTTGCCGAAGTCGTCGTCGGTCATGCCGGTGGCGCGCCACAGCGCGCGGGCGCCCGCCATGTTGCGGCCGCCGGTCGAGGTGCGGGAACGGTATTCAGGCATGGTGTTGCTCTCGGGGTTGATCGTCAAAGGGCGACTACCATAGCAAATTGCGCCCGGCGGCGCGATCCGCCGCGGAATGCGAAGCGGGGGGCTTGAAACCGGCGCGGGTCGGCCCTATGCTTGCATCCATTGGAATGAACGAATGTTAATTAACCATGCCTGGAGATCAAACCCGGGAGCGTCTGTTGGACCTGGCCATCACGCTGTTCGCCGCGCGGGGCTTTCGCGGGGTGTCGATGCGTGATCTGGCGCAGGCGGTGGGCATCACGCCTCCGGCACTGTACAACCACTTTCCCAACAAGGAGGCGTTGTACCGCGCGGCCGTGGAATCGGCCTTCAGTGCCTCGGCAAAACGCCTGCTGGGCACCCTGGAAGGTCCTGAGCCACCGTTGCAACGCCTGCAGGCCTTCGTCGTGGAAATGGCGGCGGAACTGCAGCGCCAGCCGGATTTTCGCCGTCTGCTGCAACGGGAGTTGCTGGACGCGGACCATCAGCACCTGGAGTTTCTCGGCGGCTTCGTGTTCGACCAGGTGCTGCAGCCGCTGATGGAATTGCTGCGCCGGTTGCGCCCCGATGACGATGTGTTTCTGACCGCGCTGATGTTGATCGGCATGATCAAGCAGCACGCGGACATGGCGGTGCTGGAGCCTTACATCGATCTGGGTAGTGACGCCCGTCGCAGCCCGCAACAGATTGCCGATCAGGTGATGCGCTTGGTCGGCCCCTACCTACGACAGGAGCAGAACCCATGACATACCTGCGATTCCCCGTGTTCATTCTCGCGCTCGGCTGGGCGCTGCTGGTCCGGGCGGAAGGCGAGCTTCCGGTGACCACGGTTGCCGTGGAGCCTGGATCGATCGAGGAGGTGACCCGCGTTCAGGCCGAGATCGAGGCCCTGCAAGCGCCGCAGATCAAGAGCAAGGTCAGCGCCGAGGTGGTGGAACTGAAGGTCGATGAAGGCGACCGGGTCCGCCAGGGGCAGGTGCTGGCGCGGCTCGACGATGAGCTGTTTCGCCTCGATCGTGATGCTGCCAAGGCGGATATCGCGCGTCTGCAGGCGCTGCTCGACAATCAGCTGTTGACCCTCAAACGCGACCGGTCCCTGTTCGCCCAGAAGCTGATCCCGGATACCCGCCTCGATGCCTCACGGCTGGCGGTGAAGCAGACCCGTGCCTCCATCGTTCATGCCCGCGCCCTGCTCAGCAAGGCGGAATACCAGCTTTCCCATACCGTGATCACCGCGCCCATCGACGGCATCATCCAGCAACGCAATGTATCACTGGGGGATTTCGTCGATCCTCGGTCACCGGGCAGCAAGCCGCTGTTCCAGATCGTCAACCCCGACCGCCTGCGCGCACGGCTGCGCTTTCCGCAGACGCTGGCCGAGCGGGTGCGGGTGGGCATGGCCGTGCGACTGCTGCGGGCGGATCGGCCATTGAGCGCGCGCATCACCCAGTTGCGGCCGATGCTGGAGCCGGGCAGCCGGGCACTCCAGGCGCTGGTGGAT
Source organism: Gammaproteobacteria bacterium (assembly GCA_026989015.1). Lineage (GTDB taxonomy): Bacteria > Pseudomonadota > Gammaproteobacteria > S144-22. The sequence continues at coordinate 3,527 of JALSKD010000157.1, forward strand.
TTCGACAACAGCCACGGCTGGAAGCCGGGCGAAAGCGTTGCGGCCGAGGCCGTGCTGCAACGCCGGGACCAGACGCTGCTGCTGCCGGAGGCGGCGTTGGTGCAGCGGCCGCGCGGGCAGGTGGTGTACCGCATCGACGAAGGCATCGCTCACGAGGTTCCGGTGCGTACCGGCATCCGTCATCAGGGGCGTGTGGAAATCCTGGAAGGACTGGAGGCCGGCGATGTGGTGGCGCTGGACGGCGCTTCCTGGCTCAGCGACGGTGTGAAGGTCACGGTCAACAATGCATTGCGGCGGGAGCAGCAGCCATGAATCTGCCACGGCTTTCCATCCGTCAGCATGTGCTGACCTGGATGTTGAGCCTGGTGCTGATCCTGTTCGGGGTGATCAGCTACCAGCGCATCGGCGTGGACCGTCTGCCGCAGATCGACTTTCCGATGCTCTCCATCGCCACCGTATTGCCGGGGGCGGATCCGGACATCATCGATGCTTCGGTGACCAACATCGTCGAATCGGCGGTCAACAGCGTCTCCGGTATCGAAAGCATTCGTTCCACCTCGCTGTCCGGGGTGTCGCTGGTGCTGATCCAGTTCGAATTGTCGAAGAATATCGACACCGCCTTCAACGAGGTGCAGGCCAAGCTCAACGAGATTTTGCGGCAGCTGCCCGAGGAAGCGGATACGCCCGTGCTGAAAAAGGTGGAAGCCGGATCACAGCCGATTCTGTGGCTGGCATTGACCGGTGACAACACCCTGCAGCAGCTCAATGTCTATGCCCGCAATGTGATCAAGAAACGGCTGGAAACCATCGACGGCGTCGGCGATGTGGTCATTGCCGGAGAACGCCGCCGCGCAATCCGTGTGGCGCTGGATCTGGACCGTCTCGCCGCACTCGGCATCGGCGTGGACGAGGTGGTGGCGGCGTTCGGCCGCGAGCACATCAAGCTGCCCGGCGGATACATCACCGCGGTGGATGGAGAGCGTCAGCTGAAGCTGGATCTGGAGTACCACCGGGTCGATGATCTGAAACGGCTGATCGTGGCCTGGCGCAACGGCCTGCCGGTGCATCTGGAGGATGTCGCCCGGATCGTCGACGGTCAGGAAGATTTCCGCCGTTTTGCCAGCTACAACGGCGAGCCGGCAGTGGGTCTGGGTCTGGTCAAGATCTCCGGCAGCAATACGGTGGCCATCATCGAGGAGGCCAAGCGCCGGCTGAAGAATGAAATCCTGCCGCAGTTGCCGCCGAGCATGAAATTGCAGGTGGTGGTCGATGACGCGCGGCTGATCACCGCCATTGTCGATGCCCTCAAATCCCACCTGTTCGAGGGCACGCTGCTGGCAGCGCTGGTGGTGTGGCTGTTCCTCAAGAGCCTGCGTTCCACGCTGATCGTCGCCACCGCCATCCCGGTATCCCTGCTGGGCGCCATAGCCGGCATCTATTTTGCCGGGCTCAGCTTCAATGTGATGACCCTGCTCGGCCTGCTGCTGCTGATCGGCGTGGTCGTGGATGACGCCATCGTGGTGCTGGAAAACATTTTCCGCCACATGGAAGAGCAGCCTGATGCCGCTCCGGCGGAGATGGCCGAACGCGGTACCCGGCAAGTCCAGTTTGCGGTGCTGGCCTCCACCTTCACCCTGGTGTCGCTGTTTGGCGCGGTCGTGTTCATGGATGGCATCATCGGTCGCTTCATCAGCTCCTTCGCGCTGGTGGTGGTGATTGGCGTGCTGGTGTCGCTGTTCGTTTCGCTCACCCTGACGCCGATGCTCTGTGCCCGACACCTGCGGCTGGTGAAGCGCCATGGGCGGCTCTACCGTGCCCTGGAAGCCGTGTTCGTGGGCATGGAGAAGGCCTATCGCGCCTTGCTGGGTGCCTCGATGCGCCACCGTCTGCTGGTAGTGGCGGCGGCGGTGCTGGTGGTTGGTTCCAGCGGCTGGTTCATGGGCCAGCTGGGCAAGGGGTTTCTGCCCGACGAGGACGAAGGGCGTTTTCTGGTGTCGATCAAGACGCCACTGGGATCCAGCATCGACTACACCCGTGACCGGATGCGCCGCGTGGAAGCGCTGCTGGCACGGCACAAGGAGATCGGTGGCCTGTTCAGTACCATAGGCACTGGCGACCGGGGCCAGGTCAACCAGGGAGAGATCTTCGTCAGCCTGATTCCGCGCGAGCAGCGCAGCCTGCATCAGAAAGCGATTCTCGAATCCTTGCGCGACGAACTGGCGGCGCTGCCCGGCGTCAAGGCCTTCGCCGCGCCGGTGCCCATTGTCGGCGGTCAGCGCGGCGAACCGCTGCAGTTCGTGCTCACCGGGCCCAAGCTGACACGGGTGGCGGAATTGTCCGACGCCCTGGCCCGACGGTTGCGTGCAATACCCGAGATCGGATCGCTGGACACCGATCTGCAGCTGGACATGCCGCAGTTGCGTCTGCAACTGGACCGCGAGCAGGCGCGCGTGGTTGGACTGGATACCGCCACCGTGGCCTATGCCCTGCGGGTGCTGGTCGGCGGGCTGGATGTGGCCAAATACAACGATGATCCGGGCGATGGCGAGCGCTACGCCATCCGCCTCAAGGCCGATGGCCAGATCCGCCGGCCCGAGGACCTGAGCCGCATCCAGCTGCGCAACCGGCAGGGGCAGCTGGTGCGGCTGGACACCGTGGCGCGGGTCGAATCCACCCTCGGCGCCGCCTCCATCGGGCGCTACAAGCTGCAGTATGCCGCCGGTTTCTACGCCACGCCGACGATACCGGAAGGCGATGCCTCCGAGATCGTGCTGGCCGAGGCGGCAAAAATCCTGCCGCCGGGCTACCGCGTCGAGCTGGTGGGCCGCGCCAAGGAATTCAGCAAGACGGTCGGCTATGTGCTGTTTGCCTTCGCGACCGGGCTGATTCTGGTGTACATGACCCTGGCCAGCCAGTTCAACTCCTTCATCCAGCCGCTTATCGTCATGGTGGCCCAGCCACTGGCGGTGATCGGCGCGATCTTCTCGCTGTGGCTGGCGGGGCACACGCTGAACATCTACTCGATGATCGGCATGGTGCTGCTGGTGGGGCTGGTGGCGAAGAATTCCATCCTGCTGATCGACCTCACCAACCAGTTGCGCGGTCAGGGCCGTTCCATCAACGAAGCCCTGCTCGAAGCCTGCCCGATCCGCATGCGGCCGGTGCTGATGACCTCGCTGACGGTCATCATCTCGATGCTGCCGGCGGCGCTGGGCGTCGGTGCCGGCGCCGATACCAACGCGCCGCTGTCGGTGGCGGTCATCGGAGGCATGGTCAGCTCGACACTGCTCACCCTGGTGGTGGTGCCGGTGGTCTATTCGCTGGTGGAAGGGGGACTGCAGCGGCTGCGCGCCAGGCAACTGCGCCGTCAGCGGGTCTGATCAGACCGGGGTGAAATCCGGCAGGTGGCTGATCTTGATGACCAGCGGGAACAGCTGTTTGTGCTGGAACAGGCCGCCGACCTCGATGCCGCCTTCGTGCTCGATGATCTGTATCACGCTGCCGTAGGGGAAATGGTGAGTGTAACCGCGTTCGTCGGTCACGCTGAAATACTCGTTCTGCACGGCGATCAGGGTGGCGGCATCGATGTGCAGCGGGCGTTCCAGGTTGATGCCGATCTGGGTGTTGAGGAAAGGCTGCAGCAGGATTTTCATTGCGGTTCTCCGGAAGTCATTTGATGCGCATGCCGGGGGTGGCGCCTTCATCCGGACTGAGCAGGTAGATGTCCTTGCCGCCCGGGCCTGCGGCCAGCACCATGCCTTCGGATACACCGAAGCGCATTTTGCGCGGGGCCAGGTTGGCGACCATGACGGTGATGCGGCCTTCCAGATCCTCGGGGCGATAGGCGGACTTGATGCCGGCGAACACCTGTCGCTGTTCGCTGCCGATATCGAGGGTGAGCCGCAGCAGCTTGTCGGCTTTTTCCACCGCTTCGGCGCGGACGATACGGGCCACCCGCAGATCGACCTTGATGAAGTCTTCGAAATCGATCTGTTCGGCGATCGGCTCGATGCCGCTGGCACTGCCGTCGGCGGGGGCGGAGGCCTTGGCGGGTTCCTGGGCGTTGGCTTCCTTGCTGGCCTCGATCATGGCGTCGATCTTTTCCTTCTCGATGCGCGTCATCAGTGGCCTGAAGCGCTGGATCTCGTGATTGACCAGCGGCTCACGCAGGTCGTCCCACCGCTGATCCGACAGTTGCAGGAAGGCCTCGGCCTGTTCCGCCAGCGCCGGCAATACCGGCTTGAGCAGGATGATCAGCTGGCGGAAACCGTTGAGACCGACGGTGCAGCTGTCCTGCACCGATGGGTGTTGGTTTTCGTCCTTGATGCGCACCCAGGGTTCCTGCTCGTCGATGTACTGGTTGATGCGGTCGGCCAGCGTCATGATCTCGCGCATCGCGCGGCCGTATTCGCGCCGTTCATAGGCTTCGGCAACCCGCTCGGCGGTGGCGATGCCTTCCCGGTGCAGGCTGTCGTCGCCGAGCCGGTCGGACAGGCGTCCGCCGAATTTCTTGACGATGAAGCCCGCGGTGCGGCTGGCGATGTTGACCACCTTGCCGACCAGGTCGGCATTGACCCGTGCCTGGAAGTCTTCGAGGTTGAGGTCGATGTCGTCGATGCCCGGTCCCAGCTTGGCGGCGTAGTAGTAACGCAGGTATTCGGGGTTGAGGTGCTGGAGATAGGTCCGGGCGGAAATGAAGGTGCCGCGCGACTTCGACATCTTCTGGCCATCGACGGTCAGGAAGCCGTGGCAATAGACCGCGGTGGGCATGCGGAAGCCGGCGCCGTGCAGCATGGCCGGGAAGAACAGGGTATGGAAGCGGGCGATGTCCTTGCCGATGAAGTGATACAGCTCGGCGTCGCTGTCGGGCTTCCACCAGGCATCGAAATCCTCGCCGCTGCGCGCGCACCAGTTCCTGAAGCTGGCCAGGTAGCCGATGGGCGCATCCATCCACACATAGAAGTACTTGCCGGGCGCGCCGGGGATCTCGAAGCCGAAATAGGGGGCGTTGCGCGAGATGTCCCAGTCACGCAGGCCTTCCTCCAGCCATTCATCCATCTTGTTGGCGATCTCGGTCTGGATGTGGCCGGCGCGGGTCCACTGCTTGAGCAGATCGGCAAAATCGCCGACCTTGAAGAAATACTGCTCCGATTCCTTCAATACCGGCTGAGCGCCACTGACCACCGAGTAGGGCTGCTTCAGTTCGGTGGGGTCGTAGGTGGCGCCGCAGACCTCGCAGTTGTCACCGTACTGGTCTTTCGCCCCGCACTTTGGGCATTCGCCCTTGATGAAGCGGTCGGGCAGGAACATCTTCGCCTCGGGATCATAGGCCTGCTCGATGGTGCGCACCGCGATGTGGCCGCCTTCCTTCAGCTTGCGGTAGATGTATTCGGCGAAATGGCGGTTCTCCTCGGAATGGGTGCTGTGGTAGTTGTCGAAGCCGATGTGGAAGCCGGCAAAGTCCCGCTCGTGCTCGGTCTTGACGCGGGCGATCAGCTCCTCGGGGGTGATGCCCTCGGCCTGGGCACGCAACATGATCGGGGTGCCGTGGGCGTCGTCGGCGCAGACATAGACGCAGCGGTTGCCTTGCAATTTCTGAAAGCGTGCCCAGATATCGGTCTGGATGTATTCGACCAGATGGCCGATATGGATCGGGCCGTTGGCATAGGGCAGGGCGCTGGTGACCAGGATCTTGCGTGCTTCGGAACTCATTCGGTCGAGGTATCCCGTTTCGGTGTCTGAAAACCGGCTATTCTATGCGCTGCTCCGGACACTGTATAGGCGCCGCGGCAATACCTGACTGATTTCCTCGGAAATAAAGCGTGAAATATAAGGTCGGGCTAATGTAGAATGCGCCCAGCATCCATTCCCAATGAAATCCTTAGAAGGGTGATTCATGTCAGTTAGCAAAGAACAGATTATCAAGACCGTCGGCGACATTGTCGATGTCAATACCGAAAAAAGCCTCGCTGCCACCAAGTCGGTGCGCGAGAAGGACATCGAGGTCGATGGCGGCAAGGTCCGCATCAAGGTCACGCTGGGCTACCCGGCCTCCGGCTACTTCGACACGCTCAAGAAGCAGATCGAGGACGCCGTATCCGCCCTCGAGGGCGTCGAGTCGGTCGATGTCGAGGTCGGCAGCAAGATCACCTCCCATGCCGTGCAGCAGAACCTGAAGCCGATCGAAGGCATCAAGAACATCATCGCCGTCGCTTCCGGCAAGGGCGGCGTCGGCAAATCCACCACCGCGGTCAACCTGGCGCTGGCGCTGCAGGCCGAGGGCGCGACCGTGGGCATTCTGGATGCCGACATCTACGGTCCGTCGATGCCGCGCATGCTCGGCGCCACCGGCCAGCCGGAATCGGTGGACGGGCGCAGCCTGGAACCGAAGATGGGCCACGGCATCCAGTCCATGTCCATCGGCTATCTGGTGGAAGAAGACACCCCGATGATCTGGCGTGGGCCGATGGTCACCCAGGCCCTGGAGCAGCTGCTCAACGACACCAACTGGAAGGATGTCGATTACCTGATCATCGATCTGCCGCCGGGCACCGGCGACACCCAGCTGACGCTGGCGCAGAAGATCCCGGTTTCCGGCGCGGTCATCGTCACCACGCCGCAGGACATCGCGCTGCTCGATGCCCGCAAGGGCCTGAAGATGTTCGAGAAGGTCGAGGTACCGGTGCTCGGCATCGTCGAGAACATGTCCATCCACATCTGCAGCAACTGCGGCCATGCCGAGCACATTTTCGGCGAGGGCGGCGGCCAGCGGATGGCGGAAGAATACGGTGTCGATTTCCTCGGCGCGCTGCCGCTGGACATCAATATCCGCGAGCAGGCCGACAGCGGCAACCCGTCGGTGGCCGCCGACCCGGACGGCAAGATCGCCGAGATCTACCGCGAGATCGCACGCAAGACCGCAGCCAAGCTGGCGACCAAGGCCAAGGATCATTCCGCCGCCTTCCCCAACATCGTGATCCAGAACAACTGATCGCGATCAGGGTATTCCACGAAAAAGCCCCGCCAATTGGCGGGGCTTTTTCGTGGGTGGGAGGGTTCAGAACAGGTCGATTTCCGTGTCCGCCTCCTGGCACGTGGCGTCCAGGGCTACCTTTTCCTGGGTCAGCCGTTCGAGCAATGCGGTCAGCTCCTTGCTGGCGACCTCGGCCTCGCGGAACGACTCGATCAGCGCACGGTGCAGCCGCGGGTCTCTCTCCCAGTCCTGGCGCAGGATGTCGATGGCCCGGTGCATGGCCTGGTGTACCTGACCGTGAGGCCCGGTGATCGCCGGGTACACCGGCAGATGGCTGTACTGCTCCTGGCCCAGCCCGGTTTCGTACCACTGGCCGAAACGGCACCGGTGCTCGTCGATCAACACCGGTGCCACGGCCGCATCGTCCGGGTGGCCCAGTTCGGTGGCATGGTAGCCGCGCTGCATGTAGATCAGGTGATCGACCTTGGTCAGCGCCGTCTGGCAGACCACCTGCACATAGCTCACCTTTCCGTGCACCAGCTGTGAATTGCGGGTGGCGTCCTCGAAGTTCTTTTCGAACCGGCCGATCACCTCGGTGGATTGTTCCGAGATGTCGGCCATCTCGACGCTGTCGCCCACCATGGTTCGCGTGGCGTCGACGAACTGGCCCATGATCTCGCTGATCTCGGCGGCCGCCTGCTTGGTGGTCTCGGCCAGCGATTTGACCTCGTCGGCCACCACCGCGAAACCCCGGCCGTGCTCGCCGGCGCGCGCCGCCTCGATGGCGGCGTTCAGCGCCAGCAGGTTGGTCTGGTCCGCCACCGAGGTGATGACACCCACTGCCTCGGCAATCTGCTCGCTGTGTTCGGCCAGTTGCTGGCTGCTGCCACGCAGGTTGACCGCCTTGCCGGTGACCTGGTTGAGGTCACGGATCAGTTCCTTGACCTGCCCCAGGCTGTCGGTGGATTGCTCGGCGGTATTGCGGGCCAGTTGCTCGACTTCGCTCATTTCCTGCGAGATGTCGCCCAGATCGCGTTGATTCTGGGTCAGGCTGGTGAGCAGGTTTTCGGTTTTCATCTCTCCCAGGGTGGCCAGGGTGGTGTCCTTGGTCTTTTGCCAGAAGGCCGCCTCGCTGCCCTTGAGGTGGATCTCGAACTTCCGCAGCGCTGATGCAAACTGACCATTGAGTCCCCGTGACAGGGGCTTGCGGTAGAAGCGGCCTTCGCTGGCGGCCCGGTACACCGCATCCACCTCGCGCATGAAGGTCTCCATCTGGTCCACGGCTTCGTTGAAGCGCCAGGCGATCTTGTAGTAGCGGCTGCTTTTCGGAATGCCGGTGATGCGGTGCTCCAGCTGCCCCTGGTTGATGGCGTCGGTCATGTCCAGCAGCTTTTGTTGCATCGCGTTGTT
>JALSKD010000158.1 GCA_026989015.1 Gammaproteobacteria bacterium
GAGGCCATGGCTTCCCCATCCTTCGGATTGAGCAGAAGCAGTTTCTGATACAGCTCGATGGCGCGCCGGTAGTTGCCATCCTGAACCTCGATCGCGGCCATGCCCAGCAGCGCATCCCGGTTGTCCGCGTCCTGCGCCAGCACCGCGCCATAGAGCCGTCGCGCCTGCCCCAGGTCGCCCCGATCGTAGGCGGCGTAGGCCTCGTTGAGCATGCGGTCCTTGTCGTCGATGCGCTCGCTGCTGCTGATCTTCAGATCCGGCGCGCGGTCATCCGTCCGTGCGGCGGCCGCGGGCCTGGCCTGCGCCGCGGGCGCGACTGCGGCAGCGGCAGCCCGGGTCTTGCGTTTCGAGACGGCCGGCGCTTCGGTACCGACATCGCGGGTGGGGGGTGACTTGGCCTGCTGTTGCGGCTCCGGGCTTGCCGCCTCACCGGTCGATGTGGCCGCGGCAGCATCGGGAGCGGGGACTGCCGGAACGGTCGGCGCCGGGCTTTCGGCAACGGCTTCAACCGATGCCGTGGAACCTGCCCGGGTGGCGTCACTGGACGACCGGGCAAACAGTTCGATTTTCTCTTCCTTCGGCGGCTGGATGATGCCCGGCATCGGGTCGCGCTTCAGCCGGGCCAGGCTGGTATCGATGCGTTCCGATTGCTGGCTCAGATCGTACAGCCCCCACAGCCCCGTCACCAGCAACAGCACCAGTCCGACGATGCCCATCCACTTGAGGTAACGCCCGCGGTGTTGCGAAGATTTGCTCATGAACACTTTCTTGGCGTAGTCCGGCGTCATGACCGCGCCGGGCTCCGCCTTCATGCCAGGGAAGATGCGTGATACATCGCTTTCGCTGAGCTTGATCAGGGTGCGGTCGTAGTTGTCCGGTGCAAAGGTGCGAGCGCCGGTTGCCGTCTGATCGCCCAGGGTTTCTTCCTGGGTCAGACGGTCCAGATCGATGCCCGCGCCGTGGGACTCAGGGTTGATGACCGTGGACTGGTCGTCATCCAGTCCGCCCTCGTCGGCCGGTGGCCGAGGCTCCACGCCCGGCGGCAGACCGCTGGCCGTGGTGTCGTCCATGCTCAGCGCGGTGCGGTCTTCCGGGTGGGTCAGTGTGGTATCGTCGGAGTCGAGGCCAGCTTCACGGGCACGGATATCGTCGAGGCTGAGCGGGGGCATTTCCACGGTGCGGGTGGCCGCGGTGGCATCGATATCCTGGCCTGCGCTGTCCGCAAGGCCGTCACCGAGAAACGCGGTGACATCGTCCTCGGTCAGTTCGGGGCGCGAAGCCTCGCGCAGCCGCGCCAGTTCCTCGGCGGTGTAGTCATCGGTTTCGATCAGCGAATTGCCCTGCTCATCCAGCGGAATGCTGTCGTCCATGATCAGCTTCGTCGGGTCCGCATCCCGATCCACGGCGGAAAATCCGGTGGTGTCCGACTCCAGTACACCGCCATCGGCAGGGGGCTCACCGGCATCGAGGCGGGCGGTCTCGACCTGGGTGTCTTCGAATTCCGTCGGCTCGATGCGCTGGGTTTGGGTGTAGGCTTTCTCGTCGACTTCCGTGCCGTCCGCTTCCGTGGCATCGAGGCGGGCGGTGTCGACATGGGTATCCTCGAATTCCGTCGGTTCGATGCGCTGGGTTTGGGTGTAGGCTTCCTCGTCGACTTCCGTGCCGTCCA
>JALSKD010000159.1 GCA_026989015.1 Gammaproteobacteria bacterium
CTTCCAGCAACTGGCCGCCGGCGAGACGGCCCAGGTCAGCTTCGATGTCACCGTCACCGACAACAACGGCGCCAGCGACACGCGGACCGTCACCGTAACCGTAACCGGCACCAACGACGCGCCGGTCATCAGCGGCCTCGACACCGGCACGGTCACCGAAGACAGCGTGCTCGCCGCCAGCGGTCAGCTCAGCGTCAGCGACCCCGACCATGGCGAATCCGCATTCCAGCCCGGCAATCCGAGCGGAAGCTACGGCAGTCTCGTCATCGACGCCAGCGGCAACTGGAGCTACAGCCTCGACAACGCCAATCCGGCGGTTCAGGCCCTCGGTACGGGTGACAGCCTGACCGATACGGTCACCGTGACCACCGTCGACGGCACGACCCACGACATCGTCATCACCATTCAAGGCACCAACGATGCGCCGGTGGCGGTGGCCGACAGCTTTGCCACCGATGAAGGCAGCAGTCTGGCGATCAATGCCGCGAACGGTCTGCTGGCCAACGATACCGATGCCGAAAACGATGCGCTTCAGGTGCTGCAGGTTGCGGCCGACGCCAGTGGCGCCGGCGCCGTCAGCGCCGATGGCGTGACCGCGATTACCACGGCGCTGGGCGGTACCGTGATCGTCCATGCGGACGGTTCCTTCACCTACACCGCACCGGCAAGCCTGGATCACAGTGCCAGCGATACGCTGATGGACAGTTTCGCCTACCTGGCATCGGACGGTACCGACAGCAGCAGCTGGACCACGGTGAACATCGCTGTGGGCGATACCGTGCCGGTGGCCCATGACGACAGTGACAGCGTCGGCTATGGCGGTACCGTGTATGGCAATGTGATCACCGGTGCCGGCGGCGCGGGCATGCAGGCCGATGATGCCGGTGCCGATGGTCCGCTGCAGCTGCAGTCCGTCACCTACAACGGTGTCACCTACAGTGGTTTCGATGCCAATGGCAATCTGACCATCAATGCCGCACACGGCGATCTGCTGATCAATCGCGATGGCAGCTACAGCTACAGCTCCAACGATCTGAGCGGTCAGCCGCTGACCGACGATGTGTTCAGCTACAGCGTGGTCGATGGTGACGGCGATGTGGCCAGTGCCACACTGAGCCTGGTGCACGACACCATCAGCACCGCAATCGCCGACAGTGCCATCGTGGACGAGGCCGGACTGCCGGCCGGTACCGCCCACGACAGCGACAGCGAGTTTGCGCGCGGCAATCTGCTGGACAACGATACCGGCATCGGTTCTTCCACGCAGATCTCCAGCCTGAGTTTCAATGGCGTCAGCGCGGCCCCGGACGCCTCCGGCGTGATCTCGATCAGCGGTGATTTCGGATCTTTGACGGTCTGGACCCAGGACGACGGCAGTCACCGCGCCGGCGATTATGAATACCGGCTCACCAGCGCCAGCAGTGGCGACTCCGTGGTCGAGCAGTTCGTCTATACCCTCAGCGATGGCGCCCACAGCAGCAGCAATACGCTGGATATCGCCATCACCGACGATGCGCCCGGCGGCACCCCGATCGTGCAGAACCTGCAGCAGGATGCCGATCCGGCGGTCTACAACCTGTCGATCATTCTGGATGTTTCCGGCTCCATGAACAGCGATGCCGGCAACGGTCAGACCCGTCTGGATGTGGCCAAGGAATCCCTGCAGGCGCTGATCAATGAAGTGGATGACCTGGGCAATGTCAATGTGCAGATCATTCCGTTCGCCAGCGGCACGCAGACTTCCGGGTGGTTCATCGACGATGTTCAGGGAGCCATCGATTACATCGATGCCCTGCAGGCAGGCGGCAGCACCTGGTACGACGCCGCGCTCAACGCCCAGATCAACTCGTCCGCGCCGCCTCCGGCGGATCAGAACCTGATCTACTTCCTCTCCGATGGCGAGCCCAATGCCGGACATGGCGTGGACGACAGCATCCAGTACACGGATGCCAACGGCAATGCGCTGACCGGCCAGGCGGCCTGGGAAGCCTATGTCGAGGAGCATGCCGATATCGCCTTCGGCATCGGTATCGGCACCGGTGTCAGCCTCGCCAATCTGGAACCCGTTGCCCATCCGGAAGTCAATGGTGCCGAGGATTATGCCATCGCCGTGGATGACCCCACCGATCTGACCGCCACCCTGCTGGATACCGTTTCCAACACCCTCATCGAGGGCTCGTTGAATGTACTCGGCGCTCATGGCAACGCCGGTTTCGTGATCGGCGCCGATGGCGGCTACATCTCCGAAATCGTCGTCGATGGCGTCAGCTATACCTATGCGCCGAACAGCGGCGATCCGAGCACGATGACGGTCACCACCGCGCTGGGCGGCCAACTGGAGATCGATTTTGCCAATGGCGACTACCGCTATACGCTGGATGTGGATCAAAGCCTGCTGGGACAGCATGAACTGTTCCCGGTGACGGTGATCGACAACGATGGCGATGTGTTCAGTTCGACTATCCGCTTCAACATCGACTACCAGCCGGCGCTGGATGCCAATCGGGATCTGGTGCTCACCAACATCATCGATGGAACGCCCATTTCCATCGGCGAATCGGCACTGCTGCACAATGACCGTGGTGATTCCCTCAGCATCAGCTCCACCGGCAATGCGCTGGGCGGGGTGCTGGCCGCCAATGGCATCGCCTTTACTCCGAATGCCGGGCTGTCCGTGCTGTCGGAAGACGATTTCACGACGGATGCCCAGGCCATCACCATCAATGACCGCAACGAAGGCGGCAACCGCAACGACTCGCTGGCCACCGCCACCGATCTGACCGACCGTTCCCTGTTCAGCTCCAATGACGCCAACCTCAACGGGGTCAATGTCAATGGTTACAGCCTGGCCTATGAGGGCCGGTTTGACAGCAACGCCGATCAGGATTGGCTGTCCGTGTCGTTGGCCAGGGGCGAAAACCTGTGGCTGGATGTGGACAATGGCGGCGGTGTCAATGCGCAGGCGAGCATCTACGACGCCAACGGCAATTTCGTGACCGACATTGACAACAATGCGGGCGGGCCCTGGGGCGGTTTCACCGCTCCGGAGGACGGCCAGTACTATGTGGTGCTGGAAAGCGCCGATGGCAGTACCGGCAACTATGACCTGTTCCTGACCATCAACACCGGTTCGGCCGACTACAGCGACGGCAGCTTCAGCTACGACCTGACCAACGGAGCCGGGGTCACTGACAGCACTACCGTGGACATACAGGGGGTCAGCGGCAATCGGATCACCGGCGGCGATGCCGACGAGATTCTGGTGTCCGGCGATCAGGGCGATACGCTGGTCGGCAACGCCGGCGACGATGCGCTGCTGGGCCACGGTGGCGATGACAGCCTCGACGGTGGCGCCGGCAACGACCTGCTGGTTGGCGGCGCGGGCAACGACAGCCTGGTCGGTGGCGACGGCATCGACATTTTTGCACTGGAAGCCGGTGACGAAGGCAGCCTGAACGCCCCGGCCGTGGACAGCATCGCCGATTTCACGGCCGGGCAGGGCGGGGATGTGCTGGATCTGTCCGACCTGCTGCAGGGTGAGACCGATGCCACGCTGGATCAGTACCTGAGCTTCAGCTACGACAGCGCCAGTGGCAACACCACGGTCAATATCGATGTACAGGGCAGCGGGTCCGGCGTCAGTCAGATGATCGTGCTCGAAGGCGTGGACCTGACCGCCGGCGGCACGCTCAGCGATCAGCAGATCCTCGATAATCTGCTGGACGACGGCAACCTGATCGTCGATCACTGATCCCGGCATGCGCCGCGTCCGGCCCGTTCAGAGGCCGGTCGTGGCGCAGTCCGTGCGGTTTTCATGGCAGAATGTGTCCGGGCTGTCTATACTCCATTGAAGCGGATGCCCCGTCCGCTGTCTTACCCCGGCACCGCCGGGTTCTTTACCCCTGCAGGACCCCTTTCCATGAATACCCCCGATACCCCGAAGCCACGCATCATCTGGCTCAATATGCTCGTGTTTTCCCTGACCTTTGCCATCGCCGCCATCGGCGTGCCCTGGTTGGCGCTGACCCAGGGGCTGCAGACCGGCACCCTGATCGCTGCCGTGCTCGCCACCGGCTTTTGTGGCATGTCGATCACCGCCGGTTACCATCGGCTGTGGTCCCACCGGGCCTATGAAGCCCACCCGGCGATCCGATTTCTCTATGCGCTGGGTGGCGCCTTTGCAGTGCAGAACAGCATACTGCACTGGAGCTCCGATCACCGGGTCCACCACCAGCATGTAGACGACAACGAACGGGACCCCTATTCGGCCCGCCGCGGTTTCTGGCATGCACACATCGGCTGGATGCTGCGCGAATACCAGGCCAGCCGCTACCATGATTACCGCAATGTCCGGGACCTGCAGCGCGATCCGATCGTCGTCTGGCAGCACCGGCATTACCTGATGCTGGTACTGCTGACCAACTTCGGCATTCCGCTCGCATTCGGTCTGCTCAGTGGTGATCTGCTCGGCAGCCTGTTGTTGGTGGGCGTGCTGCGGCTGGTGGTCAGTCACCATGTCACCTTCTTCATCAACTCCCTGGCCCACATGTGGGGTCGCCAGCCCTACAGCGATGCCAATACGGCCAAGGACAACCCGCTGGTTGCGTTGCTGACCTACGGCGAGGGCTACCACAACTACCATCACGCGTTTCAGTTCGACTACCGCAACGCGATCCGCTGGTGGCAGTTCGATCCGACCAAGTGGCTGATTCGCGCGCTGAGCTGGGTCGGTCTGGCGCACGGCCTCAAGACCTGTGCCGAGGAACGCATCCAGAAGGCGGTGCTGGCGCAGCAATGGAAACGCGCCGAGCAACGGCTGCAACGCCTGCCCAACGGCGAGGAGCTGAGGCTGCGGCTGCAGCGGGAATACGAACAGGTGCTGCAACGGCTGCAGGATTATGCCGCCGCGCGCAAGGCCTGGCTGGAAGCGCGGCGCAAGGACATCAACCGGCAGATGGAAGCCAGTGGGTTGCAGCGCCAGTACCGCGAACTGCGGGCCCTGTGGCGTGGGCAGTTGCGGCTGTGGCGCCAGCGCATGGCGAGCTACGCCTGAATCATCCGCTTCAATCCGGCGGCGCCAGGATGTCGCCGCCCTGTTCGAGGATGAAATCGAGGAAGCTGGCGGCCACCTTCGACAGCTTCTTGCCCTGAAGATGCACCGCGTACCAGCGTCGCTTCAACGGGAAACCCTTCACATCCAGCTCCACCAGGTGCTCTCCGGCCAGCTCCAGACGCAGGTTGTGTCGGGACAGCACCGACAGCCCCAGTCCGGCCATCACCCCCTGCTTGATGGCCTCGCTGCTGCCCAGCTCCATGTACGGCTGAATCTGCAGGCCTTCGGCGGCAAACAGGCGGTCCACGGTCTGCCGTGTACCCGAGCCGGGTTCGCGTACCAGAAAGCGTTCATCCAGCAGCCGTTGCAGCGGAATGCTCCGTTCACTCGCCAGCGGATGCCCTGCTTCCGCCACCACCACCAGCTCATTGTCGATGAAGGGGTGGGCCACCACCGGCAGTTCCTCCGGTACCTGACCCATGATCAGCAGGTCGTCCAGGTTGTCCTTCAGCCGCTGCAATACCTTGGCGCGGTTGGTCACGGTGAGACTGGGCGACACCTCCGGGTGGAGGGTGACGAAGCGGCCCAGCAGATGCGGCATGAAATACTTGGCGGTGGTGATCACCGCGATCTGCAGCGGCCCCTTGATGCTGCCTTCCAGTTCGGCCGCCGACTCGCCCAGCGCCACCATGCGATCGAGGATCTCCCTGGCGGCCGCGTGTACATCCCGCCCGGCGGCGGTGGGGTAGATCTTGCGCCCGATCTGTTCCAGCAGGGGCATGCCGAGCGCATCGCTGAGCTTGCGGATCTGCATCGAGACCGTGGGCTGGGTCAGGTGCAGGGCTTCGGCGGCCCGGGTGTAGCCGCCCAGACGCACCACGGCATCGAAGATCTGCAGCTGCCGAAGCGAGACATGACGGATGAGTTTGTCACTGGCGGAATAGGTCATAGCTAATCGTCTATGCAAAACATAGAAAGTATTTATTTTCATTTATAGAATTTCGCACAGAGAATGTCCAGCACGCGGAATCGACCGCGATCAGTCCATCCCATTCACTCAACAGGAGACAACCATGGGTAAAACTTACCAGGCGGGCGTTAAAGAGTACCGCGAAACCTATTGGGAACCCGATTACACCC
This sequence comes from Gammaproteobacteria bacterium, assembly GCA_026989015.1. GTDB lineage: Bacteria > Pseudomonadota > Gammaproteobacteria > S144-22. The sequence continues at coordinate 6,194 of JALSKD010000159.1, forward strand.
CGAAAGAAAGCGACCTGCTGGCCGTTTTCAAGATTACCCCTCAGCCCGGCGTGCCGCGCGAGGAAGCGGCTGCCGCTGTGGCCGCGGAATCCTCCACCGGCACCTGGACCACGGTCTGGACCGACCTGCTGACCGACCTCGACTACTACAAGGGCCGTGCCTACGCCATCGAGGATGTGCCCGGCGACGACGAATGCTATTACGCCTTTATCGCCTACCCGATGGGCCTGTTCGAGGAAGGCTCTGTCGTCAATGTCATGACCTCCATCGTCGGTAATGTCTTCGGCTTCAAGGCGGTACGCGCCCTGCGCCTGGAAGACATCCGCTTCCCGCTGTGGTTCGTCACCACCAACCCCGGACCGCCCCACGGCATCCAGGTCGAGCGCGACAAGCTGGACAAGTACGGCCGTCCGCTGCTCGGCTGCACCATCAAGCCCAAGCTGGGCCTGTCGGCCAAGAACTACGGCCGCGCCTGCTACGAAGGCCTGCGCGGTGGTCTGGACTTCACCAAGGACGACGAGAACGTCAACTCCCAGCCCTTCATGCGCTGGCGTGACCGCTTCCTGTTCGTGCAGGAAGCCTGCGAAAAGGCCGAAGCCGAGACCGGTGAACGCAAGGGCCACTACCTGAATGTAACCGCTCCCACGGTCGAAGAGATGTACAAGCGCGCCGAATTCGCCAAGGAGATCGGTGCCCGCATCATCATGTCCGACTACCTGACGATGGGCTGGACGGCGCATACCTCTCTGTCCAAGTGGTGCCGCGACAACGGCCTGCTGCTGCATGTCCACCGCGCCATGCACGGCGTCATCGACCGCAGCCCCACCCACGGCATCAACTTCCGCGTGCTGACCAAGATGCTGCGCCTGATGGGCGGTGACCATCTGCACTCCGGCACCGTGGTGGGCAAGCTCGAGGGTGACCGCGAGGCGACCCTGGGCTGGATCGATATCATGCGCAGCAAGTACATCAAGGAAGACCGCTCTCGCGGCATCTTCTTCGATCAGGACTGGGGCCAGATGCCCGGTGTCATTCCGGTGGCCTCCGGCGGCATCCATGTCTGGCACATGCCGGCGCTGGTCTCCATCTTCGGCGACGATTCCTGCCTGCAGTTCGGTGGCGGCACCCTGGGCCATCCCTGGGGCAATGCGGCCGGCGCCGCGGCCAACCGCGTGGCGGTCGAGGCCTGTGTCCAGGCGCGCAACGAGGGTCGCGAGCTGGAGAAGGAAGGCAAGGACATCCTCACCAATGCCGCCAAGCACAGCCCCGAGCTGAAGATGGCGATGGAAACCTGGAAAGAGATCAAGTTCGAGTTCGACACCGTCGACAAGCTCGATGTGTCCCACAAGTGATCGACTTTCCATTCGCAACAAACCTTAAGAGGAACTCAAAATGAGCGAAGTTCAAGACTACAAGTCACGCCTGTCGGACCCGAAAAGCCGCAAGATGGGCACCTTCTCCTACCTGCCGGAGATGGACGAGGATCAGATCCGCAAGCAGATCCAGTACATCGTCGACCAGGGCTGGAACCCGGCCATCGAGCACACCGAGCCGCAGTACGCCGCCAGTCACTACTGGTACATGTGGAAACTGCCGATGTTCGGCGAGACCGATGTCGATCGCATACTCGAGGAGATCGAGCTGTGCAAAAAGGCCAATCCCGGCAACCATGTCCGCCTGGTCGGCTACGACAACTACAAGCAGACCCAGGGCGCCAACATGGTGATCTACAAGGCGCCGCTGGAAGGCGAGGTGCTGGAGCAGATGGAAGCCGCTGCGGCCGTTCACGCCTACGACCTGGTCCACAAGTAGGCCGTTTCTTCCGCACGGAGCGCGGGCCGTTGCTGCGGCCCGCGCCCCCGGCGGGAGTTTTGCCGAGACCGTCTCGCGGCGCGAGCGGTTTCGCCAAAACTTCCGTGTTCCGCTGCAACCGCCATGAGGTATCCGACATGAGCGATATCAACAAAGACGACTTCCTGATCCGGGAAGAACCCTACTACCGTCCCGTTCACGACGAGGTCGAGCGTTATCAGGCGGCCTACGATGTGCGCATGCCCGTGATGCTCAAGGGACCCACCGGCTGCGGCAAGTCGCGCTTCGTCGAATACATGGCGTGGAAGCTGCAGAAACCGCTGATCACCGTGGCCTGCAACGAGGACATGACCGCCTCCGACCTGGTCGGCCGCTTTCTGCTCGACATCAACGGCACCCAATGGCAGGACGGTCCGCTCACGGTCGCCGCGCGCCTGGGCGCCATCTGCTACCTTGACGAAGTGGTCGAGGCGCGGCAGGACACCACCGTGGTCATCCACCCGCTGACCGACCACCGCCGCGAGCTGCCATTGGAGAAAAAGGGCGAGCTGGTCAAGGCGCACCCCGACTTCCAGATCGTCATCTCCTACAACCCCGGCTACCAGTCGATGATGAAGGACCTCAAGCAGTCCACCAAGCAGCGTTTCGGTGCCATGTCCTTCGACTATCCGGACACCGAAGTGGAAAAGGAGATCGTCGCGCACGAAGCCGGAGTGGACGAAGCCACCGCCGAAAAACTGGTGCAGGTGGCGCAGCGCTCGCGCAACCTCAAGGGCCACGGGCTCGACGAGGGCATGTCCACCCGCCTGCTGATCTATGCGGGGCAGCTCATCAGCCAGGGCATCGCGCCGGCCAACGCCTGCCAGATGGCGCTGGTCGAACCGCTCACCGACGATCCCGACATGCGGGATACCCTCGAAGCGGCGGTCAGCACCTTCTTCGGCTAGGCCCGGCCTGCTGGTCCGGCGTGCCCGTGAGCGCGCCGGTCGCCCAACCGTACCGCGCGAGGCACAGAAGAAGATGAGCGTTACCCTCGACGATTACCGAGATGAACTGATCCAGGCCGCCCCCGAGCTGGCCGACACGCTGGAGGCCACCTTCCACGAGGCGGCGCGACTGATGTCGCCGGCGGGCCTGTCCGACTACCTGGATGGCGCCCGCGGCATGGTCAACCTCGGAAAAGGGCCGCAACTGGTGGTCACCTGGCTTGACGAAGTGCCACTGGTGGCGCGGGAATGCGGCGAAGATGTCATCCGTGACATCGCCACCGCCGTACTCAAGCTCGCCTCGATGACCTCCGGCGAGGTGCTGGTGATGATGCTCTCCACGCTGCCGACGGTGGCCCGCCGTCTGGGCGATCCCGACCTGTTGCGCGCCTACCTGCAATTGCTGCACCGCCTGTCGGCGCGCGCTCCCCGCGGGCTGCGGCCGATGCTGGGCGTGCTCGATGAGTTGCTTTCCAAGCTGACCCTGTCCGGGCTGCGCCGCTGGGTGGATTTCGGCGCCGACGCCTACCGACGCGATCTGCCCAAGCAGGCCGCCTATTTCGGCCTGCAGAGCGAAGACGCCAAGGCGATGCTGCAACAGGAGCGCAAGGGCACCCTGTTCATCGATGAGCAGCGCCGGCTGAATTTTTATCTGCGCGCCTTTTGGGGACGGGATTTCTTCCTGCGCCCGACCGCCGCTGACCATGCCGGCTTCCGCCCCTTCATCGAAGACCATGCGCTGCATCTGCCCGACGCCGTCGATGACATCGGCAGCCTGACGGGCCATGAGTTCTATCGCGCCATGGCGGCCCACATGGCGGCACACAGGGTGTACACGCTGGAACCATTGAATGCAGAGGCCATGTCGCCGGCGCAGCAGTATTTTGTCGGCCTGTTCGAGGACGCCCGGGTCGAACATTACGCCATCAGCGAATTCCCGGGCATGAAGACCCTGTGGTACGCGCTGATGACGTTGCCCGGCGAGCGGAGCTACGAGCATCCGTCGATGGAGTTGCTCGAAAAGGTGGCCCGTGCCCTGTTGGAACCCGCCGACCGCACCGGCGACGACGAGGTGGATGAAATCATCGACCGCTTCCATGCCGGCATCGCCGACAACCGTGACAACACCCTGTTCTCGATGAGCCTGGGTCTGGACCTGTTCAATCTGCTCACGCGTCGGCGGGATGTACCCAGCCTGCGCATTCTCGAAGGCCTGTACATCCCCTACCGCGACGACAACCGCTTCATCTGGTCGGCCGAGGAGTTCAGCTGGGAACAGAGCACCGCCTACCTGCCGGCCAGCCAGCGCCAGGTACGGAAATACGTCAGCGTCATGGAAATGGTCAACGAGGTGGAAGTGGAAACCGCCGGCGACGACGCCCAGGAGGTCTGGGTGCTGTCCACCGAACTGTTCCCCTACGAGGACGAAGGCGTCTCCTACAACCAGATGGAGGGCAAGGAACCGGTTTCCGACCCTTATCATTACCCGGAATGGGATTACCAGGTGCAACTGCACCGTCCGGCCTGGGCCACCGTCTTCGAACGGCGGCAGGGGCGGGGTGACCCGGAGGTCATCGACCGGGTGCTGACCGAGCACAAGGGGGTCAGCCATCGCATCAAGCAGATCATCGACCGGCTGCGGCCACAGGGCATCTCGCGCCAGCGCAAGCTGGAAGACGGTGATGAGCTCGACATCAATGCGGCCGTGGACGCCATGGTCACCCTGCGCATCGGGCTGCAGCCCGACATGCGCATCACCATGCGCCATGTCATCAACCGCCGGGATCTGGCCGTCATCATCCTGCTCGATCTCTCCGAATCCACCAACGAGACGGTGCGCGGCACCGACAAGACCGTGCTCGAACTGACCCGTGAGGCCAGCGCGCTGGTGGCCACCGCCATCAACGGCATCGGCGACCCCTTCGCCATCCACGGCTTCGCCTCGGACGGCCGTCACGATGTGCAGTACTACCGGTTCAAGGATTTCGAACAGCCGCTGGACGAAGAAGTCAAAAGCCGTCTTGCCGGCATGAAGGGCGGACTGTCCACGCGCATGGGGGCGGCCATGCGTCATGCCGGCATGCGGCTGGCCCAGCGCAGCGAAAAACACAAGCTGCTGCTCATCGTCACCGATGGCGAACCGGCGGACATCGACGAACGCGACCCGCAATACCTGCGCATGGATGCCAAAAAGGCCGCCGAGGAACTCAAGCGCAACGGCATACTCAGCTACTGCCTGACCCTCGATCCCGAAGCGGACCGCTATGTCTCGCGCATCTTCGGCGCCAACAACTACACCATCATCGACAATGTGAAGCGTCTGCCGGAGAAGCTGCCCACCCTGTTCGCCAGTCTGACACGCTGAGGCCATGGGACAGCGCATCGACGGCCTGCCGGTCTTTGCGCAACGCGATGACCTTGTGCCCGCCACCCATTACAACCTGTGGCGTCGCTCGCGCATACACCTCGGCACGCCGCAATGCATCCGCCTGCGCGAACTGAAGGAAATGGAACTGATACTCGAACACGACGCCTGGGTGGTGGTGGACAACAACCGCGGTCAGGTGCCGGTACTGGCCTGGACCGATTTTCGCCCCTCCCCCGAAAGAGGGCTGCATGAACCCGTCGCC
>JALSKD010000160.1 GCA_026989015.1 Gammaproteobacteria bacterium
CATCGGCCTCGCGTTCCAGGGCCTGCAATTGATCGCGGCTCAACGGCTGGCCGTTCTTGCATTGCTGCTCCAGTTCCCGTGCCAGCGCCGACAGGCGCAAGCCACCCATGTTGGCGCTGCTGGATTTGAGGCTGTGTACCAGCCGCTGCTGGGTGGCCAGGTCTCCCTCAGACAGCGCCTCAGGCAATTGCCGGAGGATGTCCCGCGTGCTGTCACGGAAGGCGGCGGGCAATTCCGCGAAATCCTCGCCCATGGCCTCGCGCAGGCTGCTCAGGTTACCCTCGTCGAGCAGGGGTTCGTCATCCCTGGCCTTACCAGCGTGGGGCGCGGCCGCATTCTCGGTGCCGTTCACGGCCGCGGGTGAATCCTGCTGTCCGCTGTCGATACGCTCGCCGATCAGGCGGAGGATCTCATTGAGCAGGCTGTCACGGGTAAAGGGTTTGGCGATGAAACCCTGCATGCCGGCCCGGTCGCAACGCTCACGGTCGCTGTCCATGGCATTGGCGGTGAGAGCGATGATCGGCGTTGGCCGCTCAGCGTAGGCGGCGTCACCGATGATGCGGGCGGTGGCTTCATAGCCGTCCATGACCGGCATCTGGCAATCCATCAGAATGATATCGAATTCACCATTGCGCCAGGCATCCACCGCCTGCGCGCCGTCCTCGGCGCTGTCCACCATAAAGCCTTCCCGTTCCAGCAGGGAAATGGCCACCTTGCGGTTGACCGGGTTGTCCTCGGCCAGCAGTACCCGGGTGCCCTTCCAGTCGATGCCACGCGTCGTGGCCTGGTGCGATTCGAGCACGCTGTACTTGGTGATGATCGGTGCGTCGGCCGGCCGCCCCTGCGGGTATTCGCCGAGGATCAGGGCCAGGCAATCGTGCAGCACCTCGGACAGGGCCGGTTTGGTCAGGTAGCCGGCAAAACCCAGGGATTCGAAGCGCCGTGCGTCGCCCTTGCGCGCGGCGGAGGAATGGATCACCAGCGGCAGATCCGGTATCTCCGGGTCGGCGAGGATGTGCTGGCCCAGTTCACCGCCGTCCATCTCGGGCATCAGATAGTCGATGATGGCGATGTGTGCCGGATCGCCCTTGGCGGCGGAAGCCCGCAATAGCTCCAGCGCCTGCTGCGGGCGGCTGGCGACGGACACCTGCATGCCGAATTTCTGCAGTTGCTTGCGCATGACATGGAGGTTGATGCTGTGATCGTCGACCACGAGTATGTGACGGCCTTCCAGCCGGGCCGAGGGCTGGTAGCTGCGCTCGCTGACCACTGGCAGATCGACCGTGAAATGGAAGCGGGAGCCTTTGCCGGGCTGGCTTTCCGCGCCGATATCGCCACCCATCAGCGTGACCAGCTGCTTGCTGATGGACAGCCCCAGGCCGGTGCCGCCGTATTTGCGGGTGGTGGAGCCGTCGGCCTGGGTAAAGGCGTCGAACAGCCGGTCCAGCTGATCGGCGGGTATGCCGATGCCGGTGTCGATGACGGAGAAATCCAGCGTTGCCACGCCGTCGTTCAAGTCCACCGGCGAGACCTGGATGATGACATGGCCGTGGTGGGTGAACTTGATGGCGTTGCCGACCAGGTTCATCAGGATCTGTCGCAGCCGTCCCGCATCCCCGCGCACCCGTTGCGGGCAGTCCGGCGAGACATTGAGCACCAGCTCCACCTGCTTGTCGCTGGCGGTGGGCCTCAGCAGGTCGCAGACCTCGTGAATGGACACCTCGAGATCGAAATCCAGCGGTTCCAGCTCCAGGCGTCCGGCTTCGATCTTGGAGAAATCGAGGATGTCGTTGATGATCGTCAGCAGCGCCTTGCCGGACTGGTCGATGGTGGCCACATAGTCGGCCTGTTCGGCATCCAGCTCGGTGTCGCGCAACAGTTGCGCCATGCCGAGCACGCCGTTCATCGGGGTGCGGATCTCGTGGCTCATGGTGGCGAGGAATTCGGACTTGGCGCGGGCGGCTGCCTCTGCCTGATCCCTGGCCTCGATCAGCGACTGCTGGGCCTGCTTCTGCTCTGATATGTCGGTCATGATCAGCGAGAAATACTGCTGATCCGAATCGTCGAGCAGTTTCATGATGTAGAGGGTGACGCAGATCTCCTGCTCGTAGACGGTCAGCAGCCGTGCCTCGCCGGCCCAGTAGTTCTGGGCATAGGCATTGGGGATGGCCTCGTCCAGTAGCAGCTTGAGCAGCTCTTCCTGGCGGAACAGTTGGCGCAGATGGAGGCGACTGCTGTCCTGTTCCTCGCTGATGCCGAAGATGTCACGCGCCGACTTGTTGAGGTAGAGGATGCCGCCTTCCAGTGAGAAGGTGATCATCATGTTGGGGCTGGCTTCGGCGATTTGCAGCAGCCGCTTCTGCTCCTGCAATACATTGAAGGAATCGGTGATGTCGTTGAAGGAGATGATCGATCCGGTGATCATCTGTTCCTTCAGCACGGGCACCGAGCTGAGGGTGACATGCAACGGCCGCTGCTCGCGGTGCCACAGCACCATCTGGGTAAAGCGGCGGCTGACGCCGCTGATCAGCAGCCGGTGGATCGGCGAGGATTCCCAGGACTGGGGCAGGCCCTGCAGGTCGCTGTGCTGGAACAGCTGATGGAAGGACTTGTCGATGACTTCCGCCTGCTGATAGCCCAGCAGCTGCAGCGCGGTCTGGTTGATGAAGCGCACATGGCCGTCGGTATCCAGTTCCACGATGCCGGTATCGACGGAATTGAGCAGCTTGTAGGCCCGCTTGCGTTCGTCGTCGATGACCCGGTCCTTGCGGATCTGTTCGGTCAGGTCGTGGATGTTGAGAGTAAAGAAGTGCTCGTTTTCCGCAATGATCGGGCGCAACGCCAGATCGACGGTCAGTTCGTCGTCATCGGCGTTGATCAGCCGGGCCTGGCGGCGGCGTTCCAGGTGTTCGTGATGGATGATGCGGGGCAGATCGGCATAGAAATCATTGTCGGCACCGAGATCGACAATGGCGGAAACCGGAAAACCCAGCACATCGGACTTGCGGCGGCCGATCAGGAATTCGGCGCTGCGGTTCCAGTCGATGATCATGCCGTCGGCATCCAGGGTGACGATGGCATCCACCGAGGCATTGATGATGTTGCGGATCAGCACTTCGCTGCGGCGGAAGTTGTCCGCTTCGCGCATGTGGTGCAGGGCGGCGCGAGAGAGGCGGATATTGGAGACCACCACAATCAGGTAAAAGGCGAAGATGCCGATTGCCAGCGCGCCGCGGTAGGGGTGGTCCGAGGCCAGCGTGGCGTACAGCAGCGGCAGCAGGGTCAGCGAGATATAGATCACCCCCAGCAGCGCGAAGCCGGTAATGGTGCTGTAGGCCCCGGCGGCTATGGCTGCCAGTCCAATGAAGGTGATCAGTACCAGCACATGCTGTGAAAAGTCGAGGAACAGCAACGGCACCAGAGCCCATCCGCAGGCCACCAGCAGCATGTCGGCCTGTATGCAGCGGGCATAGACCGCCAGGCGGGTGAAGACACCGCGCCGGTACAGCCAGAACAGCAGGATCCGCATTGCCGCAAGACCGTACATGCCGGCCAGCCAGGGCAACAGATAGGGGGAAGGCGCCAGTTCCAGGAAGAACCAGGCGATGAACCCGGCGCCAACGAGGATGCCGACGATGCCGGCGGACAGGTTCTGGTGATACAGCTCGATCAGCCGCGGAAGAAAGGGAGAACGGGTATTGAAGCCGTCGCGGATCATGAAGCCAGCGTCCAGCTGTAACTGGCCTGGGCGATGTTCCCCTTGCCCAGGTACTGAAGGTCATCGCAGAGATCGCGTATCAGCAGGATGCCCCGGCCGGACAATCCGGTCTGCTCGACTTCCCGGGCGCTGCGCGCCGAGTGATCGAAGCCGCTGCCCGAATCCTCGACCCGCAACAGCAGCCGCCGTCGGCCGTCTTCCTGCTCCACCGACAGGTGGAAGGTGACGCTGCCATGCTGCAGTTCGGCGAGCCGTTTCTCGCGCTCCTGGAAATACCGGGCGAAGCCGGCGGGGTCGGATTTCATGGCCGAATCCAGTCCCAGCACGCCGTGGTCCAGGGCATTGACATAGAGCTCGGTGAGTACCGTGAACAGGGACTGCCGCTCGTTCTCGATGGCCTCCATCTCCATGATGTGGTTGATGATGATCGGCACCGGGTTGGTTTCGCGCAGGCGCTGGTCCTTGAGGCTGAAGGCGTACTCCCAGTCGCCCTCGGTGGCCTGGGCGCGGGAGCCGGGTTGCACCGGTTCGTGCTCGGCGATGGCAGGCAACAGCCCGGGGTCGCAAGTGATCTTGATCAGGGTGATGTCGTCGGCCTGTTCGCGCTGGCCACAGAAGGCCTCGAGATGACGGATAATGCTGTCGAAAATGCTGTCATCGCCCGGCTCGCGTATGGCCGCCTCGAGCCGTTCGACACCGAATTCCTCGTCCTGCTCCGACCAGGCCTCGGTGAGGCCGTCGGAATACATCAGGATGTGGTCGCCCTCGGTCAGTGGCAGGGTCTGGCGAATGTCGCGTGCATCGAGGTTGTCCACCACGCCCAGCGGCAGGCCGGTGGAGCGGACATGGTGCTTGATCTGTCGTGTCGGACCGTCGATGATCAGCAGGTCGGGCATGCCGCAGTTGAACACCGAAACCGATTCCAGGTCATGGCTGATGCTGATCAGCTGCACCCCGAGGAACATGCCCACCGGCAGGAACTGGCGCAGTTTCTTGTTGATGCCGATGAGGATTTCTTCCGGCGTGAAGCCCTTGGCGGTCATCGCGCGGAACACCTCTGATACCGGCATTGCGCCCAGCGCCGCCGACAGGCCGTGCCCGGTGAAGTCGCCAAGCAGGAAGTGGATGTCCCGCGACGGGCTGTATTCGGACAGGATCATGTCGCCGCTGAAGGTGCCGGCGGGGCGGATCATGCTGCGTACGAAGGGGTTGACGATGTTGTTCTTCTGCACCGCGTTGTTGAATACCTGCTCGGCGATCTCCTGCTCGCGGTGGATCAGGCTGTACATGCCCTGGATTTCGCGGTTGAGTCCGGCAATGCGCTCCATCGCGCGGATCTTGCTCTGCAACAGAAACTGATCGTAAGGCTTGACCAGAAAGTCATCGCCACCGGCGTCGATGCAGGCGAGCAGGGATTCCTCGTCGGTGACCGCGGTGAGGAAGATCACCGGAATGAAGCGGTTGCCGGCCTCGGCCTTGATGATGCGCGTGGCTTCATAGCCGTCCATCTCCGGCATCATCACATCCATGAAGATGATGTCCGGCTGGCGTTCCCGGAACAGCTCCACGGCCTGGCGGCCGTTTTCAGCCTCTACGCTGTCATAGCCCTGTTTCTTCAGCAAGGAGCGCAGGATCATGCGGTTGGTCAGCTCGTCATCGACGATCAGCGCCAGCGGAGCGGTTTCGGCAGGGGACATGGAACAGGCTTTTGTCGTGGGGATGCACTGCTTGTAGTACAGATGGCGGCTTTATCAAGAAAACCGTGCCGCCGGCGGCGGCGCATGGTCGGCATGACGGATGCCCTCTGTACAGGAGCACGGACCCTGTTACAGTAGCAGGCCATGCTCAAGATCACCCACAGCAACCGCCTGCAGCGTCGGGCCGAATGCCTCAACCAACTGATGTCCGGATTTGGGGGGCGACTGCTGGGATGAGCCTGGAGATTTCAGACAGGGTATCCCTACCCGATGAGGAGATCGAGTTCACCGCCATTCGCGCCCGCGGGGCTGGCGGGCAGAATGTCAACAAGGTGTCGAGCGCCATACACTGCCGTTTCGACATTCGAGCCTCGTCACTGCCGGATGCCTACAAACAGCGGTTGCTGGCGCTGAAGGACCGGCGCATCACCCGCGACGGCGTCATCGTCATCAAGGCCCAGACCCACCGTACCCAGGAACGCAACCGACAGGATTGCCTGGAGCGCCTGCGCGAGCTGATCCGTAGCGTGGCCAGAACCCGGAAAAAGCGCATACCGACACGGCCGACAAAGGCCGCCAAACGCCGCCGCCTGGACAGCAAGACCCGACTGAGCGCCAAAAAGCGGCTCAGGCGACGCCCCGGGGAGGAGTGAGTCTTACCGCGAATAGAGCTGCCCCCGACGGAAAGCTGTCTTATACTACCCAAAATTTTTCTTATGTGAGGCAAAAGTAATCATGACCGGGCGCGTATCCCTGATTGCCCATCGCGGCGAACCGATGAATTTTCCGGAAAACAGCCTGTCGGGCTTTGAGCATGCGCTCAAACACGGCGCGCGCTATGTGGAGTGTGATGTTCAGATCACCGCCGACGGCGTGCCGATTCTGAGCCACGACGCCAATCTGTTGAAGCTAACCGGCAAGCAGATCATCATTGCCGATCACGACTGGAGTGAACTGCGTGACATGCCGGCGGGTTATGCGGAGCGTTTTGGTGACCGTTTCGAAAACGAACGCATCGCCACTCTGGAACAATTTGTTGAGTTGATGAGCGCACAAGACCATGTGCTCAGCTTCATCGAGCTCAAGGAATCGAGCATCGACTACTGGGGCATGAAGGCGGTGCAACTGGTGATGGAGCGGCTGCAGCCCATCGCCGGTGATTGTGCGCTCATTTCCTTCAGTGACGATGCGTTGGCCCATGCCCGCAAGCATTACGATGTGCCCATCGGCTGGGTGTTGCCGGAATGGCTGGAACGCAACCGGGAACTGGCGCAGGAACTGGCACCGGAATACCTGTTCGTGGACACCGAATTCTGCCCGGACGATCCTTCCGCGCTGTTCGAAGGCGTCTGGGAATGGGTGGCCTATACGGTCAATACGCCGCAAGAGGTCGCGCACTACGCGGGTCTGGGCATCGAACTGATCGAGACCGACCGCTTCAGCGAGTTGTCGAAGGAGAGTGACATCATCGATGTCAGCCATGACTTCTGAGTCATGGGATGTGGTGGTCATAGGCGCGGGCATCAATGGGGCCGGAGTCGCCCAGGCCGCGGCGGCCGCGGGCTACCGAACACTGGTTCTTGAAAAAAACGACCAACCGGCGCTTGAGACCTCGAGCCGTTCCAGCAAGCTGATTCACGGCGGCCTGCGCTATCTCGAAAGTCTGGAAATTTCGCTGGTTTACGAGAGCCTCAGGGAGCGTGAATTGCTGATCCGCCTGGCACCGGATCTGGTCCACCGCCAGACCTTCCATATTCCCGTCTATGAAGACACGCGCCGCCCCCAGTGGATGCTCTGTGCCGGCCTCGGCCTCTATGCCCTGATGGCCGGGCCGCTGAAGAACCGCTTCCATCGCATCGGCAGGAAGGCCGCCTCGGCGATCCCGGGCCTTGAGCACAAGGGCCTCAAATCCGTGTTTCAGTACCAGGACGCACAGACCGATGATGCGGCCCTGACCCGTGCGGTGCTGGCTTCGGCGGTCTCGCTGGGTGCAGAAATCCGCTACCGGTCGGCCCTGACCCGCGCGCAGGTCCGGCCGCAGGAGATCGAAGTGGAGGTCGAGGGCGAGGAGGGCAGCCGTCATCTCCTGACGCGCAGCCTGGTCAACGCCGCCGGTCCCTGGGTGTATCCAGTCAACCGGCGCATCGATCCGCCGCCGCCGATGGCGGAGCCAGACCGGGTGCAGGGCGCGCACCTGGTGCTCGACGAACCGGTGGAGCGCGCCTGGTATCTGGAGGCACCGCAGGACGGCCGCGCCGTGTTTCTGCTGCCCTGGAAGGGCCATGCTCTGCTGGGCACCACTGAAACCCTGTACCGGGGCGACCCGTCGGAGGTGCACTGCCTGGAGCAGGAAAGAGACTATCTGCTGGAGGTTCAGGCGCGCTATTTTCCGCAGCGCAGCACGCGGATCATCGACGAGATGGCCGGGTTGCGTGTTTTGCCCGCGGCCGAAGGGCGTCTGTTCACACGCTCGCGGGAAACCGTCTATGTGACGGACGATCCCCGCTCGCCCCGTATCGTCGGCATCGTCGGCGGCAAGCTCACGGTCTACCGCAAGACGGGCGAACAGGTCGTGGCGATGCTGCGCGGCGTCCTGCCGGAGCGCAAGCAGCGCGCCCGGACCGATCAGCTTCCTCTGCGGCCGGCCTGAATCATTCGCTCGCCACCTCCATGCGCTCCACATCGGCCAGATAGATGCGTCGGCCGTCTTCGGTGACGATGTGATCGGATGAGATCGCATCGCGCTGCGCCCGGTACACGCGCACTTCGCCGCTGCGGGTATTGATGATGCGCACCTCGACGGTGGCGTAACGGTCGCCGATCTTGAAGATCATGATGCCGATGGCGCTGATCACCATGAAGATCAGGAACAGCCAGGCACCCTGCCGAAACAGGCGTTCGTTTTCACTGGGTACCCGCGGGGGTGAGGGCTGACCCGGCGTCCGGCCGGCGGCATCATCCTCGGCCTGGCGTTTCTTGATGAACAGCAGGGCCGCGCCGAAAATGACGAGGGTGAACAGGATCTTGGTGAACATCAAAAGGCATCGGTGCACGGAGCAGGGGCCGTGCATGATACCCCATTCCGCGTTCGAGCGATCAGATCGGCAGCAGAGAGGACAGGTGCCGTTTGGCCATGAGCTGCTGGCGGATGGCCCATTTCACCGGCGGCAGATGATTGGACAGGCGCAGTACTGCCTTGCGCGCCAGGGTGACCGGGAAGGCATCGTCGGTGAACAGGCCGACGATGGCGTTGGTGCCGTGGTACAGCGGTCGGGTGGACAGCATGTGCCGACGCTGGTAGCGATGCAACACGGCCGGATCGGCAATATCAGTACCGCTGCGCAACACGGCCAGCAGCCCTTCGGCGAGCAGATCCTGACCGGAAAGGCCCAGATTGAACCCGTGCGCGGTCACCGGGTGCATGCCCACCGCGGCATCGCCGATGAGCGCGAAGCGCCGCGCGTAAAAACGCCGGGCATGCACCGCCACCAGCGGATAGACATGCCGCTTGCCGATCAGCTCCATGGCGCCAAGGCGCTGTTTCAGCCGCTGCTCGATGTCGCGGGCGAAATCCTCCGCCGCCATGTCGACGATATCATCGACCTGGTCCGCCGGAGCGGTGACGACGATCGAGGACACACGGCCCGGCATCGGCAGTATGGCCAGCGTGCGGCCGTAGTGGAAGCACTCGAAAGCGGTGTGATGGTGGTCCTGCTCGTGCGCCATCTCGCAGACGATGGCACTGCGGCCGAACTCGACCGTGTCGGCGGCAATGCCCATCTGACGACGGCTCTGCGAGAACCGGGTATCGGCGGCGACCACCAGCGCGGCGTTCAGCTGCTCGCCGTTCTGCAGCGTCACATGGGCCGCGCTGTCGTCGCTGTGGACCCGGCTTACCGGGCTGTCGGCCATCAGGCTGAAGCCGTCGTCGAGGGTCATGAACTCATCGTGGATCGCGCGGCGGATGCGGAAATTGGCGACCAGAAAACCGAGGCCATCGCTGCCATCATCGGGGGTATCGAAATGCAGGGCGTAGGGGGAGTCGCCGTCCACAACCTCGGCACGGCGGATGGGGGCGATGTGCTCATCGCCGATGCGTTGCCAGCTGCCGTGCTGCTGCATGATCCGGCGCGACAGGTGGGTCAGCGCGATGTCGCGTCCGTCTTCCGGCGGATCGGCCAGTTCATCGCGGGAAAGCCGGTCGATGACCGCGATCCGCAGGCCGCTGTCGCGCAGGGAAAGGGCGAAGCTGAGGCCGGCCGGGCCGGCGCCGATGATGATCAGGTCGTAGTCCATGGCGCTGCGTGAAAGAGACAGGGCAGGCCAGTGTAGCGCCGCCGCCTGCAGCCCACCTTGAGCAAGGTCAATCAACCCTGCGGACAAAAGGGTTTTGGAGCGGGCCAGACGGGCCGTACAATGGGCGTTTTGCAGAGGCATGTCCATGCGCAGTTGGGTACACCAGGCCATCGCCCGTATCGAGGCCGATTTCCAGCGTTCCGCCGATACCCACCTGATCCGGCTGGAGCTGCCGGCCCTGCCCGGTATCGACTTTTACCTCAAGGACGAATCCACCCACCCCACCGGCAGCCTCAAGCACCGACTGGCGCGTTCACTGTTTCTCTACGGCCTGTGCAACGGGCGCATCGGCGAGGAGACCACCGTCATCGAAGCCTCCTCCGGCAGCACCGCGGTGTCCGAAGCCTATTTCGCACGGCTGCTCGGCCTGCGTTTCATCGCGGTGATGCCGCGCGGCACCTCGCGGGAGAAAATCGACCAGATCCGTTTCTATCAGGGCGACTGCCACCTGATCGATCATGCCGACATCTACGGCGAGGCGGAGCGGCTGGCACGCGAACTGAACGGGCATTACATGGACCAGTTCACCCATGCCGAGCGGGCCACCGACTGGCGCGGCAACAACAACATCGCCGATTCCATCTTCGCGCAGATGGCCTGCGAGCGGTATCCGGAACCGGAATGGCTGGTGATGAGCGCCGGCACCGGCGGCACCTCGGCCACCCTCGGGCGCTACCTGCGCTATCGGCGCAAGGCCAGCCGGCTGTGCGTGGCCGACCCGGAAAACTCCGTATTCCTCGACTACTACCAGAGCGGCGATCGGGGTGTGACCGCGGATCGGGGTTCGCGCATCGAAGGCATCGGCCGGCCGCGGGTCGAACCCTCCTTCATCGCCTCGGTCATAGACCGCATGATGCGTGTGCCCGATGCGGCCAGCATCGCCACCATCCGCTATCTCGAAACCCTGCTCAACCGCCGCGTTGGCGGCTCCACCGGCACCAATGTGTTCGCCGCCTTCCGGCTGATGGCGGAAATGCACGAAGCGGGCATCGAAGGCAGCGTGGTGACGCTGATCTGCGACGGCGGTGAGCGCTACCGCAACAGCTATTACAATGACGACTGGCTGAGCCACAACGGGCTGGAACTGCAGCCCTGGCTCGATCGGCTGGACGATTTCTACCACAGCGGCCGCTGGACGGGCGCCGACTGAACAACCCGAGGAGAACACCATGAAAAGCATACCGATACTGTTGCTGGCGCTGGCCGCGCCTCTGGCCTGGGCCGGCGAGGCCGATGTGGTCGATGTCAAGGTCGAATGCCGCAGCGACTGCACCTTCAATGTGACCGTGCGCCACGCCGACACCGGCTGGGACCACTACGCCGACCAGTGGGAAATACTCACCCCCGACCGCAAGCTGATCGCCAAGCGGGTGCTCTACCATCCCCATGTCAACGAACAGCCTTTCACCCGTTCA
>JALSKD010000161.1 GCA_026989015.1 Gammaproteobacteria bacterium
TGTCGTAGTGCCGTTGGTTGCTGCTCTGATCGAGGCTGGCACTGGCGCTTCCGGCCGCGGCGCTGGCGAAGTCTTTGCCACTGCTGCCGCCGTAGAGGTCGTAAGCGATGCTGAGGTGCTCACTGCCGCCCCGTTCGTTGCCGCTGTTGCGGTTGCGTCCGGCCTGGATGTCGAGGTTTTTGGCTTTGATGCCGATGCCGCTTTCGGCGACGAGGTCGCTGCCCACGATGCGGGTATCCCCGCCGCTTTCGATGCGGATGCTGGCGGCCTGGATGCGGCTGCCCCGGCTGGTTTCGCTGTGGCTGTATTGGCTGTTGCGTTGCAGGTCGACATTGAGTTCGACGCCCAGATTGAAGCCGTAGGTGCCGCTGCTGGAGGCGGCCTTGGCGAGTTGCGCGACCAGCGCGTCGCTGCGGCTGACGAGGGTGCTGGTGGCCAGGGCGATATTGGCCTTGTAGTAGTCTTCATCGGCGGCCAGCTGTTCCACCAGGCGGGCGTATTCCTCGACATCGGCGGCTTCCAGGCCGGGCTGGCCCGCGGCCAGGGCCTGACGCATCCGTTCGAGCTGCTCGCGCTGGCGGGCGAGGTCATCGTGGTAGTCGTCCAGTGCCTGGCGGGCGTGGCGCAGGTCGCGTTCGGCTTCGGACACGGCCTTTTGAGCCGGGTTGATCTGCTGGTATTCATTCTTGAGGGTGATGTCGATGGTGGCTTCGCCCTCGGCATTGCGGGTGGTTTCGGTGCGGGTTTCGATGGCGTCGAGCAGTTCTACCCGGCCTTCGGCCTGAAAGAGAGCCTCGCCACCGGCCTGGAGCCTACTGCCCTGAACGGTGATGTCACCCGCACCTGATTGCCCCCCGCGGGCGGTGAGCTGTATGTTGCCACCGGCCTGGAGCTGGCTGCCTGCCGCAGTGGTTTCGGTGACGTGATGGTCGGCATCCTGATAACTGCCGCGGGCGATGGTGAGGCTGAGTTTGCCGTTTTCGTTGCGGACCAGCCGGTCGGGCCTGGCAAGCATGTCGGCGATGTCGCCCAGGCCGATGCTGAGGCTTTTGTGGCTGTCGTATTCCTGTACGATGTCGGTGGCCTGGCGGATGTCGATGTCGCTGCCGCTGACGGTCAGGTTCCGTTCCACCTGGGCGTCGACGCCTTGCAGGGTGACCCTATCCCGGGCTTCAATGCGCAGGTTGCCGGCCAGCAGCTGTGCGGCAGCAGCGGTATCGGTGGTCCGTCCTTCGAGGCTTTCCTCGGCGCTGAAGATGGCGCCTCCCTTGAACCAGCCGCTTTCCTGATGCTGGTATTCGTCGAGGCTGCGGTCCCGACCCTCGTCGATGGTGAGGTTGCCTGCACTGATGAGGTCCAGCGATTCCGAGCCCTGGATGCGTCCGCCGGTGATGCCGAGGTCGCCACGGGTGGTTTGCAGCAGGACACGCTGACCGCTGAGCTGGCTGCCCTGGCTTTCGGCCTGCAGCCTGCGCGTGTGGGTGCTTTCCTCGCCCAGCCAGTCGCTGTTGTGACTGTTGGTTTCACGGTAGCTGCTGTTTTCGACCGATTCGATGGACAGGCTGCCTGCCTGGATGCCCAGGCTGCCTTCGGCATCGAGGGTGCTGCCGCTGATGCGGGTGTGGCCCCGGCTGACGAGCTGGATGTCGGTGGCGTCGAGGGTGGATTGCAGATGGCGCGTGTTGTGTTCCGTCACCCAGTTGTCGCCGCGCCCGGCATGGAAGTATTCATCCTGCTGGAGGGTCACGATTTCGATGTCTCCGGCGTCGACCCGGATGCGGTCCGCGTTCAAATCGGAGGCCTGGTTGCTGAAGCTGCCGTCGGCCTGGATGCTGAGGTCACCTTCGGCGCTGATGGTTCCGGCCTCTCCGTAGAGGGTGAGGGTGTACTGCATGCCGCCATTGTCGTAGCCGGATTCGCCCGTGGCACGGCGATTGATGACATCGCCAGACAGGGAGTGCAGGCGGATGTTCTGCGCCTGGATGCGGCCGGAGATGTTTTCGATATCGTTTTTACTGATCAGGCTCAGCGATCCACCGGCCTGGATCTGCCCGGAGTCATTGCGAATGCCGTCGCTGGACACGAAGCCGAGGTCGCCGCCGGCCGTAATCCGGCCCCGGTTGTCGAGCGCGGCGACCTTCAGGTCGATGGATTCGCCGGCCAGGAGCTTGCCGCCCTTGAGTTCCATTTCGCGGCTGTTGGCCAGGTAGACATGGGGTACCAGCACGGTCTGACCGGCAAGCCGTTCGGCTTCGAACCAGACGATGTCGCGGTTGAGCCGGTTGATCTGCTCTTCGGTCAGGGCGACTCCCGGCGTCAACTCCAGATCGCGGCTGGCCTGAAGGGCGTTGTCCATCAGGTACTGGTATTGCTCCCGGTCGCTGCGGATGTCGGCATTCAGGAAGCGGACGCCGGCCTGGCGAGCCACCTCCTGCCGCACCAGCTGGTTTTCATAGAAGGCGTCTCCGACCCGCTTGATCTCGGCCAGGGGCGAGAAGTCGACATGCTCCAGCAGGTAGCTGCTGCTGATAAAGTCACCCAGATCGGTGAAAGCCGGGTTGGTTTCGATGAGGAATTGCCCTTGTGGATCGGGCGATACCACGAACAGGCCGTAGTCGCCTGTCGGCAGTTCAATGGCAGAGGGTGGCGGCACCTGCAGGTTGCCCAGGGATGGATCGATTGCGGGCAGTTGCGGTATGCCGGCGGACAGTCCCGGCTCCGGATCGATGCGGATCACCGCCTGCGGGGCAGCGGTGACGCTCAGCTCGGGGGCGGGCGGAGCATCACCCGCACCGGACCAAGATCCCTGCAGCACGCCCAGCAGGTCGTTCCCCGCACCATCGACGACCGCCTGTCCACCGATGCTGCCGGAGATCGAGCCGCCGGCCTGGACCACCGTGTCGGCACTGACGGTTACCGAGGCGTTGATGGGGATGTAGCCGCTTCTCCCGGCACCTTCGGATGTATACCGGTAGTCGTTACTGCCGATATGAGCCCTTTTGACCATTTCGGTGACTGCCCGGTAGTCGTAGTGGGTGACATCGAAGGTAACGGAATCGGCGGTGTTTCTGAAATCGCCCTCCACATCGAACAACAGCTCGCCGGCCGTTGAAATGATGGCGTCGTGGTTGACAACATCCCCGCGGACATGCAGTTCCAGAGTGCCGGCGGCATCGATCCAGGCCGGATGGGTCAGGGTGTTGTTGACGACACGTTCTTCCAGGATGGAAAACCGCACGAACGGGTCACCATTTTCGGCGTACTGTATCGGAACCAGCAGATTCGGTAACCCGTGTTCGAGCCTGTCCTGGATTTCCCTGATCCATACGCCCTTTGCATCTGATCTACTGCTTCGATCCCGAGAGGGATAAGACAGATCGATCTCGTGGGTCGCTTGCTGCTCGTCGTCGTACCAGATGCCGGTCCCCAGTGAATACCAGCGGGTTTCATAGTCCAGTTCCGCCGAGCCCCGATTTTCAAGATCGTCTGCATAGAGCAAGATGTCGCCGTTGAGTGTCTGCATGTGGGCGCGGTCATTGACGATGCGACGGGTGTAGCCCCCATCAGTGTCGGCCGCCAGCAATAGATCGCCACTGGCGAGGATGTAAGCGGACGGGACATTGACCAGGTTGTCACGAATCAGCAGGGCCATGTCCTGACCGGCGAACAGGGTTTTCGCGTTGTTGAGGTCGTTCGCGCGCAGTTCCAGGTCGGCACCGCTGTTGATGAGGCCCTGGTTGTCGATGCCGGAAGAGGAAAGCGTCAGGCTGTTCTGGCTGCTGATGCGCCCCCGATTGAGCAGATCGCCCTGCAGGGCGATCCGGCCACTGCCAACGCTGGTGATGTCCCCCCGGTTGTCCAGGCTGGCGGCTTCCAGGCTCAACGCGCCCTGAGCGCCGATCACATGGCTGTTTTCGAGGGCTTGCCCGGTGGTGAGCGTCAGATCGCCCGCGGCCAGCAGGTCTTTTTGGAGGTGTATGCCCTGCGCGGCGTCGATGTTGAGGCTGCCGTTGGCGATCAGCTCGGTGGTCGGGCTGTATTCGAACTGAGGGATCACAAGATCGAGGCGATCGGCGGCACGTAGCACCGCGTCTTGCAGCCGGGCATCGCCCAGATCCAGATACAGGTCGCTGCCCCCTTCGATGAGACCCCGGCGGCCATCCAGCAGCGCGGTTTCCAGCCGGGCAGCACCGACAGACTGAATCTGGCCGTCTGCATTGATCAGTCCGCCGTCGACCATGATGTCGAGCGTTGCACCGCTGATCACCTTGCCCCGGGTATTGTCGAGATCGGCCGCCGTCAGTGTCAGGTCGCCCAGGGATTGCAGCGTTCCGGGGTTGATCAGACTGCCGGTGAGTTGCAGGTGCATGGCGGCATCACTGGACAGGAGTCCGCTGTTGTCCAGCAATCGCCCCTGCAGGGTCAGGCCCGCCATCGACTGCAGGCGCCCCGCATTGGTGATCCGGTCGAGGTTCAGCACCAGTTCCTGCCCAAGGATGCGGCCGCTGTTGTCCAGACGGGTGCCGGACAGGCTCAACATGCCCTGGGACTGAATCTGGCTTCCAGTGGCGTTGACCAATCCATCCCTTACCTGGATGACCAGACTGTCTTGCGAGAGCAGCGCACCCTCGAGGTTTTCCAGTCGACCGGCGTCGATCTGCATCTCGCGCGCCAGTAGTTCGGCCTGCCCGGCGCCGGCCGTTTGGGTCAGCCGCTCCACGGACAGGGCCATCCGCTCCACGCTGCTGATTTGCCCGTGGTTTTCCAGCACATCCGTATCGGTCGTCAGGTTGCCGCCGGACCGGATCGCTCCTGAGTTGAGCAGCGCGGCTCCAGCGCGCAGACCCAGGTCTTCTCCCGAGAGGATCTCGCCGCTGTTATCCAGCTCCCCAGCCGCCTGCAGATACAGGTTTCCGTTCACAGACAGCTGCCCCTGATTGTTCAAATTCCGTGCATCGACCGCTGCCGCCTGACCTGCCGTGATTCGGCCGCTGTTGTCCAGTTCGGTGGCATTCAGGTCGAGCTGACCTCCGACCTGCAGTACCCCGGTGTTTTCGAATCCGGCGAAATCGAGGCTGGCCGTATCCGATACTTCGATCCGACCCGAGGACTGGCTGTTTTCCTGCGCCCGGAGGTTAAGGTTCTGCGCCTGCATGCGGCCTGTGTGATCCAGCGCGCCGGTCCGGACTTCCAGTGCGCGGGTGGCCGAAAGCTCGCCGGAATTGTGCAACGCACCGGCAGTCAGCTCGGCATCGCCGTTGGCGTGGACCTGCCCGCCATTATCAAGACGCTCGTCAACGGAGACCGACAGGCGGCCATCCGCCACCACCGCTCCCTGATTGTTCAGGCGCTGCGCGTCCAGATCGATGGCACCGTGGCTGGCGAGGCTGCCGCTGTTGCCCAGTTCGCCGGCCTGAACCGACAACACGGCCTGATTCCGGGTCTGTCCGTCGGCCATCTGGCCGGCCACGATCCGCCCCTGGTGATCCAGAGCTTCGGTCGTGATGCGGACCGCCTCCCCGGCACTGATCGAACTGTCTTCCGCGGTGGCCATGCGGGCGCTGTCGAACCGCGCGCTGTGATCCGCATGGATCGACCCTTTTACCTCAATGCGGTCCTTGGAGGAGGCGCTGATCGTACCCAAGGCCGTGGTTTTGCCCAGGCTGAGCCGGCCTTCGGCGCTGATGGCGATATCGCCCTGCGCGGCCAGGACCTCGGGCGGCATGTTGACTGCAAAGCCCTGCTCGGTACCGACCAGGCGGATCTTGTTGGCGTACATGCCGCCCAGCGCCGAGGCGTCGAGCGCGACACCGGTGGGCGTGCCGTTGCGGCGCAGCACCTGGATGCGGCCCTGTGTGTCGATACGGTTCTGCCCGAGGGCGATGTCAAGTTCCCGGGCGTGCAGGCGCGCATTGAGTTCCAGCGTGCGGCTGTAGAGGGAGAGGCGGTTCTGGCGCGATGCATCGAGCCCCTTGCCGTAGATCAGGATCTGACCCTGTTCGACCCGGTAACCCTGCAGTTCGCCGCTGGCGTCGATCAGCGCCTGGCCGGTGGTCAGTGTGGCATTGGGCGCATTGATGAAGCCCGCGCCATTGATCGAGATACCATTGGGGTTGGCGATGACGACATCGGCCGCCTGCCCGGCTACCTCGGTATAGCCCTGCAGTTGACTGGCCTGGCTGCCGCTGACCTCATTGAGAATGATCTTGGCATTCTGCTGCAAACCCGGATTGCCGTAGATCAGGCCACCAAGTTGGGTCTGGGTGACGGATTCGCGTGAGTTGTTGAGGATGGCGCCCTCGGGAGCGACATTGAAGCGCTGATAGCGATTGTGCGACAGCCCGCGGGCATTGGGGTTGGCGATATTGACCACCGGAACCCCGTTGGGCGCCGTTTCTACGGTGGTGGGGGTCGTGCCGTCGGCCGCGATTCCGTCAGCCCTCACAGCGAGCGGGCTGATGGCCAGCTGGGCCAAAAGCATGGGGATTGATAGCTTTTGAAGGAGGGGCTTGTTCATGAGCAAGTCCGTTTGCTGTCCACTGTTCAAAGTTGGGTTCGGTCGGCTTCTGGCTCACCGGGAAGTTTCGGAACAGACCGTTCACCGCTTCCCGGGCAGCGCGGGCAGGTTAGCACAACCGTTTTTTGCTGAAAACGCCGTCCGTCCCGTATGTGGCTCAGAAGATCCAGGTAATGAAGGCATCGAAACGGCTGCTGTCTGCGCTGTCGAAACGCGTTTCCCTGAGCGGGTAACCCCAGCGCAACGCCATCTGGAATTGTGCGCTGCTGAGGTCGAAGCCCAGCCCCAGCCCCGCCACCACTCCACAGCTTTCATTCTGTCCGCCACTGCAGAGCACTTCGCCGTAGTCATAGCCAATATGCCAGGAAACCGTCTTGCTTACGGGGGCGTCATCGAACGGGTCGGTCGATGGCGAATTGAACGACTGCACCAGATCATTGCGCAGAAAATAGCCCCGGCTGCCACTCAGTGGAACCTGGTAGCCGCGCACCGAATACACGCCTCCGACCGCCAGCTGTTCGCTGGAATACAACGGTTCATCGGCGTATTGCGCCTGCAACTGACTGCGCCAGGACCAGCGGCTCCTGAACAGGGGTACCGACAGGCGTTCACTCCATGTCCATTTGGTAAACTGGAGCAGAGCGTCATCTTCCAGCCCGGATTGCCGCCCGAAATAATCGTCTTCCCGAGCACCGAACCAGTCCAGTCCGCGTGAAACGCCGAGGCTGGACGCAACTGTGCCCCAGTTTGCATTGTGGTTGTGGCTCACATCCAGCCTGGCGGTCGTGGTTCTGAAGCTGGAGACATCGATGCGTTCACCGGCAAAATAGGTCTCGGTATCCTTGCTCGACAGCGAAAACTCCAGACTCAGACGATCGTTCTGGTCGCGATAGACGGTTTTGGTCACACCAAGACGCAGTGATTGCGTATCGCCTTCGGACAGATAGGTATCGTTCAGGCCCGCTACCCAGCGCTTGTAGGTGAGCCCGCTCGCCGAGAGGTCGTAGAGATAGGCTCCGACTGGAAATTCATACCCCAGTTCATGGCCTTCGTTCCCCTGGTTGGAGCTGCGTAGGTTGTCGTCGTTGTAGCGAATGCGCAGGCGATCACCGATACGAAAGGGGTTGTCATATTCGTAACTGACCGTGGCTTTTGGCTCATTGGTGTCGTCGTTGAAGGAAAAGCCCAGCTGGAGATGCCAGGGCCTGCCTTCCTTCAGTTTGACCACAACCTGACTGAAACCCGGCTGATCAGACGGCAGGATATCGAATGAGGCTTCAACAGACGCCAACCGTTCGATCGTTTCCAGAGCGGTTTCCAGCTCCCGCAGATTCAACACCTGCTCCTGCTGCCCATAAAAAGTCATCTTGAGCAATGCCGTGGTTTCCATGCCGGGCTTCTCGACCACCCGTTCCAACCGCCCCGGGAAGACGCTGATCCGCAGATGGCCGCCTTGTACATCCTGCGGCTTTATATATGCCCGGCTGGTGACCAGCCCGCGCTGCAGAAGCTCATCATTGGCCGATTTCAGTACTCCATCGATGAGTTCGCGGTCGATGCATCTCCCGTGTAACCCGTCACTCAGATCGTGTTTCAGGCTTTGGCGGAGCAAGCCGTCGTCCTCAAACTCGAGGGTCCGCAATGCGGGGCACTCCTCTGCCATCACCATTACCGGACAAGGCGGTAACAGCAGGAGCAACGCCGCAGCGGACAGGCGCTTGATGGGTTCAGGAAACGATGGAAATACTCTGTCATTCATCCTTGAAAAAACCGTGAGGAGGCGTGTTTGGATTTATTTCTCGTCCGGTATCGAGGCGATCAGTTGCGGGTGGCGGCGTTCCTGGCGCTCGCGCAGCAGGCTTTGATTGTGGACGATGCATTCGAGGTCGAACAGGGCCTGATCGAAGTCGTCGTTGATGACCAGGTATTCGGCATCGCGGAAGTGGGCCATTTCCCGGTCGGCATCGGCCATGCGGCGTTCGATCACGGCGGGGTCGTCGGTGCCGCGGCCGGTCAGTCGGCGGCGCAGTTCGTCGCGCGAGGGGGGGAGGATGAACACCGATACGGTTTCCGGGATCTGTTGCTTGACCTGGCGCGCGCCCTGCCAGTCGATTTCGAGGATGACATGCCGCCCCTGTTCCAGCAGCGCTTCCACGGCCTGTCGCGAGGTGCCGTAGTAGTTGTCGAAGACGCGGGCGTATTCGAGGAATTCGCCGGCTTCGACCCGGCGTTCGAAGTCCTCGACGGATACGAAGTGGTAGTCGCGGCCGTCCACTTCTCCGGGGCGCATCGGGCGGGTGGCGTGGGATACGGATACGGTGACTTCGTCGGGCCGCTTTTCGAGCAGCGCCTTGACCAGGCTGGTCTTGCCGGCCCCGGAGGGGGCGGAGATGGTGATCAGGGCGCTTTGTCTCATGATGCGGGTCCGGGCGTGGGGGTTGATGAGCCGCCATTCTAATGACATGCCGCGGTATCTCCAATACACTTCTGCGCCCATGCCCGACCAGCCACTTCCTGCCGATTATCTGCTCCGTTTCTCCGGCCTGGGCCGGGTGTTCGGCGAACAGGCGCTGCCGCGGCTGGCCGCGGCGCGGTTCTGCATCGTGGGGGTCGGCGGTGTCGGGTCCTGGGCGGCGGAAGCGGCAGCGCGCAGCGGCATTGGCTCGATCACATTGATCGATCATGACGACATCGAGCTCGGCAACATCAACCGCCAGATCCACAGCCTGGATTCGACGCTGGGGCAGAGCAAGGTGGAGGTGCTGGCACGGCGCATCGGCGACATCAATCCCGGTTGCCGCGTGGAGGCCATCGACCGACTGGTGACCCGCGCCACGCTGGAGGATTTCGGCTTCGACCGATTCGACTGCGTGATCGACGCCATCGATGGCGTGACCCACAAGATGGCGCTGATCCATCATTTGCGGCGTGGCAAGATACGCTTCGTGACCACCGGCGGCGCCGGCGGTCTGACCGATCCGACCTGCATTACCGTCAATGACCTCAACCGCTGCCACAATGACCCGCTGCTGGCGAAGTTGCGTTCCAAGCTCCGCCACCAGCTGGGCTACAGCCGCAACCCGAAGCGCCGTTACGGCATCGACTGCGTGTATTCGACCCAGCAACCGCTGTATCCGGCCGCCGGCGGGAGCGTCAGCCATGCCAAGCCGGGCAATGATGAGCGCAGCACCCTGGATTGCGCCACCGGACTCGGTTCCTTTGTTGCGGTCACGGCTGCCTTCGGCTTCACCGCCTTCGCCCACGGGTTGGGGAAATACCTGCGTTCCTTCGAATAAACCCTTGATCCGTAAGGATTACCTTCCGGCCGGAGGTTCCGGCCGCTTGATCCCGATCACTTGAAATTCCGCGCTTTTGGCGCACAATGGCGCCCGCACAGGTTTATAAAAATAAAGGACATATACATGAACCCTCCAAGAAAACCGGCAGCTCCACCGCCGGAACAGGAGCGGCGTGGCAGCCGTATCGACCGCCGCAAGTACATCGACCGCCGCCGCGCCAACGACCCGCTGTACACCGGGCCGGCGCGCCGCTTTCGCGTCGATCGGCGCGTCAATGTGCTGGACCGTCGCGGCAAGCGCAAGTTGCCGCCGGTCAGTCGATAGCCTCGAACACCCCCTCTTCGCGGTTCTTGCGCACCCGACCGGCGGCGAAGATGCGCCCGTTCATGACCACATGCACGCCCGCTGGCAGGCATTGCACGGCGCTGATCGCAGCGCCGAGGTTGAAGGCGGCATCGCTGTGTCGGATCGTCCAGGGCACCATCGCACCCAGCAGGACCACGGTCTTGTCCTTCACCCGCACGGCAAGGTATTCCGCGGTGTCTGTGAGGGTGTCGGTCCCGTGGGTGATGACGATGCGCTGCTGACGGGCCGCGTTACAGACATCGGCAATCACCGCGCGGTCGGCGTCGGTCATCTCCAGGCTGTCCTTGAGCATCAGTGTTTCTGTCTCGACCCCGGCATGGCAACGCCCTTCAGCGAGTATCTCCGGAACATGGCTGTCGATGAAGTGCAACTCGCCATTGTGCAGGTTGTAGGTCTTGTCGAGGGTGCCGCCGGTTACCAGCAGCTTGATGCCATCCATGCTATTTCCGCTTCGGCAGGTCGACAGTCATTTCCCGGCCGCCGTAGAGGTGTACCTTGTCGCGGGCGCGGACGATGACCCGGTCGATGCCCGGCGGGATGCGCACCCCGCTCAGTGAACGGGTGAAAGGCTGTTCGTTGACATGGGGATGGTAGAGCACCCGCTTGGCGATCAGCTTGCGGTCGGGGGTGAGTATTTCCCACTGGTCGGCGTAGTGGTCCCAGCCGGTGTCGGCGTGGCGGACGGTCACATTGAAGGTGCAGTCGCTGCGGCATTCGACCTTGACATCGACCACATCGGCCTCGCCGGCCCAGGCCAGAGGCGCGGCCAGCGCCAGCAACAGTATCGATATGCTTTTCATGGTGTTCTCCTCGGGTTGTTCAGTCGGCGCCCGTCCAGCGGCCGCTGTGATAGAAATCGTCCAGCCGATCGAGCCAGGGCTGCAGTTCCAGCCCGTTGTGGCTCAGCCAGTCGTCATTGTAATAGCTGT
>JALSKD010000162.1 GCA_026989015.1 Gammaproteobacteria bacterium
ATCACCGATGCGCTGGGCGAGCAGGGGCTGTTCGACTACCGCAAGGCCTTCATGGACCGTCACCCCGATTACCGCATCGACCTGTCGCTGATGCGCCGCGAGATGCTCGCCGAGCTGGCCCGTGAATACGGCTATGACCCGCAGACCCTGTCGCAGGAAGGCTTCGAACTGTTCATCCGCCTGCGTCACGATGTCCGCTTCTATGACGATGTGTTCCCGGTGCTCGAACGCCTGAAACCGCGCTATCTGCTCGGCTCCATCAGCAACGGCAACGCCAGTGCCGCGCGTACCGCCCTGCGTGACTATTTCGTTCATCAGGTCAATGCCGCCGATGTGATGGCGCGCAAGCCCGACCCGCGCATCTTCCACGCCTTTTGCGAGGGGCTGGATATCGCGCCGCAGGAATGCCTGTATGTGGGCGACGACCCGGAATACGACATCGAGGGCGCGCGCACCGCCGGCATGCCGGCGGTGTGGATCGACCGCGAGGGCCGCGACTGGCCCGCACAGTTGCCGCCACCGAGGCACCGCATCGAAGGGCTGGACGCTTTGCTGAACCTGCTCTAGTCTGACCGGACCACAACAACAACCCACCGGAGGAGTTCGATGAAGCTCGAATCACTGGCGCTGCACCACGGCTACCGGCCTGAACCGCCCACCCGTTCCGCGGCCGTGCCCATCTACCAGACCACATCCTATACCTTTGACGATACCCAGCACGGGGCCGACCTGTTCGACCTCAAGGTCGAGGGCAACATCTACACCCGCATCATGAACCCGACCACGGCGGTGCTGGAACAGCGCCTGGCGGAGATGGAAGGCGGGGTCGGCGGCCTCGCCGTGGCCTCGGGCATGGCCGCCATCACCTACGCGATCCAGACCATCACCCGCGCGGGCGACAATATCGTCAGCGCCAGCCAGCTCTACGGCGGCACCTACAACCTGTTCGCCCATTCCCTGCCGCAGCAGGGCGTCGATGTGCGCATGGCCTCGGTGGATGACCTCGCCGCGCTGGAAGCCCTGATCGACGCGCGCACCCGCGCGCTGTTCTGCGAAACCATCGGCAACCCGGCGGGCAACATCGCCGACATTCCGGCGCTGGCCGAAGTGGCCCATCGTCACGGCATTCCGCTGATCGTCGACAACACCGTGGCCACCCCCTATCTGTGCCGCCCCTTCGATCAGGGCGCCGATATCGTCATCCACTCGCTGACCAAGTACATCGGCGGGCACGGCACCACCATTGGCGGCATCATCATCGACTCCGGGCAATTCGACTGGGCCGCCCATGCCGAGCGTTTCCCGATGATGACCGAACCGGACCCCTCCTATCACGGCGTGGTCTATACCGAGGCCCTGGGCGCGGCGGCCTACATCGGTCGCTGCCGGGTGGCGCCGCTGCGCAACACCGGTGCCGCGCTGGCGCCCCACAGCGCCTTTCTGCTGTTGCAGGGACTGGAAACCCTGGGCCTGCGCATGGAGCGCCATTGTGAGAACACGCAGGCGGTCGCCGAGCACCTGCAGGGCCACCCCAGGGTGTCCTGGGTCAAGTACGCCGGCCTGGCCGACAGCCCCGACCAC
>JALSKD010000163.1 GCA_026989015.1 Gammaproteobacteria bacterium
ATCATGCGCTCCGTTGCGCCTCCGACCAGGCCACCACGGCCTCCTCGTCGCCCTCGAACAGCCGCTGGTGGGGCTTGGATTCGAGCTGATAGCGGTACATGGGATCGTAGTAGTCGGTGAGCAGCAGTTCGATGCCGGCATCGAAACCCGAGGCATCGCCGTCCTCGAACAGCCGTTCCAGCGCTTCGGAAAACAGGACGCGCAATCGGGCATGGCGCTCACCGCCCAGCCGCTTGCGGATACGGTCGAGGTTGTCGAGCACGAAGGATGAGAAATGCTCGCGGGCCGCGTCGCCATAGCGTTCGCGGTAGCCGGGCCAATTGTCGGCGATGTAATCCTCGCGGATGATGCGCACCCGCTCGGCGGTGCTGCGCTGCAGATGCACCCGCGGCGCCCGGCGCATGCGCTCGACCAGGCTGTCGGGCAACAGCAGGCGACCGATCAGGCGGCCCTCGTCCTCCAGCCACAGCGGCTGCCCGGGGTGGCGGTGCCGGTGCCGCAACAGGGCGATGGACAGGCTGTTCTCGAAGTCGATCTGCTGCGGTTGCCAGTCGTCCACCGCGCGCCCGAAGGCCGAACCCCGGTGATTGGCCAGCCCTTCCAGGTCCACATGGTGACGGATGCGCCGCAATACCCGGGTCTTTCCGGAACCGGTCATGCCGCTGAGGATCCAGAAGGTCTGCGCTTCGATGCTGCGTTCCAGCTCGTCGATGAGGAAGCGGCGCAGGGCCTTGTAGCCGCCACGCACCAGCGGGTAGTCGATGCCCTGTTCGCGCAGCCAGGCCTGGGCCGTGCGTGAGCGCAGCCCACCACGAAAACAGTAGAGGTAGCCTTCGGGGTACCGTTCAATGAAGTCGCTCCAGGCGTCCAGCCGTTGCCGGCGAATTTCCGGGGTCGCCAGTTCCAGGCCAAGGCGGATCGCCTCGTCCTGCCCGGCCTGCTTGTAGCGGGTGCCAATGGCTTCCCGCTGGGCGTCATCGAGGATCGGTACATTGATGGCGTTGGGAAAAGCCCCCTTGGCGAATTCCACCGGCGCGCGCACATCCATCAGCGGGATGTCATCGAGGAACAGTTTCAGGTAATCGTCGGTGTCTTCGCGCATGGCGTCATTCTATCATTTGCGCCGGATCTCGAAGCATTGGTGGATCTTCGGGCGGCGCTTGAAATCCTCCGGAAGGGTGGCCCGGGTGATGTCGCGGATATGGAACGCGTCGGACAACAGCTCATCCAGCCTGAAGCCCTTGCGGTTGGTCGAAAAATACAGCAGCCCGTCCGGCTCCAGCAGGGCGGCTGACTTCCGGATCAGGGCTGCATGATCGCGCTGGATGTCCAGCACTCCCTCCATCCGCTTAGAGTTGGAAAACGACGGCGGGTCGAGGAAGATCCGGTCGAAGCGCTCGTCCAGTCCGTGGCGACGGGGCTGCCTGAGCAATTCCAGGCAATCCTGCTGCAGAAAGCGGTAGCGGCTCTCGTCCTCCAGGCCATTGAGTACAAAATTGGCCCGCGCCCAGTCCAGATAGGTGTTGGACAGATCCACGGACACCACCCGGCGGGCACCCCCCAATGCCGCCTGTACGCTGACCGAACCGGTATAGCAGAACAGGTTGAGCAGGGACTTGCCCTGCGCCTGCTCGCGAATCATCGCCCGGGTCAGGCGGTGATCGAGGAACAGCCCTGTGTCCAGATAGTCGCTGAGGTTGACCAATAACTGAGCCGGACCCTCGCGCACCGGAAAGCGCTCGCCCTGGCGGTCCAGCTTGCGGTACTGTTCCCGGCCCTTCTGGCGGCGGCGCTGTTTGATGTGGATGTCTGCGTCAGCGGTGCCGAACAGTTCGCCCAGCAGACGTCGGGCCGCATCAAGACGGGCCGCGGCGCGTTCCGGATCCACCGTTTTCGGCGGCTGGTATTCCTGCAGATGGAAGGCCACCCGACCGGGGTCATCGGCGTGCTCATAGCGGTCGAGGGCGAAGGCGAATTCCGGCAGGTCGGCATCATAGAGACGGTAGCAGGTCACATCATTGCGCCGCGCCCAGCGCGACAGGTGCTTGTGGTTCTTCAGCAGTCGGTTGCGCAGGGCCTCGATCTCGGCATCGTCGGTTTTCACCGCGGCCGGAGCGGCCGGTCCGTTCGTGGCAATCGGGACCGCCGGGCCTTCATCGACACTGAAACTGGCAAACACACAGTCGATGGGGCCGTTGTGGGCCGTCTTGCGGCCAGTGCGCTGCAGCCGCAGGCGGTGAAGCAGATCGGGATTGGCGGAGATCAGATGCACCCGTGCGCCTGGAAATTGCCGGAAGGCGCGACCCATCTGGCTGTAGAGCGTGGCCAGCCCCTGCTCCGCCTGCAGGCGTTCGCCATAGGGCGGATTGGCAATGATGATCGGCCTCCGTTGCAGCTGCAACCCCGCAAGATCGGCGACCGCGCGCTGCTCGAAACGGATCAGCGACTCGACGCCGGCGCGCAGCGCATTGTCGCGGGCGATCTGCAGCGCCTTGGCGCTGATGTCGCAGCCGACGATCTCGGTATCCGGTGCTTCCACGATCCGCTGTTCGGCCTCCTCCAGCAGACCTTGCCAGAGCGCGGCATCGTGCTGTTTCCAGCCGAGAAAACCGAAATGCTCCCGGTCCAGGCCGGGAGCGATGCGCGCCGCGATCAGGGCCGCTTCGATGACGAAGGTGCCGGATCCACAGAGCGGATCGAGCAGGCTGTATTCGGCCGCTGCCCGTTCATCCCAGCCGGCCTGGGCCAATAACGCGGCCGCCAGGTTTTCCTTGAGGGGAGCGCCTGCGTGCTGCAAACGGTAGCCGCGGCGGTGCAGCGGCCAGCCCGAGAGATCGAGGCTCAGCGTGGCCCGGTTCTGATGGATGTTCAGGTGCAGGCGCAGGTCCGGCCGCTCCTTGTCCACCCGTGGCCGGCTGCCGCCGCGATTGCGGAAAAAATCGACGATGGCGTCCTTTACCTTGAGCGCGGCATAGTGGCTGTGGGTGATGTGGGAACGGGACAGGGTGGCGGAAACCGCCAGGCTGCCGTGATCGTCCAGATGCCGGGTCCAGTCGACGCCGTACACGGCCTGGTAAAGCGATTCTTCGTTGTCGGCACGGAACTCCGCCAGCGGCAGATAGACGCGGTTGGCAATGCGTGAATGCAGACAGACCCGGTAGCCCGCTTCCAGACTGCCGTGCAGCTCAACGCCGCCATAGACCTTCTTCGCCCGGGCCGACCGGGCGACCAGGCTGCGCAGTTCGTGAAACAGCTGCGTCTCGAAGCCGCGGGAACCCGTGACAAAAAAACGCTGCTCCGTCACAGCAAGACTTTTTCCATGCCACCATGGGACAGCTTGCCCAGGAACTCATCCAGCCACTGCTCGCCGTAATTGAGGCGCGCCAGTTCGACCACGATGTAATCGGTCTGCACGCCGGTCAGGGCTTCGTAGCGGGACAGGCCCTGCTGACAGGCCGGGCAACTGGTGAGGCACTTGACCGTTCGGGATTGATCGCCGGCCCGGGCCTGGTCGCGTGCCTGCTCGATGGATTCCAGCTTGCGGGTGAACAGCTGGTGGGCAATGTCCGGGCGTGCGGTGGCCAGGGTACCGGATTCGCTGCAGCAGCGGTCGGTAGGCACCACCGTCTGCTGCATCAGATCGCTGGCCACTTCGATCGGCACCTGCTGCTTGATCGGTGTATGGCAGGGATCATGATAGATGTACGCGCTGTCGCTCTGCTGTTCCAGTCGAAAGCCCTTCTCCACCAGGTATTCGTGGATGTCGAGAATGCGCGAGCCGGGGAATATCTTCTCGAATTCATAACGCTCCAACTGGTCCAGGCAGGTGCCGCAGGAGACGATCACTGTCTTGATGTCGAGGTAATTCAGGGTGTTGGCCACGCGGTGAAACAGCACCCGGTTCTGAGCGGTGATCTGCTGACCCTTGTCGTCGTCGCCAGCGGCAATCTGCGGATAGCCGCAGCACAGGTAGCCGGGCGGCAACACGGTGCGCGCTCCGGCCTGGTAGAGCATTGCCAGCGTCGCCAGCCCGATCTGCGAGAACAGCCGCTCGGAACCGCAGCCGGGGAAGTAGAACACCGATTCGCGCTCCTCACGGGGGATCTGCGGATCACGGATGATCGGCACCAGTTCGCGGTCATCGGCACCGAGCAACTGGCGCATGGTCCGCGACGGTACATTGGCCTGCACCGGATTGCGCACGAAATTGATGACCTGCTGGCTCAGCACCGGCTTGCCGCTGCTGGAATGGGCCGCGGCGCGCCGTTTCGGCGCCAGACCCAGCGGCTTGAGCAGGCGGCGCAGCCAGCGCACGCCGAGAAAGCCCCATTCCAGCAGCAGTGTGCGGCTGATGCGGATCAGCGTCGGGTCCTGCAGATTGAGGAAGGCGATGGCCACCGCCGAACCGGCGTTGAATCGGCGCTTGCGCTGTTTCTTCAGCAACTGCCGCATGGCGATGCTGACATCGCCGAAATCGATGTTCACCGGACAGGGCGCCAGACACTTGTGGCAGGTGGTGCAATGGTCCGCCACATCGTTGAGTTCGTCGAAATGCCGTTGCGACAGGCCGCGGCGGGTCTGTTCCTCGTACAGGAACGCCTCGATGATCTGGCCGGTGGCGAGGATCTTGTTGCGCGGCGAATACAGCAGATTGGCACGCGGGATGTGGGTCATGCATTCGGGTTTGCACTTGCCGCAGCGCAGGCAGTTCTTGATCGAGTCGTTGATCGCGCCGAGGTCGGAATACTCGAGAATCAGCGCTTCCTGTTCCAGCAGGCGCAACGAGGGCGTGTAGGCGTTGTCGAGGCCGGAGCCGATCATCAGCTTGTCGCGATTGAAATGCCCTTCGGGATCGACCCGGCGCTTGTATTCGGCGAAGGCTTCAAGTTTTTCCGCTTCGAGGAACTGGATCTTGGTCAGACCGATGCCATGTTCGCCGGACACCACCCCACCCAGTGAGGTGGCCAGCGCCATGACTTCCTCGACGATGCGGTCGGCCTGCCGCAGCATCGCGTAATTGTCAGAGTGTACCGGGATATTGGTGTGCACATTGCCATCGCCGGCGTGCATGTGCAGCGCCACGAACAAGCGTGCGTCACGAATCCGGCGGTGGATCTCGGTCAGTTCATCTCGTATGGCCTGGTATTCCAGTCCGGTAAAGATCTCGTCCAGTGGCTGCCGCACCTGCTGGCGGTAGCTGATGCGCAGGTCGTTGCGCAACAGGCAATCGATAATGCGGTCGTCATCACCGGGTGTGAACGGCAGACGGTCGGCAAACTCAGCGGCCGGACTGTCGAAGTGATCCAGCCACAGCCGCCACTCAGCGGCCTGGGCCGCCAGCCGTTCCAGCGCGAAGCCCAGCTTGGAACGGCACAGCTCGGCCTCCGCCGGCGTCTGCTCCAGGCGTTCGAGCAACCGGGTTTCCACGGCCTTGACGATATCGAGCTTGTTGCGAATGGACTCCCGGATGTTGATGATGGCGATACCACGGCTGTAGGCGGCCAAGTGTTCCAGCGGAATCACCACATCCTCATTGATCTTGAACGCGTTGGTATGGGCCGAAATCGCGGCGGTGCGCTTGCGGTCGGCCCAGAAACGGGCCCGCGCCTCCGGACTCACCGCGACAAAGCCTTCCGCCCCCTGGGCGTTGGCCAGCGCCACCACCTCGGAACAGACTTCGCCGAGGCGGTCTTCATCGTCACCGATCAGATCGGCGAGCAGCAGCATCTTCGGCAACTCGGCCCGGTTGGCCTTGGTGCTGTACTGCACCGCCTTGATGTAGCGTTCGTCCAGGTGTTCCAGTCCGGCCAGTTGCACGCCTTCGGCCGCGTCGATGTACTCCTTGACGCGGACGATGGCCTGAACATCCTTCTCTGCATCGGGATTGAAGAACTCAAGGCAAACGGTGCGTGTGAATTCCGGTACCGGATGCAGCACGAACACGCCTGAAGTGATCAGGCCGTCACAGCCCTCTTTCTGGATGCCCGGAAGACCGGAGAGAAACTTGTCGGTTACATCCTTGCCCAGGCCGGCCTTGCGGAAGCTGGCTCCCGACATCTCGAGGATCTCGGGTTCACCGATGACGGCCCCGGTCTCGCGGTGGTAGCGGGTCAATTCAAAGCGCACCGTTTCCTGCAGGTGGATCTTGCCCAGATTGTGATCGAGCCGTTTGACCTCCAGCCAGTGGGCGTCGGGCGTGACCATCTTCCAGCTGACCAGGTTGTCCAGCGTGGTGCCCCAGATGACCGCCTTCTTGCCTCCGGCGTTCATCGCGATGTTGCCACCGATGGTGGAGGCATCCTGTGACGTCGGATCCACGGCAAAAGCCAGACCGGCTGCCTGTGCGCGCTGCGATACCCGTTGGGTGACCACGCCGGCCTCGGCAAAGATCGTCGCCGCCGTGCGACCGCTTCCCGGCAACAGCTGCTGCTGCACCTCGCCCAGGGTTTCCAGCTTTTCCAGATTGATGACCGCCGTTCGCTCATGCAGCGGTATGGCGCCGCCGGTATAGCCGGTGCCCCCCCCGCGCGGGATGATGGTCAGCCCCAACTCGATGCAGGCATGCACCAGTTCGGCGATTTCCTGCTCGGTGGCGGGCGACAGCACCACCATCGGGTATTCGACCCGCCAGTCGGTGGCATCGGTGGCGTGGGATACGCGGGCCAGACCGCTGAAGTCGATGTTGTCCCTGTCGGTGATGCGGGCCAGGCGACGGGCGATGCGTTTGCGGTCGCTGTCCAGCTGCTGCAGCCACTGTTCGAAATCGGCCACCGTTTCCCTGGCCCGCCCAAGCAGGGCCAGCGCCAGGCGGTTGGCTTCTGCGCGCTGTTCGATCTGCTGCAGGCGGTGGTTCAGCGCCTGGATCAGCTGCTGCTTGCGGCGGGGGTTTTCCAGCAGGTCGTCCTGCAGGTAGGGATTGCGGCGCACCACCCAGATGTCCCCCAGCACCTCGAACAGCATGCGTGCACTGCGACCCGTGCGTCGCTCACCACGAAGCTGGTTGAGCACATCCCACCATTCCTCGCCCATCAGCCGCAGAACGATTTCACGGTCGGAAAAAGAGGTGTAATTGTAGGGGATTTCGCGAATACGGTCGGGCATGGGCGGCCTGGGGCTGAAAGATCGGGAAAAGCCCGGGATTATACCGCTTCGCCGCCGTTTTCGCTGGTTTGTTCATCCGCCTTGTCAGCGGCTTTTGCGTCCGCCTCGGAAGACGCGATCAGGTGCACATCCCGCTGCGGGAACGGGATCTCGATGCCGGCCTGCTGAAAGGCCTTGTCGATGGCGAAATTGATGTCACTGATGACCCGCAGGCGGCGGTCCACATCGCGGATGAAGCAGCGCAATTCGAAATCGATGGAGCTGTCGCCAAAACCCCGCACCAGCACCCAGGGCTTGGGCAGAATCGGGCTCTGGGTGATCACCGAGTCGTGATTGAAGGCGATCTCCAACAGAATCTCGCGGACCTGCTCCAGATCCGAACCGTAGGCCACGCCGATCGGCACCTTGATGCGGCCGATGGTGTCGCGCAGCATCCAGTTGGTCACCTGACCGGAGATCAACTCGGAATTGGGCACAATCACATCGCTGCGATCAAAGGTCTGGATCTGCGTGGAACGAATGCTGATCTTCTTTACATAGCCTTCGGTCTCGCCCACCACGATCCAGTCACCGGTCTTGATCGGCCGTTCGAACAGCAGAATGACACCGGACACGAAATTGTTGACGATGTTCTGCAGACCGAAGCCGATACCGACCGACAGCGCACCGGCGATCAGCGCCAGGTTGGACAACTGCACACCGGCCACTGACAGCGAAATCAGGAAGGCCACGGCGACGCCGAAATAACCGGTCAGCGAGATCATCGACTCCTTCGCGCCGCGGTCCATGCGCGAGCGGTTGAGCCAGCTCTTGTCCATGCGCCGCTTGATCCAGCCGATGATCGACAGCATTACCGCGAAGGACACCAGCGCCACCACCACCCGGGCCGGCACCACATGCACGGTGCCGATGTCGAAGCCCTGTGTTACCGCATCCTTCAATGTGATCAGCGCATTGTCCGGCAGCCCCCAGATCTTGAGCAACAGCACGCCAAACACCGACCAGGCCACCAGTGCAAAGGTAAAGCGGAACCACACCGAACCGGGCAGGTATTCACCTTCCTTGACGCCGATGATCTTGCGAAAGCGCCTTTGCCACGGGCTGCGGCCCTCGTCCAGCCCGTCGATCAGGTCAGTCCAGATGCGCAGCACGAAAATGGTCAGAATCCACAGCAACAGACTGCCCATGATGCCCAGCAGCAGGTAATTGGCGAGGTTGGCATAGCCGAGCCAGTCGGCTCCCAGGGTCATCACCAGACCGAAGATGATGATCACCCGCAGCAGATGCACATTGCGCAGGCTGTCGTGATAGCGCAGCAGCCATACCGCCCAGATCAGGTTCAGCACCAACAGGAACAGGTAGATATTGCGCAGCAGGCCGGTGATGTGCTGCGGGAATTCATGGATCTGCAAAGCCGCATACATCAAATAGCCGACCAGCAGCAGCTTGCTGAGCAGCCGAAGGCGGCGGGCCAGCAGCAGCGACACATCTTCCGGCAGCCGCGACAGGGGTTGCCCCGGAGGACAGGGGTTGAGGGTGACGCGGATCGCCAGATTGATGAGCCCGTAACCGAACAGGCCAATCAGCGTGATGCCGATGAAGTCCCACGGCTCTCGCTCCACAAAGAAGCGCCAGAGGTAGAAGCCGGACAGGGCGGCGCTGAGCAACAGACCGATCAGATAGCGGTTGGCGCAACTCATCAGCGCCAGCTGGAACTGGCTCAGATAGCCCTTCTGCTCGGCGCGCGCGTGGCGCTCCAGCGAACGCTTGAGGCGGCGTTTGACCAGCAGTGCGAGGCCCAGCGCGAACAGGGCCAGCGCCCCCAGCGGCGCCCCGTTGTCCAGCACATGCTGGTAGCCGGTGGCCGACTTGAGGAATTGTTTTGCCGCGTCATAGAGCTGCACCGGATGCAGCAGATTGTTCTTGATGTTCTCCAGCAGGTTGGCCCGCTGGGCGAACAGCTCGCTGGCCAGTTGCTGCTGCTGCTTGGCGAGGGTGACATCGACCACTTCGTGGGCGCGCAACAGCATCAGCCGGCAACTGGCCAGCTGCTGCGCGTGGCTGAGCATGGAGCGGTTGAGGCTGCGACGCTTCTCGGTCACCTCCTTGTCTTCATTGATGTTCTGCGGTCCAAGCAGTTCGAGATCGTCAGCGCTCTTGTTGATGGCGGATTCATTCTTGTCGATGCACTCCTGCGCCACCTGCTTGACGAACTGTCCCTGTTCCTGAAACAGTCGGAGCACCTTGCGGTCCAGCCGCTTGCGCGGATCGCTCAGCGAATCCTCGATCACCTTGAGCTTGTTTTCGGCCTCGCCGATGCGCAGGCTGAGCACCGGATCCTGGGCACGGCCAGGGCCGGAGAACAGCAACAGGGGCAGCAGCAACAGCAGTATCCAGTGTCTGACGGTCATCGAATCGTCTGGGTGATCTACGGCGAAGTGAGAAAAGTAACCGGAATAATATCCGAAACACCCCACCATGGCCCTTACAATATGGCAGAATTTGCCCTACATTTAAGGAACTCGCTCCCGTTTCATCGACCCCATTCGCCACCATGGACTCCGACGGTCAGGATCTTCCGCAATTCGAAAGCATCAGCCCTTCCGGCCGCTATGCCGAGCTGACGGATTATTGCGTCGATCGACTGATCGGATGGATGGATGAGCTGCTCGATGGAGATGGGTTGGCACTTGCCGAGCGCCCGCCGCTCGACCGCCTGCAGGGCGCACGCCGGGGCCTGCGCAACGGCTATCGCCTGCAGCTGCACAAGCTGTTCAGCGATTTCAAGGCCATACAACCGCTGCGCCGCAGTACGCAGGTTCAGCCTCGCTGGCAACACACGGCTCAGATCGACAGCCGCGTGCAGCGCCTCCAGTCCCAGATCCAGTCCATCGAAGATCGGATTCTGACACCACTGGAACCCCGACTGCAGGTCTTGGACCGGCGCATGAAATACCTGGTCCACCGTTCCGACGACGGCCTGCAAGACAACCCGTTGCGCCCCGGCAACCTCTGTGTCGCCCTGCTGTCCGGACTCGAGGGGCTGGACATCGGTCAGCAGCTCAGCGCGGAGCTGATCGAATGCCACGCCGATGAACTCGAACAGCGCCTGCCAGACTTCTGCCGAAATCTCGATTGGGTCCTGAGCGAGCTGGGCGTCTGCTTCGATCTGCCCTTTGAGGAACACCCACAACCCTTGGCCGCTCAGGGCGAGACACCTGAAGTGGATACTGAAACCGAGGAGGATGAGAAAGAGGAAACATGTCTCGGTGCCGAGGCCGACCGGCCCGCAGAATCCGAGGCCCACCCCCCTGCACGGGAAGACACTGCGGACGACGACGCTGAAGCGAGCGGGGACGAGGCCGCCGCCATCGATGCAACCGGCGATGCACCCATTACCCACGACGGTGCCGGCGCGGCGCCAACGGATCACGAAGTCATCGACTCTGATGCACGGAGTTCGGACGAGCCCGAGGTGACGCAGCCGGATTCCCTGGGACCGGTACCCGAGGAAGAGGTTACGGATCAACCGGACATCACGCCAGCAGCGGAATCTGCAACCGGAGCCGCGCAATCCGGAGACGGTGACGACCCGGAACCGACCCTCACCGTCACCCACCCCGATTTCCAGCGACCACTGGATGCGGATAAGACCGATTACGCCCTGCCCGGCGGCGATCGGCTGACAACCGTGCCGTCTGCAACGACCCGACCCCGCGACCTGTGCGAGGAAGCGGCGAATGATCCACAGGAACCGGCATCCGAAGCGCAAGGCGAAGGCAAGCACAGCGGCGTCCCTGCTCCCCGCTCAACGGCCAAACGCATCGACAGCGAAATGCGTCGAATCATCGATGCCCTCAAACAGCAGTGCGAATCGCCGGAGGCCGCCACAGATACCTTCCGCGCCTGCGTCGAGCAACTCTGTGCCCAGGTCGATGACAAACGCCGGGACGACCTGGAAAAATTCGCCC
>JALSKD010000164.1 GCA_026989015.1 Gammaproteobacteria bacterium
GCGGGATCACCGAGCGGGCATAGACACACAGCCGTTCACCGCACAGCAGGTGCACCTGACGCAGCAGCACCTTCTGGTTGAGCGGACAGCCCAGCAGCCGTGCCTCGCTGGGATCCGGTCGGCTCCAGGTTTCGTCGAGCACGCGTACCGAGAAGCCGTCGGGGCAGCGCTGCTTGAGGCGCGCGGTCAGCGAGCCCTCGTCGGAAAGCCAGGCCAGGGCCACGGGATCGATGCGGTTTTTCAGGGCCTGCGATGGCAGAAACCAGCGGGCGGATTGGGACGGCATGCGGGATGGACGGCGAACGCAAAGCGCGTATTATACGCCATCGTTTGCCACAGCACCCGCCGCCATGAAAAGAATCCCTGCCCTCAAGCCCTTGTCGATGGAGCACCATCTGTCGCTGTCCCTGGCGGTGAAGGCCATGCGCACGGCGCGTGGCAACGACACCGCCGCCAAGCAGGCCCTGTGTGCGCGCATCGTCGAGGAATACCCGACCCGGTGGCGGCCGCATTTCGATGCCGAGGAACGCTGTCTGTTCGGCCTCTATGCCGAGCTGGATCCGGAACTGGAGCGGCTCTATGCGCAGCTGACCGATGAGCACGACCGTTTCGATGCCTGGGTCGAGGCCATGAAACAGGGCGACTGTTCGGTGCTCGAAGCCTTTGGCGAACTGCTGCAGTCCCATACCCGTCTGGAAGAGCGACGCCTGTTCGAACGGCTGGCGGGGATGATGAGCGCAAGCGAGATGCGTGTGCTGGAGCGTTGCCTGGAGGGCCACGGCGAAGCGGCGAAAACCTTCTGATGACAGGGTCACAAAAGCGCTGCTTCGGTTTTCCTTTGCGGCGGCTGACCGGTATCATGGGCCGCGCCGGGCAGGCAGGCGATACAACCACCGAACAACAACAGGCCAGGGAAGCGCGGGAGTCGGTAACACCTTGAACATGCTGAGCACATACATCGAGCGCCGCTATGGCTCGAAGCGCGGCCTGCTGCGCCTGATCAGGCACCAGTGGCGCTGGGTGACCGGCCGTTACCGGCGTCTCGGCCGTGTCGATTTCGATCGGGTCGAGCGGCTGGTGTTCATCTGCTCCGGCAATATCTGCCGCAGCGCCTTCGGGGAATGGTATGCACGCAGCCTGGGCCTGCAGGCGGATTCCTACGGCCTGCACACCCGCGGTGGTGACCCGGCCGATCCCCGCGCCATCGACTTTGCCGCCCGTCAGGGCATCGACATGAGCGGGCATGTCACCAAGAACTTTGACGGCTACACGCCCCGCCCCAATGACCTGATTCTGGTGATGGAGCCGGATCAGGCGCGCGAGATCTGCCAGCGGATGAATCTTGACGGCTGCCCAAGCAAGCCCCAGATGGGCATACTCCCCTTGTTCAACCGGCCGCCGGTGGCCTATCTGCACGACCCCTTCTGCGCCAATGCGGATTTCTTCGACCTGTGCGAGACGCGGGTGATGCAGGCGGTGGACCGCATCGGCGAACGCCTGGCACGCTGAACCCTGCCGCCATCGCGGTGCGGCGGTCAGATCGCCAGGTATTCGTGGCGCAGCTCCTCGTTGTCGAGCACTTCCTGGGCGGTGCCGTCGAAGACGATGTTGCCCATGTCGAGTATCAGCGCGCGGTCGGCCAGCCGCAGCGCGGCCACTGCGTTCTGCTCGACGATGATGGTGGTGATGCCGTGTTTCTTGATGCTGTCGACGATGCTGGCGATCTCCTGCACGATGACCGGCGCCAGACCCTCGTAGGGCTCGTCGAGCAGCAGCAGCTTGATGTCTCGGGCCAGTGCGCGTGCCACGGCCAGCATCTGTTGTTCACCGCCAGAGAGTGTCGTGCCCATCTGGTTGCGGCGCTCGGCAAGCCGCGGGAAATGCTCGTAGATGCGTTCCAGGGTCCAGCCCACCGGCGGCGCAATCTGTGCCAGCTGCAGGTTTTCCTCCACCGTCAGACCGGGGATGATGCGCCGGTCCTCCGGCACCAGCGCCACGCCGGCGCGGGCCGCGTCGTGGGCGGCCATGCGGTGCAGGGGCTGATGGTCCAGCCACAGTTCGCCGTGGGTGAGCTGGGGTTCATCGACCCGCGCGATGCTGCGCAGGGTAGAGGTCTTGCCCGCGCCGTTGCGGCCGAGCAGGGCCACCACCTCGCCCTCGCGGATGTCGAAGCTGACGCCCTGCACGATGTAGCTCTCGCCGTAATAGGCGTGGATGTCCCAGCAGGAGAAGAAGGCCGGATCGGAACCCTGGTTGCGTACCGGCGGCACGCGTTCCTCGACCTTCACATCGCCAATCAACTGATCACTCATCTTCGGATTCT
Organism: Gammaproteobacteria bacterium; assembly: GCA_026989015.1. Lineage (GTDB taxonomy): Bacteria > Pseudomonadota > Gammaproteobacteria > S144-22. The sequence continues at coordinate 2,324 of JALSKD010000164.1, forward strand.
CCGAGGTAGGCTTCCTTCACTTTGGGGCTGTTGCGGATTTCGTCCGGCGTGCCACTGGCGATGATGCGGCCCTGGGCCAGCACGCTGATGCGGTCGGCCAGGCTGAACACCACATGCATGTCGTGCTCGATGATCACCTTGGTCATGCCCGACTCCTTGATCTGCTTGAGCAGGTCGATGGTGCGGTTGGTGTCCAGCCGCGCCATGCCGGCGGTGGGTTCGTCGAGGAGCAGCAGTTTCGGTTCCTGCACCAGCCCCATCGCCAACTCCAGCCGGCGCTTGTCGCCGCGCGAGATGCTGCCGGCGTGGTGGTTCCAGAAGCGATCGAGGCTGACATCGGCCAGCGCGCTCATCGCACGGTCGCGGATTTCCGTCTCCCGCGCCAGCGAACGGAAGGGGTTGAAGCGGAAGGTGCCGTCACGCTTGGCCAGCGCCGGGATCATTACATTCTCCAGCAGGTTCAGGTCGGGGAAGATTTCCGGGGTCTGGAACACGCGCACCATGCCTGCATGGTTGATGTCCCAGGGTTCCATGCCCACCATGTTGCGGCCGTTGAAGGTGACGCTGCCGGTGTCCGGTTCGAGGCGGCCGATGCAGCAATTGAGCAGCGTCGACTTGCCGGCACCGTTGGGGCCGATGATGGCGTGGGTTTCGCCCTCTTCAACCTTGAGGTTCACATCGCTCAGCGCGTGCAGGCCACCGAAGGTCTTGCTGACATTGTCGATGTCGAGGATAGGACTCATGACGCACCTCCGCTTTCACCGGCCATGCCCAGACGTCGGCGCAGGAAGCGGCTGATCAGGCTGATGCCCTGCATCACCCCACCGGGCAGGAAGATTACCACCAGCATGAACAGCAGACCCAGGGTCAGGTGCCAGCCCTCGCCGACGAAGGGGGAGGTGACGGTGGTCAGGAAGTCGGCCAGCCCGGCGGGCAGGAAATCATAGGCTGCGCGCAGCGCCGAGTCATTGAGCGCCGAGAAGATGTTTTCGAAATACTTGATGATGCCGACGCCCAGCAGCGGGCCGATCAGCGTGCCGGCACCGCCGAGTATGGTCATCAGCACCACCTCGCCGGAGGCGGTCCACTGCATGCGCTCGGCACCGGCCAGCGGGTCGGTGACCGCCATCAGTGAGCCGGCCAGTCCGGCGAACATGCCGGAGATGACGAAGGCCGACAGCAGATAGGGCCGGGTGTTGAAGCCGGTGTATTTCATGCGCATCGTGTTCGACTTGATGGCGGTCAGTTTCAGCCCGTAGGGCGAGCGGAAGATCTTCAGCGTCACCCAGAAGCCGATGATCAGCAACACGGCGCAGAAATAGAAGCCGGAATAGCCGCTCATCGGCATCCCGAACAGGTTGGTGGTCGGCAACCCCTCGGTGGGAACGATGCCGGCCATCGCGTCGAGCACACGGGGGTCCTGCTGGCTCAGCTGCAGACCGGTCTCGCCGTTGGTGATCGGCGTCAGCACCGAATAGGCCAGGCTGTAGGACATCTGCGCAAAGGCCAGTGTCAGGATCGAAAAGTAGATGCCGCTGCGGCGCAGGCTCAGCCAGCCGATCAGCAGTGCGAAGACGCCGGAAACCAGGGTGCCGAGGATGACCGCCGGGATGACGTTCATGGTCAGCAGCTTGAAGCTCCACACCGCGGTGTAGGAGCCCACGCCGAGGAAGGCGGCATGGCCGAAGGACAGGTAGCCGGTGAGGCCGAACAGGATGTTGAAGCCGATGGCGAACAGCCCGAAGATGGCGAACTTCTGCAGCAGGTCAGGGTAGTTGGCGCCGATCGGCGCCAGCCACCAGGGGGCGCTGAGCACGATCGCCGAGAACAGCAGCATCACGACGAGGTTGTTTTTCAGGCTCATGATCAATCCTCCATTACGCCTTCACGGCCCATCAGGCCGCGCGGCCTGACCAGCAGAATGACCACGGCGACCAGATAGATGATGATCTGGTCGATGCCGGGGATGATGGACTTCACTTCGTTCATCGAGGCGAAGGACTGCAGGATACCGAGCAGGAAGCCGGCGGCCACGGCGCCTTCCAGCGAGCCCATGCCGCCGACCACCACCACCACGAAGGACAGCACCAGAAAATCCATGCCCATGTGGTAATCGGGGGGCAGGATCGGGGCGTACAGGGCGCCGGCGACACCGGCGACCACCGCCGCCAGGCCGAACACGATGGTGAAACGGCGCTGCACATTGATGCCCAGCAGGCCGACCGTTTCACGGTCCGCCATGCCGGCGCGCACCACCATGCCGAAGGTGGTGAACTTCAGAAAGGCGAACACGGCGAAGATGATCAGCCCCGATGCCAGCAGGTAGATCAGCCGCCACCAGGGGTAGACCAGATCCTCGCCGAGGCCGAAGAAGGCGCCCACCGGCGCGCTGCCGGAAACCACGGCCGGCGCCGGCGTCGGGATCGGGTTGGCGCCGAAATAGGCCTTGACCAGTTCCTGCAGCACGATGGCGAGGCCGAAGGTGACCAGGATCTGGTCGGCGTGGGTACGCTTGTAGAAATGCTTGATCAGCCCGCGTTCCATCAGCACGCCGATGAGCAGCATGAACGGAATCACGAACAGAATGGATATGGGGACCGCGTAATCGATGATCATGCGGCCGGTATCGCCCCACCAGATTTCGAGGTAGGGGATTTCCTTGTAGGCATCGAAAAAGGTGATGCTCTCATCCTTGACGCGCTTGGAGATGGTCAGCAACTGCTGTACCGAAACGGCGCCGAAAGCGCCCAGCATGAACAGGGCGCCATGGGCGAAATTGACGATGCCCAGGGTGCCGAAGGCCAGCGTCAGCCCCAGCGCGATCAGCGCATAGGCTCCGCCCTTGTCCAGGCCGTTCAGTATTTGAATCAGGATGGCGTCCATAAATCTGCCCCAAAGGGTTCAAGGAATGCGGTTGACATGAATTCGCGCCCGCAAGTGAGCGGGCGCGAGTTCAGGAGTGGCCGCGCCCGGGAGCGCGGCCGGACAGGGCCGGATCAGACCTTGTAGGGCCCGAGCTTGCAGCCGAACTGGGTCGGCGGGTACTCGACCTGCTTGCGCGGCACGATCTGCTCGACCTGCAGCAGATCGAACTGGCTGGTCGGGTTCGGGTTGCCGCGTACGACCAGCACATCCTTGAAGCATTGGTGATCCTCGGCGCGGTACTCGGTCGGGCCGTTGCCCATGCCATCGAAGTTGAAGCCTTCCAGCGCCTTGATGACTTCCGGCGGGTAGAAGGTGCCGGCGCGCTGGCAGGCATCGGCGTACAGCAGGGTCTGCACATAGCAGGTATGCGCGGCCTGCGACGGCGGGAAGCCGTACTCGGCGCCGAAGGACTTGACGAAGGCCTGGGAACCGGCGTCCTTGAGCTGCCAGTTCCAGTTGGTGGTGCCAAGAATGCCCTTGATCGCATCGCCGGCGCCCTGGGCCATCAGCCGCGAGAACAGCGGAACGATGATCTCGAACTGCTTGCCGTTGACCATCTTGTCCTTGAGGCCGAACTGCACCGCCTGGGTCAGCGAGTTGATCATGTCCTTGCCGTAGTGGTTGAGGATCAGCACATCGGCGCCCGAGTTCAGCACCGGAGTGATGTACTGCGAGAAGTCGCCGGCGCCGACCGGGGTGCGCACGGTCTTGACGGTTTTCCAGCCCAGCTCCTCGGTGGTCTGCTTGATCGACTCTTCCTGGGTCCAGCCCCAGGTATAGTCGGCGGTCAGGTGGTAGGCCTTGCGGTCGGTGCCGTATTCCTTCTTCAGCACCGGACCCAGCGCGCGGCCGGACATGTAGGCATTGAAGAAGTGGCGGAAGCCGTAACGGCGGCAGTCCTTGCCGGTGGTGTCGTTGGAGTGGGTCAGGCCCGCCATGAAGATGACGCCCATCTCCTGACACAGGCCCTGAACCGCGATGGCGACGCCGGAGGAGGAACCGCCGGAGATCATCAGCACGCCGTCCTTCTCGATCATACGCTTGGCGGAAGCACGGGCCGCGTCGGACTTGGTCTGGGTGTCACCGGTGACATACTCGACCTTCTTGCCCAGCACGCCGTTGCCCTTCAGCGCCAGCGGCTTCATGGTGTTGAGCATGCCGCCGTCGCCCTCGCCGTTGAGGTGCTTGACCGCCAGTTTGAAGGCGCGCAGTTCGTCCGCGCCCTCGTCGGCGTAGGCGCCGGTCTGCGGCACATTGAAACCGAGCTTGATGCTCTTGGCCTTGCCGGGGTTGTTGCGGAAGTTCATGCCACCGTGGGCGGCGGCATGGCCGTCCTTGATGAAGAACATCGGAGCACTGGCGGCGACGCCGGTGGCGGCGGTCGCCTTCAGGAAGCCGCGACGGCCGGAATTCGTGGTGTCTTTCTTGGTCATGGTTTACCTCAATGTCATGGGAGCGCTGGCTGGCAGCGGAACATGGCCCTGCCCAGGCTCTGTGAGTGATTGTTATGGCTGATTCGGCCGGCGTGACCGGCGTCACAGTGCGGCTTTTTTAGCATGATTCGCGCCGGGTTGAAAATGATATTGCCAAATATCGGGGTTTGCGGCGGAGAATGACAGAAAAAAGCCTCTCATGTTACTCTGGGTAACACTCGAGTGTTCCCAACCGTAACGAATCCGGAGGGCTGTTCATGGCCACGCGTTCCGCTTCCGTGTCCCGGGTCGAGTTGACCCTGATCGCAGTGCTGCTGGCGTTGCTGCTGTTGCTGTCACCGCTGAGGCAATGGTGGGCGGCGCTGGACGGGCCCTGGTACGCCCCCTACCTGCTGTGGGCGTTCATCATTCTGCTCAGCGCGGCGCTGCAGCATGGGGTCGACCGCCGGCGGGACGACGGGTACTGAGCGCATGATGCACTTCGAGCTGTGGGTGCTGTTCGCCGTCAGCGTGCTCTACCTGGGATTGCTGTTTCTGATCGCCAGTGCCGCCGAGCGCAAGTGGCTGCCGCGACGGCTGGTGCGCCACCCGCTGGTCTACGCGCTGTCGCTTGGGGTCTATGCCACTTCCTGGAGCTACTACGGCAGCGTTGGCCTGGCCGACCGCCAGGGTTATACCTTTCTCGCCGTCTATCTCGGTGTTACCCTGGCCTTTCTCGCCTCACCGATCCTGCTGCGCCCGATCCTGAGACTGGTCAAGCAGTACCAGCTGTCCTCGCTGGCCGATCTGATGGCCTTCCGCTACCACAGCCAGCTGGCCGGCGTGCTGGTGACCCTGTTCATGCTCACTGGCGCCCTGCCCTACATGGCGTTGCAGATCCAGGCCGTCACCGATACCCTGCGGGTGCTCACCGGCGATACCACCACCGGCTATCTGGCGTTGGGCTTCAGCCTGACCATGACCCTGTTCGCCATCCTCTTCGGCGCCCGCCACCTGACGCCCCGCGAGAAGCACGAAGGGCTGGTGGTGGCCATCGCCTTCGAATCGCTGGTCAAGCTGGTGGCGCTGATGGTGGTGGGCGCCTACGCGGTGTTCGGCATCTTCAACGGGCCGAGCGGGTTCTCCAGCTGGCTGGCCAGCAATCCGCAGGCCACCGAGGCACTGATGCGGCCGATCCATGAGGGTCCCTGGGCGACCATGCTGTTGCTGGCCTTCAGCGCCGCCTTCCTGCTGCCGCGGCAGTTCCACATGATCTTCGTCGAGAACATCCGCAGCGGCAATCTGCGCTCGGCCAGCTGGCTGTTCCCGCTGTTCCTGTTGCTGCTCAACCTGTCGATACCGCCGATCCTGTGGGCCGGCCAGTCGCTGGATCTGAGTTATGGCGCGGACCTGTATGTGCTCGGCGTATCGATGCAGAGCCAATGGCCGCTGCTGCCGGTGTTCATCTTCATCGGCGGCATCTCCGCCGCCAGCGCGATGATCATCGTCACCACCATCGCGCTGGCCTCGATGTGCCTCAACCACCTGGTGCTGCCACTGCGCCTGACCCGGCAGAAGGCGTTGCCGGTGAACCTCTATCGCCTGCTGATCTGGGGCAAGCGGATCCTGATCGCGCTGATCATCCAGGCCGGTTTTGCCTTCTACCTGTTTCTGCAAACCCACCAGGAGCTGACCGACCTGGGGCTGATCTCCTTCGTGGCGGTGGCGCAGTTCCTGCCCGGCATCTTCGGGCTGCTGTTCTGGCGGCGCGCCAGCCGCAGCGGGTTCATCGCCGGGCTGGCTGCCGGTGGGGTGCTGTGGGTGCTGACCCTGATCCTGCCGCTGTTCGCGCGAGCCGGCTGGCTGCAGGATGCGCTTTTGCAGGGGTTGATGGTCCCGATGTCGTCCACCGACAGTGCCCAGTGGACACTGATGGTCAATGCTTCGCTGTTCGTGCTGGTTTCGTTGTTGCGTCCGCAGGATGAGGATGAGCGGCGTGCCGCCGAGGCCTGCTCCGGCCCTGCGCGGCACGACAGCCAGGCCATTCCCCATGCCAGCACGCTGCAGCAGTTCGAGGCGCGGCTGGCGGAGATCACTGGGGCCGACATGGCGGCCCATGAAGTGGCTCTGGCGCTGCAGGATCTGGGCCTGAAAGGGCCCGATCTGGGCCGTGGCGAGCTGGCCCGGCTGCGCCAGCAGATCCGTCACAACCTGTCCGGCCTGGTGGGGCCGGTGCTCGCCAACATGGTGGTGACCGAGCAGCTGGCGGTGGATGCCAATGCGCGGGTGGCGATTGCCGACACCATTCGTTTCGTCGAGAAAAGCCTGGCCGGTTCGCGCCATGAGCTCAAGGAGATGGCCGGCGAGCTGGATGCCCTGCGCCGTTTCCACCGCCAGGTGCTCTACGACCTGCCGCTGGCGGTGGTGACGGTCTCGGCCGAGCTGCAGGTGGCCAGCTGGAACGCGGCTATGGAGCGGCTCAGCGGAATCGGGGACGACCGGGTGCTGGGTCTGCCGCTGGCTCAGCTGCCGGAGCCCTGGAACCGTGTGCTGGTGGCCTTCATCGAGGGCGATGAGCCGGTGCGGCGCGGGCTCAAGCAGAAATTGCCGGACGGCCTGCGCGTGCTCAACCTGTTCCGGTCCGCGCTGCAGGGGCGCAGCGACGAGGACCATCGCGGGCTGGTGATCGTGATCGAGGATCACTCCGAGATTCATCAGCTGGAAATGGAGCTGGCGCACAGTGAACGGCTGGCGTCCATCGGCCGGCTGGCCACCGGTGTGGCCCACGAGATCGGCAACCCGGTTACCGGCATCGCCTGTCTGGCCCAGGACCTGAAGGCCGAGCCAGAGGACCGGAATTTCGTGGAGCGTGGCCTGGACGATATTCTGCGGTTGACCCGCCGCATCTCGACCATCGTGCAGTCGCTGGTGCGCTACAGCCACGCCGGAGCCGGGCTGGAACATCGGCCGCAGCCGGTACAGGTGGCCGAACTGGTGGATGAGGCCATACGCCTGGTGTCGTTGAGCCGCAAGGGCAAGCAGATTGAATTCAGGGCCGATGGCGATGCTTCTCTGCGGGTGCACGGCGATTTCCAGCAGCTGCAGCAGCTGCTGGTCAACCTGCTGACCAATGCGGTGGACGCTTCGGACGAGGGCGCGGTGGTGCGGATCGGCTGGCGGCCACGGGGCCGGGAACTGGAGCTGCGCGTAGCCGACCGAGGGCACGGCATGGAGGCGCAGCAGATCAGCCGCATCTATGACCCCTTCTACACCACCAAGAAGGCCGGCGAGGGCACCGGGCTGGGGCTGACCCTGGCCTGGAGCATTGTGCGCGATCATAGCGGGCGTATCGAGGTGCACAGCCAGCCAGGGGAAGGCAGCGAATTCATTGTAATCCTGCGCCAACCGGAGGGAATGGCCGATGAGTGACATCCTGATCGTCGAGGACGAAACCATCATTCGCGACAGTCTGGCACGGCTGCTGGGCCGGGACGGGCACCAGGTGCGCGGCGTCGGCAGCGTGGACGAGGCGATGGCCGAGGGACTGGACAATTTCGACCTGATCATCGCCGATATCCGCCTGCCCGGCGCCGAAGGCACCGAACTGATTCAACCCGCGGCGCCGGTGCCGGTGCTGTTGATGACCAGCTATTCGTCGGTGGAGTCGGCGGTGGATGCCATGAAACAGGGAGCGGTGGACTACATCGCCAAGCCCTGGAGCCATGACGAGATGCGGTTGACCGTCGAACGCATCCTGCAGGGAGGACGCTTGCAGGCACAGAACCGTTCGCTGAAGCGCGAGATCGAGCGGCGTTATCCGGTCAGCAAGCTGCGCGGAGACAGCGCGGTGATGCAGGAGGTCATCGAGCGCATCGGCCGCATCGCGCACAGCGCGGCACCGATTCTGGTGCAGGGTGAAACCGGTACCGGCAAGGAGCTGGCGGCGCGGGCCATCCATGCCGCCAGTCCGCGCGCGGATTTCCCGCTGGTCTGCGTCAACTGCGCATCGATCGCCGAGACACTGATCGAATCCGAACTGTTCGGGCATGTGCAGGGCGCCTTCACAGGCGCGCAGCAGAGCCGGCGCGGCCTGATCGCCGAGGCCGATGGCGGCACCCTGTTTCTCGACGAGGTGGGCGAGCTGTCGCTGGAAGCCCAGGCCAAGCTGCTGCGGGTGATCGAGGACGGGGAGGTGCGCCGTGTGGGGTCCGACCGGGTGCGCCATGTGGATATCCGGCTGATTTCCGCCACCCACCGCGATCTGGCGGAAATGGTGGAACAGAAGCGATTCCGCGAAGACCTTTACTATCGACTCAATGTCATGCCGCTGCGCATGCCGCCACTGCGTGACCGGGGC
>JALSKD010000165.1 GCA_026989015.1 Gammaproteobacteria bacterium
CCTGGCGACCTGACCCAGGAGCGCCGCCGTTCCGACGACCAGGCCTGGATCGATGTCATCCAGCGCATGGATGACATCTATGCCGACCTTGTACTCTCCCAGGTGGAGCTGGAACGCAAGAATGCCGAACTCGAGGACGCCCAAAAATTCATCCACAGCATCCTGTCATCCATGTCGGAGATCCTCATCGTCACCGACATCAACGGCCGTGTTCAACGCGTCAATTCCGCCCTTTGCGATACCCTGGGTCTGGAACCGGATGCCGTGGAAGGCAATCCCATGGACCGCCTGTTTACCGACGAGCAAAAACCACTGCTGGCGGACTTTCAGCAACACATGCGTTCCGGCACCCGAATCGACTGCGAAGCCGACCTGATCGATGCCCGTGGCGAGCCGGTACCCATGGCCATCAATTGCAATGCGCGTTACGATCATGACAATCGGCTTTCCGGCCTGGTCATCACCGGCCGCCCGTTGCGCGAACTGCGCAAGGCTTATGCCGAACTGAAGGAAGCACACGAGAAGCTCAAAACCACCCAGCAACAATTGTTGCAATCGGAAAAACTCGCCTCGCTGGGCCGTCTGGTCGCTGGGGTCGCTCATGAGCTGAACAACCCGATCAGTTTCCTGTTCGCCAACATGCACGCTCTGAAAGGCTACCAGAGGGACCTGCAGCATTACCTCGACGCGATACACAGCGGTATCGATGACGCGGCACGCGAACACCTGCGTGAAAGCCTTGGCATCGACCGGATGCTGGCGGACATCGGGCCGCTGGTCGATGGCTCACTGGAGGGTGCGGAACGGGTGCGTGACATCGTGCAGAATCTGCGCAAGTTCACTACCCCGCAGAAACAAAGCCGCAGGGATTTCGATCTGGTGCGCGTGGTGCACAGGGCCTTGTCCTGGGTTCAAAAGTCCCACCCGTCCAAAACCATTGTACGGGAAACCTTGCCGTCCGAACTGTGGCTGCACAACAATGAAGGGCATATCCACCAGATCCTCGTCAACCTGTTCCAGAACGCAATCGATGCCATGACCGGGCTGCCGGCCCTGAAGATCGACATTCGCCTCGAACACGATGATCATTTTGTCCGCTTGCACATCAGGGACCATGGCCCCGGAATCCCAGAAGAGAACCGGCTGCAGATCTTTGACCCCTTTTTTACCACCAAGCCGGTAGGTCACGGCACCGGGCTTGGACTGTACATCAGCTACGGACTGGCCACCGAACAGTGTAATGGGCAGCTGGAATATACCGAACCGGATGGGCCCGGAGCCGAATTCATCCTGTCCTTGCCAATCAAAGCACTGACAGAGGACGCCCCATCATGAGTTACCGGGTACTCTGGTTGCAGTCGGGCGGTTGTGGTGGATGCAGCCTGTCACTGCTCAATGCCGAATCCCCCGACCTGCTGACCACACTGGCCATCAACGACATTGAGTTACTCTGGCATCCCTCTCTTTCCGAGGCCGGTACCGCTGAGTTCCTGCAACTGATCGAAGACATCGAACAAGGCCGGCAAAAGCTGGACGCCTTGTGCCTGGAAGGATCGGTGATGATGGGCCCCAACGGAAGCGGACGCTTTCACCGGCTGGCCGGCACCCGCCGTCCCATGTTCGATGTCATTCGCAGCCTGGCCGGTCAGGCCCGTCACTGCCTGGCCATCGGCCAGTGCGCTGCCTTCGGGGGGATCACGCTGGCCGGCTCCAACCCCGGGGAAGCCACCGGGCTCGGATACCATATAGCCGAGCCCGGCGGACTGCTGGGTGTGGACTGGCGCAGTCGCTCCGGCCTGCCGGTCATCAATATTGCCGGCTGTCCCACCCACCCCGGCTGGGTTCTGGATGTACTGTGCCAACTGGCCGCCGGTGACTTCCATGAGTCGCATATCGATGAACTCAACCGCCCGCGCGCCGTCACCGATCACCTGGTCCACCACGGGTGTCCGCGCAACGAATTCTACGAATACAAGGCCAGCGCCGAAAAACCCTCGGATCTGGGCTGCATGATGGAACACATGGGCTGCCTGGGCACCCAGGCGCGGGCCGACTGCAATATCCGTCCGTGGAACGGTGGGGGCTCCTGTCTGCGTGGCGGTTATGCCTGCATCAACTGCACCGCACCCGGCTTCGAGGAGCCCGGACATCCGTTCACCGAAACGCCGAAGATCGCCGGCATCCCGGTGGGGCTGCCCACCGACATGCCCAAGGCCTGGTTCGTGGCCCTGGCCTCGTTGTCCAAGGCGGCTACTCCTCAGCGCCTCAAGCTCAATGCCACGGCCGACCACATCCGCATACCACCGGGGCGTCAGAAGGAGGAGGAGTCATGAGCCGCCGCCTGCTCGGACCTTTCAATCGCGTAGAGGGCGACCTTGAAATCACTCTGGAAGTCGAAGACGGCGTCATCAGACAGGCCCGGGTGAATTCGCCCCTGTTCCGCGGATTTGAACACATCCTGCAGGGCAAGCCGCCGCAGGATGCTCTGGTCTATACCCCTCGCATTTGCGGTATCTGTTCCGTATCCCAATCGGTGGCCGCGGCAACGGCACTGGCTCAAGCCCAGGGAATTGCACCCACTGAAAACGGCCGTCTCGCCACCAATCTGATCCTTGCCACCGAGAATCTTGCCGATCACCTGACCCATTTCTATCTGTTTTTCATGCCCGACTTCGCGAGAGACGCATACCGCAACCAACACGGGTTCGACACCACGGCACACCGCTTCAAGGCACAGCAGGGCAGCGCGGCTCCCGAGATGCTGGCAGCGCGCGCAGGTTTCATGCACATTACCGGTTTGCTGGCCGGGAAGTGGCCGCATTCCCTGGCCCTGCAACCCGGTGGCACCACCCGCCCTGTCGAGGCTGCCGAAAAATCCCGCCTGGGTACGCTGCTGCGTGCGTTCCGCCATTTTCTGGAAACCCGCCTGTTCGCTGCGCCTCTGGAGGCAATTGATGCGCTGGACAGCAGCCAGGCTCTCGATGCATTTGCCGAACAGCACCCCGATTCGGACTTTGCCCACTTTCTGCGCCTGTCGGACCAGCACCGACTGCAACTCCTGGGCCGCGCGGGCGATCTGTTCATGAGTTACGGTGCCTATCCGGATGAATCCGGAGAGCATCTGTTTGGCCGGGGTATCTGGGAAAATGGCCGTCAGCAAACATTGGACAGCGAAGCCATCCGCGAAGACCTCAGCCACAGCTGGCTCAACGCTCAGAGCGAGCCCCTGCACCCATGGCAGGGCAGTACCCTACCCGGCGATGACGACGACCAGGGTTACAGCTGGTGCAAGGCACCTCGCCTCGACGGCCAGATCGCCGAGGTCGGTGCACTGGCGCGGCAACTCAACGACGGTCACCCACTGATCCTCGATCTGGTACGCCACCAGGGCGGTAATGTACGGGCGCGCGTGGTAGCGCGTCTGCTGGAGCTGGCGCGGGTGGTGCCCGCCATGGAAGACTGGGTCCGCGCGCTGCGCCCGGGCGCTTCCTTTTGTACCCCGACACGCCCCATCGAGGAAGGCCGGGGTGCCGGCCTGGTGGAGGCGGCTCGCGGCAGCCTGGGGCACTGGATGGTGATCCGCCACCAGCGCATCATCAACTACCAGATCATCGCCCCCACGACCTGGAATTTCTCACCGCGTGACCGCGACGAGCAACCTGGCCCCCTGGAGCAAGCATTGCAAGGCACGATGGTCGGCAACGATGACGACCCGGTAGTAATCCAGCACATCATTCGTTCCTTCGATCCCTGCATGGTCTGCACGGTACACTGACATGAATCTGGCTCTCGACCACCACCCACTGCAGACTCGAGCCTGGCGCATCCGCGGACTGGTTCAAGGCGTGGGCTTCCGCCCCACCGTCTGGCGGCTGGCCCGGGAGCTGGGTCTGCGAGGTGATGTCCGCAACGACGGTGAAGGCGTGTGGGTGCGGGCTCATGGGTCTGTGCAGGCACTGGAAGCCTTCCCGGAGCGCCTGCGGGCTGCCTGCCCTCCGCTGGCCCGCATCGACCGCATCGAGGTGTGCAAAGCCGATCACCGCTGGCTGCCCGGCAACGGGTTTTGCATCGTCGGCAGCGGCAGCGGCACGGCCCTCGCCGGCGTGGTACCGGACGCAGCCAGTTGCGCACACTGCATAAAGGAGGTGCTGGACCCAACGGATCGGCGCTACCGCCACCCTTTCGCCAATTGCACTCACTGTGGCCCAAGGTTGTCGATCATTCGCGACATTCCCTACGACCGTGAGCGGACCAGCATGGCTCCCTTCGCCCTGTGCCCGGCCTGCCGCACGGAATACGAAGACCCGGCCAACCGCCGCTTTCACGCCCAACCCACCGCCTGCCCCGAATGCGGCCCCCGACTCACCCTGACCGACGCCAGGGGAAAACCGATCGCCACTGATGACCCGATACGCGACACGGCTCACCGGCTGCATGCCGGCCAGATCATCGCCATCAAGGGGATCGGCGGCTTCCAACTGGCTTGCTCGGCCATGGATCCGGAGGCCATCCATCGCTTGAGAACCCGCAAACAGCGGCCGCACAAGCCTTTTGCGCTAATGGCCCGCGACCTCGAACAGCTGCGCGAACATGCCCTGATCGACGACTTCGAAGCCAGCCAGCTCGCCAGCCCCGCAGCGCCCATCCTGCTGTTGCGCCGGCGCAACGACAGCCAACACCCATTGCCCGATGCCATTGCCCCCGGCCTCGACGAACTGGGGTTCATGTTGCCGAACACCCCGCTCCACCACCTGTTGCTGCGTGAACTGGATGGCCCCATTGTGCTCACCTCCGGCAACGCGCGCGGGGAACCCCAATGCCGAGGCAACGATGAAGCATTGCACAAACTCGCTGCCTTCTGCGACGGCTTTCTGTGGCATGATCGCAAAGTCGTCAACCGTGTGGATGACAGCGTTGCACGGCGAATCACGGTCTCCGGAGAACCCAGGCTCAGCCTGTTGCGACGTGCCCGCGGCTATGCCCCCACGCCACTGACTTTGCCGGAAGGCTTTGCAGCAGCGCCCGATCTGCTGGCATGCGGAGCGGAAATGAAAAACACCTTCTGCCTGCTGCGTGGCGGTGCCGCGACCCTGTCGCAGCATATCGGCGACCTCCAGAACGCGGCCGCCTGGGAAGAATACCGAAACCAGCTGGACCGCTATCAGCGACTGTGGCAATTCAAGCCTCATGCCTTTGTCGTGGACCTGCACCCGCAATACCTGCCTAGCCAGTTCGGGCGAGAGCAAGCCAGCGCCTCACGGAAGCCGCTGTTGGAGGTACAGCACCATCACGCCCATGTCGCCAGTTGCCTCGCCGACAACGGACACCCCCTGGACGGAGACCCGGTCATCGGCATCGCTGTCGACGGGCTGGGGCTCGGCGATGACGGAAACCTGTGGGGCGGTGAAGTGCTGATTGCCGATTACCGCACTTACCAGCGCGCCGTGCATTTCATGCCGGTCCCCCTGCCCGGAGGCGTCAAGGCCATGCTCGAACCCTGGCGCAATGCCTGGTCACAACTGCACCACCACGGCCTGATGCCCGAGCAGCCTGAAAACGACTCCTTGCCCATCTTCCGGTCACTGGCGCGCCGTCCTCTGGCCACGCTGTCCGGCATGGTGAAAACGGGCACCAATGCCCCTCTATCCAGTTCTGCCGGCCGGCTGTTCGATGCCGTCGCCGCTGTGATCGGCATCCGTTTCGACAGCATCAGCTATGAAGGGCAGGCCGCCATCGAGCTGGAGCAAAGCACGAGAGCACACGCCCTCGACGCTGAAACCGCCTACCCCTTCGACCTGCGGGCGCTTGACTCCAGCCATGTGTTGGATCCGGCTCGCCTGTGGCAGCACTTGCTCGACGATCTGCGTCGAGGCGTACCACGCGGACTGATGGCCGCACGCTTCCATGCCGCCCTTGTGGCCGGCCTTGTGAACTCCTGTCGCATGCTGCGCGAATCGCAATCGATCCATAAAGTCGCCCTGTCGGGCGGCGTAATGCAGAATGCGACCCTGCTTCAGGCACTGGAGCAGACCCTGAGCAGTGAAGGCTTTGAGGTCTTCGTTCACCGACAGGTGCCTGCCAATGATGGCGGCCTGTCTCTTGGGCAGGCTGCCATCGGCGCCGCGCGCCTGCTGGCTTCCACATAATCAAACAGGAGCACTCATCATGTGTCTCGGAATTCCCGGTCAGATCACCGCCATCACCGATACTGAACAGATGTTGGCCGAAGTCAATGTCAGCGGCGTCACCCGCCCGGTCAATATCGCCTGCATCGTCACCGACGACCACCCCCCGGAAACTTGCATTGGCGACTGGGTACTGGTCCATGTGGGCTTTGCAATGAGCCGTATCGACGAGGCAGAAGCGCGCAAGACCCTGGCCATCCTTGATGAGCTGGGCGAAGTCCAGCAGGAGCTGGATGCCATGCGTGATTCCGAGCAGGCCCTGGCATGAGCCGTAAAAACGCTCTGGAAGGTCTGTACCCCTTCCTGCACGGAAGCCGCAAGGATCGAAACCAGGAGCACAGGGCACTGCTCGACTCGGTCGCATGCAAGGCCGAGGAGAGCATCGAGTCCAAGCGCCGTTTTTTCGATACGCAGGCTTCAGCCCTGGTCGCCGCCGCCCAGGCCCTGGCCGAAACCTACCGCCGTGGTGGCAAGCTGATGTCGATGGGCAATGGCGGCTCCAGCTGCGATGCAAGCCATGTGGCAGTGGAATTCCAGCACCCCGTAACCGCAGGCCGTCCCAGCCTGCCTGCCTTCAACCTGGGCAATGACCTGGCCTTTCTCAGTGCCGTGGCCAATGATGTCGGACTTCGCCATGTCTTCGCCCGCCAGATCGAGGCCCAGGGCCGGGCCGGTGACTGCGTGATCGGCTTTTCCACCAGTGGCAATTCCGAAAACCTGATGGCCGGTTTTGCCAAGGCCCGGGAAATGAACATGGTCACTCTGGGCTTTGCCGGGGGAAACGGCGGTGAAATGCGCTCTTCCGGCCTGCTCGACCACTGCCTGGTGGTCGAAACCGACTCCATCCACCGGGTGCAGGAGGTGCATGTCGCCTGCTACCACATCCTGTGGGATCTCGTACACACCCTGCTCGCCGACGACCGCGGGCGACTGAAGGAGAACCAGCCATGAAATATGTCGATGAGTTTCGCGACCCCGAAAAAGCCCGTCGCCTCCAGCAACGGATCGAAGCCGTGATGCTGAAGCTGCGCAAGGACCGCGGTCGGCCTTTGCAAATCATGGAATTTTGCGGAGGGCACACCCATACCCTGTTCCGTTACGGCATCGAACAAATGCTGCCGGAAGGCCTGGAAATGGTGCATGGCCCCGGTTGCCCGGTCTGTGTATTGCCGATGGGCCGGGTCGACGACTGCGTAGCGCTGGCCGAACGGCCGGATGTCATCTTCACCACCTTCGGCGACGCCATGCGCGTACCCGGATCGCGCAAGAGCCTGTTGCAGGCCAAGGCCGAAGGTGCGGATGTCCGCATGGTCTATTCACCGCTGGACGCGCTGGAACTGGCGCGGCGCAACCCGGACCGGCAGGTGATCTTCTTCGCACTCGGATTCGAAACCACCATGCCAAGCACCGCTCTGACCGTGCTGCAAGCCAAAAACGAAGGCATTCGAAACTTCTCGCTGTTTTGCAACCACATCACCACGGTCCCCACCATCAAGGCGGTACTGGACTCGCCCGACATGCAAATCGACGCTTTCCTTGCACCCGGCCATGTCAGCATGGTGGTGGGGGAGCAGCCGTTCCAGTTCATCGCCGCTGATTACGGAAAGCCCATTGTCATCACCGGATTCGAGCCGCTGGACATCCTGCAGTCCATCTACATGGTATTGCGCCAGCTTGCCGAAGGGCGGTCGGAAGTGGAAAACCAGTACCAGCGCATCGTCCCCAAAAACGGCAACGATGCCGGTCTGCAGGCCATCGCAGAGGTCTTCGAGTTGCGTGAATACTTCGAATGGCGCGGCCTGGGTTCCATCGACCATTCCGGGGTCCGCATGCGCGGCGCCTTCGCCGACTACGATGCCGAACGCAAATTCACCATTCCCAATCTGAAGATCGCCGACCCCAAGGCCTGCCAGTGCGGCGAGGTGATCAAGGGCGTCATACGCCCCTGGGAGTGCAAGGTCTTTGGGGATGCCTGCACCCCGCAAACCCCGATGGGCGCACTGATGGTCTCCAGTGAAGGCGCTTGCGCCGCTTATTACAACTTCGGCAACCTCCCCGACTTATTGCGCCTGCGGGAACAGAAAGACCGGCGCAAACCCGCTTCAACGGGGGCCGACGCCGCATGAGCCGCTTTGATCCCGACTCGGTCATCACCTTGGCCCACGGCAGCGGTGGCAAGGCCATGCGCGACCTCATCGACCAGCTGTTCGTGGCCGGGTTTGACAGTCCGGAGCTGCGTCTGCTTGAGGATCAGGCTCGCTTCGACCTCGACAGCCTGTCGGATCTCGGTGACCGCCTGGCGATGACCACCGACAGCTTCGTCGTCGACCCACTGTTTTTTCCCGGCGGCGATATCGGAACCCTGGCCGTGGCCGGCACCGTCAACGACCTGGCGGTCGGCGGCGCGCGCCCGCTCTACCTGACCTGCGGCCTGATTCTTGAGGAAGGTCTGCCTATCGATACCCTGCGACGGGTCATTGACTCGATGAAACGGACCGCCGACGCCGCCGGGGTACGCATTGTCACCGGGGATACCAAGGTCGTGCCCCGAGGCGCTGCTGACAAGCTGTTCATCAACACCGCCGGCATCGGAGTCATCCGGCGTGGCTGCGACATCCGCAGTGACCGGGCCCGACCCGGCGACCGGATACTGATCAACGGTTACATCGGCGATCACGGCGCGGCCATCGTCGATGCCCGTGGCGAGCTGGGTCTGGACAGCCCGGTGGAAAGCGACTGCCGGCCGCTCAATGGACTGGTCGAAGCCCTGCTCGACGGCGGCATCGACATCCATTGCCTGCGCGACGCCACCCGTGGCGGAGTGGCCACTGTGCTCAACGAATTTGCCGAAGCCAGCCGCTGCGCAATACGCATCGAGGAAAACCACCTGCCCTTGCGCGACGCAGTACGTGGCACCTGTGAACTCCTGGGCCTCGATCCGCTGTATCTGGCCAACGAAGGTAAGCTGGTCGCCATTGTTGCCGAGGATCAGGCCGAGGAGGCATTACACATACTGCGTCAGCAACCGGGAGGGGAAGAGGCCGCGCTGATTGGCGAAGTCCTGGCCGAACCGGCCACCCGCGTCCTCTTGACCACCGGTTTCGGTGGTGAACGCATTGTCGATCTTCTGGTGGGCGAGCAGCTGCCCCGGATCTGTTAGGAGTCATCCATCATGTTGAGTTTATTGTTACTGGGCTTCCTCATCGGCATGCGCCATGCGCTGGAGGCCGATCACCTGGCGGCGGTGGCGTCCATCTCCAGCCGCGAGACCAGCATCCGTGCCACCGTGCGCCACGGCGCGGTCTGGGGGCTGGGGCACACCACCACACTGTTCCTCTTCGGTTCCGTCGTGCTGTGGATGGATACGGTGATGCCGCAGGATCTGGCCGACGGGCTGGAACTGGCGGTGGGCGTCATGCTGATCCTGCTCGGGCTGGATGTATTGCGTCGGGTGATCCGCGACCGCATCCATTTCCATGCCCACCGGCACGCCGACGGCACCGCGCATTTTCACGCCCATTCCCATGCCGGCGAAACGGGTCACGACCCCGACCGCCACGCCCACGAGCACGGCGATTTCCCCTGGCGCACCCTGTTCATCGGCTTCATGCACGGCATGGCCGGGTCGGCAGCACTGATTCTGCTGACCCTGCAGAGCCTGGATTCGGCCTGGCTGGGCATGCTCTACATGCTGCTGTTCGGCATCGGGTCCATTGCCGGCATGGCGGCGGTATCCAGCGTCATCGCTTTGCCCCTGACCGCTTCCGCACGGCGCCTGACCTGGCTGCACAACGGCTTGCAGCTGGCCATTGGCCTGTTCACCACCGGGCTGGGCGGCTGGATCGTGCTGCGGATGACGGCCTGATCAGTCCGCCTCGCCGCGCAGGGCTTCGGCATCGACCCAGGCGCGGTGGCCTGGCAGGGGTCTGAGCCAGCCGCGCCGTCGAAACTCGGCCGTGGCCTTGCTCGCACTCTCGGTGGTGACGCCGAGCATCGCGCCCATGTCCTCCCGTGTCGGCAGGAAGAAACTCTCGTCGGTGGATGTCTCCTCCAGCAGCAACAGCAGCCGCGCCACGCGTTGCCGTGCATTGCCGGTGGAGAGACGGGTGATCCATCGGTCCGCACCGCTCAGCGCCTTTTGCCAGCGCCGCATCAGCGCTTGGTGGAGGTTGGGGGTTTGCCGCTGCAATGACCTGATCACCGAAACCGGTATGCGGCAGACCGCGGCATGGTCCAGCGTGACCGCCTCATGATCCGCCGGCTGCCCGCCCAGCCCTTCCAGGCCCGCCAGGTCGCCCTGCCCCAGCAGCCGCACGATGCGGCGATCGCCATTGGGCAGATGCTGCACCAGCTTGATCAGCCCG
>JALSKD010000166.1 GCA_026989015.1 Gammaproteobacteria bacterium
CCGGCGGCACCACCCTGGCCGCCAGCAACTGGAACGGCAAACGCCCCTTCGTCGGGCGCAATTTCAGTTTCCGCCCCTATTTCCAGCAGGCCATGAGCGGCCGCCTGGGGCGCTATTTCGCGCTCGGCTCCACCTCGCGCCAGCGCGGCTATTACTTCGCCTGGCCGATCATCCATGCCGCCGAGGCCATTGGGGTACTGGTGGTGAAGATGGACCTGGCCGGTATCGAGCAGCGCTATTCAGGCCACCAGACCCAGTTCATCGTTACCGACCCGGACAGCGTGGTGTTCATCTCGACCCGTTCCGACTGGCTGTTCCACAGCCTCAATCCGCTGTCGCAGCAGACGCGGACCCGACTCACCAACAGCCGGCGCTACCCGGACACCGAGATCCGTCCGCTGCCGTTGGCCTGGGACAATACCTCCGGCGGAAGCATGCAGACGCTGCAACTGGGCACGGGCACTGCGCGCAAGGCCTACCTTTACCAGCAGCAGGAGATGCCGGAAGCGGGATGGCGGGTAGCCATCCTGACGCCGCTGGATCCGGTGAGGCGCGGCAGCCTGGTGGCCACCGGGCTGGCCCTGCTCAGTGCCCTGCTCGGCCTGCTGCTGATCCTGCTGCTGCGGCAGCGGCACCGCCGGAGGCTGGAGCGTCAGCGTTATGCCGAACGCTCGCAACGCGAACTGCAACACCAGGTCGCCCTGCAGACCCGGGATCTGCGCCGGGAAATCGAGGAGCGCAAGCGTACCGAACAACGCCTGCGCGATACCCAGGGCGAACTGATTCAGACCGCCAAGCTGGCGGTGTTGGGTCAAATGTCGGCCAGCATCAGCCATGAGCTGAACAATCCTCTGGCGGCGATACGCGGCTACGCCGACAACGCACGCCGTTTCCTCGAGCGCGGCGAAACCGACCCGGTGGATCAGAACCTCCAGCGCATCGGCGAACTCACCAAACGCATGGGAAAGATCAGTTCACAACTGAAGCAGTTTGCGCGAAAATCCAGCGACCGACTGGAGCCGGTGCGCATCGAGCCGGTGATCCAGACCGCCATCGACCTGGTGACGCCACAATACCGCCGCTGCGGAATCCACATCGACACAGCCTGTCCGCAGCCGGGGCCTCGCGCGCTGGCCGAGATCATCCCGCTGGAGCAGGTGTTGATCAACCTCATCAACAATGCGGTGCAGGCGCTGGACGGCGAAGGTCGCATCCTCATAGGCTGCGAACGGCAGCAGGAATGGGTGCTGATCCATGTGGACGACGACGGCCCCGGTCTCGATGAACAGGCACTGGAGCATATCTTTGACCCCTTCTATACCACCAAGAAGACCGGCCTCGGCCTCGGACTGTCGATCTCGGCGCGCATCATGGACAGCATGAACGGTCACCTTTCCGCCGCCAACCGCCCGCAGGGCGGGGCCCGTTTCACCATATCACTGATGGCAGCCGATGACTGAACACCACAATCCCGATGTCCTGTTCATCGACGATGAACCGGACCTGCGCCTGGCCAACGAACAAAGCCTGCAACTGGCCGGGTTTCGCGTCGGCCTCTGCGAAACCGCCGAGGAAGCCCTGCGCCGGATCCCTGCCGACTGGCCCGGCGTACTGGTCTGCGACATCCGCCTGCCGGGCATGGACGGTCTCGAATTCCTGCATGCCGTACAGGCCCTGGATGCCGACCTGCCGGTGATCCTCATCACCGGCCACGGCGACATCTCGATGGCCGTCGATGCGATGCAGAAAGGAGCCTACGACTTCATCGAGAAACCCTTCTCCACCGACCGTCTGGTGGACAGCACGCGCCGGGCACTGGACACGCGCAGACTCACGCTGGAGAACCGCAAGCTGCGCCACGAGCTGTCGGCACAAAACTCCCTCGGTCCACGCATCATCGGCAAGGCGCCGGCAATCCGCCAGTTGCGGCGGCGCATCGCCCAGCTCGCCGACACCGACGCCGACCTGCTGCTGCTCGGCGAAACCGGCGTCGGCAAGGACCTGGTGGCCCGTTCGCTGCACGAACAAAGCCAGCGCCATGACCGCAATTTCGTCGCCATCAACTGCGGTGCGATACCGGAACAACTGATCGAGAGCGAACTCTTTGGCCACGAGAAGGGCGCATTCACCGGTGCCGAGACCACGCGCATCGGCAAGTTCGAATACGCCCAGGGCGGCACCCTGTTTCTCGACGAGATCGAATCCATGCCGTTGGCCGCCCAGGTGCGCCTGTTGCGGGTACTGCAGGAACGCTCACTGGAACGGTTGGGTTCCAACCGCCCGATCGAACTCGATATCCGCATCATCGCGGCCAGCAAGATCGATCTGCGCAAGGCGGCGCGCGAAGGCCGCTTCCGCGAAGACCTTTACTACCGGCTGAATGTGGTGACACTGGAGATCCCTCCACTGCGCGAGCGGCGCGAGGACATCCCGCTGCTGTTCCAGCACTTCCTGCTGGTGGCTGCCGCGCGCTACGGCAAGGAAGCGCCGGCCATCGACCCGCGCATCCACCAGCGCCTGATGGCCTACCACTGGCCCGGCAATGTGCGCGAGCTGCGCAATGTTACCGAGCGTTACATCCTGCTCGGCGACGACGACTGCGGCCTCAACCTGGAGCAGAGCGCGGATCAGGCCCCCTGCGCGCCGATGACCCTGCCGCAGCATGTGGAGGCCTTCGAGCGCGCGCTGATCGAACAGGCCCTGGCCGAAAGCGGCGGCGTGATCAAGAACACCATGACCCTGCTCGGACTGCCACGCAAGACCCTCTACGACAAGATGCGCAAGTACGGGCTGGACAAGACGGCCTACAAGGAGTGACCCGCGCCTCAGCGGATGCCGCAGGCCGGTTTCATCGCGAGGCCACCCAGTGATGCAGCAACACGCCCAGCGCCGATGAAATGCTGTCGCCAAAGGCGATCACGCCATCCTCGTGCCCGGCCATGAACAGGATGCGCTTGCCGGACAGCTGGCCGCTGCGGAAGCCCTGTTCGACGGCGCGGGCCATCTGCGGGGTGCCATAGGCCACCGTCGCTGCGGTGCGGGGCAAGCCCGCGTTCAGTCCGTAGCGCCACAACCGATGCTCATGCAGCACACAGGCTATGGCCGGATCGAGCCGGTAGATCATCGCATGGGTCAGCGCCTCCGATGACGGTGGCAACACCCCCCGGGCACGCAGCCGGTTGGCGGCAATGTCCGCTTCCAGCACCTGTGTGAAATGGCGCTGCTCCAGGGTTTCGAGATGGCCGCTCTGGCTGGCCGAAATGACGAACAGGCCGTCCTCTGTACGCTGGCTCAGATTGCCATAGCCGTAGCCATCATAACGGTCCGGGTGCTGACCGATCATGTCGAGTCCATGCAGAATGGCGCGGCAGACCTTCAAATGCTCCAGGTCTTCGCCGGGTGGTGGACCCGGCTCGAAATCGAGACGGTACTTGATGACGCCTTCCTGTTCGGTCATGGAACTGCCTGTGAAAGTGACTCAGATCAAAAGTATTTTTAGGGGTCAGTCACCTTAATTGCCGCCCTGCCAGGCATCGGATAGACTGGAACGGATTCATGGAGACGGGAGGACACGGCCATGCCGAGAAAACCGCGGTTCTACCTGCCCGGTTACCCGGTACACATCGTACAACGGGGGCACAACCAGGATAAGGTGTTTTTCGCAAAGGAGGACTACCTGGCCTACCTCGACTGGCTGCAGGAAGGCTCGGAATGGTACGAAGTGCCGATACACGCCTATGTCCTGTTGCCGAACCGGATCCACATTCTCTGCTCACCCCCCGACAAGGAAGCCGCCAGCCGGATGATGCAGTACCAGGGTCGCCGCTATGTACCCTATGTGAATGCCACCTACGGCATGACCGGCACCCTGTGGCAGGGCCGCTACAAGGCCAGCCTGATCGACCCGGACACCTGGCTGCTACCGACCATGGTCTATATCGAAACCCAGTCCATCCGCAGCGGTCTCGGAAAATCGGCAGGTGCCTGGAAATGGTCCAGCTACCATCACAACGCCCGAGGCAAGACGGACCCGCTGATCACCCCGCAGGAACACTACCTGGCCCTCGCCCGCAGCGGCAGGAAACGACTGGAAAAATACGATGCCCTGGTCAAGGCCGGAGTGACGCCCCAGCAGATCCGCGATATCGAGGATGCCTGGCAGACCGGCACGCCCATCGGGCCCGACAGCTTCAAGCGCATGGTCGAACGCAGGCTCAAGCTGAAGGTAGGGCATCCCAGGCGCGGACGCCCCAGAAAAACCGCCTGATGCCCCGGCAATGCGAATTCTTCGCATTGCCGACCCGTTCACAGGCTTTTCCCCTGCCATCGGCTAGTCTAAGCTCTGTATACAGCCCCCCCTGGCCACGAGCCAGCAGGCTGCAGTCGTCGCGGCACCGACCGCCTCTCCGAGACACGCCCGGATTCAGGCAGCGCCGTTTTCGCCACCACAGACCGGCAGTAGAGAAGATGGTCCCACCCTTGAAGTCCTTGCTGATCCGCTCGGCCATGAGCCGCTTCACGAGAAGCCTCGGCCGCAGCCTGGCCGGCCGTTTCGTTCCGGTGTTCATGATGCACCGGGTGAGCGACAAGGAGGGCCGGCTGAATACGGCCTATCTGGCCATGCTGCGCAAGCAGCTCGAATACATACGGCGCGAGGGCTACCGCCCCATGCCTGTCGAAGACGTGCTGCAGTTGCTGCGCAACGGTGAACCCTTGCCACTCAACGCGGTCAGTTTTACCGTCGATGACGGCTTCCTCGACCAGGCCGAACATCTCGGCCCCCTGTTTGCCGAGTTCGACATACCGCTGACCTATTTCCTGATCAGCGATTTCCTCGAGCGCAGGCTCTGGTCCTGGGACGACCAGCTCCATTACATCCTGACCCGCAGCCCCCGTCCACGGCTGACATTGACCCTGCCGGACGGCAGCGAAGCCGTCTACGACACCGACCGTTACGAGGAACAGTTCCGTCCCTTGCGCAACCGACTCAAGAAGGTCAGCCATTCACGCATCTACGACTGGATGGATGTGCTCTATGAGCAGGCCGATGTCGAGCGCCCGGACGGCATCCCGGAATCCTTTGCGCCGATGAGCTGGCAGGATGCCCGGTGCCTCCAGCAGCAGGGGCACTACCTGGCCCCGCACACCCGCAGCCACCGCATTCTCTCGCAGCTGCAGCCGCAGGAGGTCGAAGAGGAAATCATCGGCAGTTGCGACATGCTCGAACAGCGGCTGGAGCATTACTCCCCGGTCTTCGCCTACCCCACCGGGCGGCTCGGGGATTTCGGCGAGCGGGAGATGGATTTCCTCGCCACCACCCATCTTCTGGGCGCGGTATCGACGGTACCCGGCCCGGTCACACGGGACAGCCACCCCTGGGCTGCGCCGCGCTACAGCATGCCCGGGGATTTCGACACCTTTCTGCAGTACC
The DNA here is from genome assembly GCA_026989015.1 of Gammaproteobacteria bacterium. Taxonomy (GTDB): domain Bacteria; phylum Pseudomonadota; class Gammaproteobacteria; genus S144-22. Next base: position 5,432 of record JALSKD010000166.1, read on the forward strand.
TGGACTATATCGAGGCCTTCAACACCCGACTGCGCCAAGGCTGATGCCGGCCTCAGGCATGACCGGCATTGCTGTCGGTGGGGGCGTGGTAGTAGAAGCTGGATTCGGCCTCGGCCTTGCACTCGTCGAGCAGCGCCATCAGCCGGGACTGGGCATCGCTGACCGACATGCAGGATTCACAGTTCGGATCACCACAGGGCTGCCGCGAATGCAGCCAGAAATGCACGGCTCCGGACAACAGACCCGAAGCGACCTCCCAGGGATCAGCCTCCGGGTCACTGTCCATCAGGCGATTGCCCAGATCCACCGCTTCACGCGCGGCCCGGTCGAAAGGGCTTTCGTCTTCGGGAATGGGTTCTTCACTGTGCATGTCGTCAAAACCTGTGATGAAAAAGGCGACAGTCTAGGCTAGACGGCTTCGCGGTTCCACTCGCCCGACTTGCCGCCGGACTTGTGGATCAGGCGCACCTGCGTGATCTCCATGCCCCGATCCACCGCCTTGCACATGTCGTAGATGGTCAGCAGCGCGATCTGTACGCCGGTCAGAGCCTCCATTTCCACTCCCGTCTGCCCCTTCAGCTCGGCGGTCACCTGGCAGCGGATGCGCGAGGCTTCACGCTCGATGCCGAAGTCCACCGCCACCCGGGTCAGCATCAGCGGGTGACACAGCGGAATCAGGTCGGCAGTGCGCTTGGTGGCCATGATGCCGGCCACCCGGGCGATGCCCAGCACATCGCCCTTGCGGTGTTGCCCCTGCTCGATCAGTGAAAGGGTTTCCGGCCGCATGACGATCCAGCCCTCGGCAATGGCGCGGCGGCGGGTTTCATCCTTGCCGCCGACATCGACCATGTGGGCCTCTCCGGCGGCATCGAAATGGGTCAGGGGCGAGGACATGGAGACTCCGGGTTATTGCAGCAACAGTTGCAGCATGCGGTCTCCACGGCGCAAGGTCAACAGCAGGGAACGGCTGCGCGCGGCCGCGGCCTTCGCCTGCTCCAGATTGCTGACCCGACGCTGATTGATGGCGATGAGGATATCGTCGGGGCGAACACCGGAGAACCAGGCGATGGAATCCTGTTCCACTTCCAGCACCTGCAGGTATTCGCTGACGCCGCGACGGATGTCGTCATCACGAATACTGCCGATCCTGGCGCCGGCCAGGCGCACATGGATTTCACCGCCGTCCAGGCTGGGCACCCGCGGCTCCTCCACCGTGAGGCGGACAAGTCGCAGCTTGCCGCCGCGCAGGAACTCGATCTCCACCTTCTGCCCCAGGCGCATCAGGCCGACCAGATTGCGGATATCCAGCGACGAACGGACCTTGCGACCGTTGACGCGCAGGATCACATCACCGATCTGCAATCCACCGCGCTGCGCAGGCGACCCCTGCTCGACCCGGGTGACGATGGCACCCTGGCGTGATTCCAGATCGAAGGCCTGGGCCAGATCGGCGTTCAGGTCCTGCGCCTCCACCCCGAGACGACCGCGCTTGACCTCGCCGTTCTCGATCAGCTGCTGCATGATGTCACGCACCAGGTTGATGGGAATGGCAAAACCGATGCCGATGTTGCCCTGGCCACCGCCCTCGGCTCCGAGAATGGCCGTGTTGACCCCGACCAGCCGACCTTTCAGATCCACCAGTGCGCCGCCGGAGTTGCCCGGGTTGATGGAGGCATCGGTCTGGATGAAATCCTCGTAGGATTCGATGCCCAGTCCGGAGCGACCGAGTGCCGATACGATGCCCGAGGTAACCGTCTGCCCGAGCCCGAAGGGGTTGCCGATGGCCACCACGAAATCGCCGACCCGCAAAGCGTCGGAGTCACCCAGTTCGATTACGGTCAGTTTTTTTGGTGGCACCTTGATCACCGCGATATCGGTATCCGGATCCCGGCCGATGACCTCGGCATCCAGTTCGCGGCCATCACGCAGGGTGACGCGGATCTGCACGGCATCCTCGATCACATGGTTGTTGGTCAGAATGTAGCCGTTGTCGGCGTCGACAATGACACCGGACCCCAGGCTCTGGGTCTCGGCCTTGCGCTCGACACCCGGATTGCCGAAAAAATGCTGGAAAAAGGGATCGTCGAACAGCGGGCTGCGCACCGTGAGCTGACCGCGGGTGGAGATATTGACCACTGCCGGCGTGGCCCGTTCGAGCATCGGCGCCAGGCTTGGCAGTGGCTGGCCGTCCACGGCCGCGGGCAGGGCCGAACGCCCCATGCCACTGAACGACAGGCCGAGCAGGAAGGCCAGTGCCAGCGCGGCGAACGCAGGAAGTGTTCTTGTCCCGCCTGAGCGTACCATCAGAAGCGGCGCGGATTGAAACCAGCGAATTTCTGTTTCATGTCCTCATAGAAGCCGCGCGCATCATCGTCCTTCGCCGGGGGTGAGTGAATCTGAATCTCCACCAGCTGGTCGCCCTTGGGCTTGCCCGGCATGCCGCGTCCCTTGAGCCGCATCTTCTGCCCGGACTGGATGCCCGCCTTGAGCTTGAGGTCCACCTTGCCGTCCAGTGTCGGTACCGTGACCTTCTCGCCCAGCGCCGCCTCCCAGGGCGTGACCGGCAGGGTCAGCAGGATGTTCTTGCCGTCGAGCCGGAAGTGACGGTGTGGCAGGATATTGATCTCCAGCAGCAGGTCGCCCGGCTCGCCACCCGACAGCGAGGGATGCCCCTGCCTGGCCAGGCGAATCTTCTGCCCCTGTTGCACACCCTTGGGAATGCTGATCTTCAGCTTCTTCATCGTCGCTGTGACCACGCCACCGGCGCCGGGTTCGCCGCGCGACAGCTGGATCAGCTTTTCACCGCCGTGGTAGGCTTCTTCGAGCGTGATGTCGAGTTTCAATGTCTGGTCCTGACCCTTGCGCGGACGCGCGCGGTAGCCACCATAGCTGCCGCCTGCGCCGTCAAAACCGGCGTCGCCACCAAAGCCGTAGCTGTAGCTGCGGCGCCCGCTGCCTCCCGCCGCATGCTGGCGGAAGATCTGTTCGAAGAAATCGCTGAAGTCGGCACCTTCGAAACCGCTGCCGGCCGCCTGTTCCCAGCCTCCGGCGTTGAAGTCCTGCCCGTGCTTCCAGTTCTCGCCGAACTGGTCATAGGCCTTGCGCTTTTCCGGATCCTTGAGCACCTCGTAGGCCTCGTTGACTTCCTTGAAGCGCTCCTCGGCGTCGGCCTCCTTGTTGACATCAGGATGGTACTTGCGCGCCAGCTTCCGGTAGGCCTTTTTGATGGCGGCCTGATCGGCGTTGCGGTCCACGCCCAGAACCTTGTAGTAATCCTGAAATTTCATTGTCTGTCTGCTCTGAAAAAATCGCCGCTCCGTGGAGCGGCGCCATTATCCCATGAAATCAATGCGCCGTATGCTATTGCTTGATCTCGATCTTGCGCAGGGTTTCCACCGGGCGCTTGCGGCCTATGGTCAGCACCAGTACGCCGTGGCGGCTCTCGGCGGAAATGGCGTTGATATCGGCGTCATCCGGCAGCGTGAACTGACGGCGGAACAGCCCGTGACGGCGTTCGTTGCGGCTCATGCACTCGCTTTCTTCCAGCTCCACGGGGTCGCGCTTCGCTTCCACGGTGAGCATGTTCTTCTCTTCGGTAATGTCGATCTGCTGCGGGTCGATGCCGGGCAGATCGAGATACAGACGGTATGCGTCCTTGCCTTCGACGATATCCACCTGCGGGCGCCACAGCACTTCCCGATTCTCATCGCGCAGAGCGCCGGGATTGATGACATTCAGCGGATCGAAAAAGTAATTCTGCAACATGATGGTAACCTCCTGAACACATGTCGTGACAACGGACTCACGGCCCGCGTTTCTCTGCATCCGGAGATAGGGGCGCAGCGGACTTTTTCAAGGCCGCCAATCAGCCACCGGGACGGGTATTGCGGTACCACTCGATCATGCGCTGGGCGTCCAGCGGGCGACTGATGTACCAGCCCTGGGCGAAGTCACAACCCATTTCCAGCAGCAGATTGTGGATCTCCGCCGTTTCCACCCCCTCGGCGACCACATCCAGTCCCAGGGTGTGGGCCAGCTGTATGGTCGCTTCCACGATGTGGCAGTCGTCGGCGTCCTCGTCCAGGTGGCGTACGAAGGACTGGTCGATCTTGAGCTTTTCCACCGGCATCTTCTTGAGGTAGGTGAGCGAGGCCTGACCGGTACCGAAATCGTCGATGGACAGGGAGATGCCCATGCGCGCCAGCCGGCCGAGGATGTCGATGACCTGCTCCGGTTCCTGCATGATCTGACCTTCGGTGATTTCGATCAGCAGGCGCCGGGGTGAAACGCCATGACGGTCCAGGGTGTCGCGCACCCGGTCCGGCAGGTCTTCCTCGTGCAGGTCGACCATCGACAGGTTGATCGCAATCCTCAGGTCCGGCTCTTCGACCTCGGCCAGTTGCACCACCGCGCAATTGAGGATCCAGTGGGTGAGCGGCTTGATCAGGTGATTTTTTTCGGCCAGCTCGATGGTGCGCTCGATGGAGTACTGGTGCTGTTCCGGGTGCCTCCATCGCAACAGTGCCTCAAAATAGCCGGTGCGGTGTCCCTGCAGGCTCATCACCGGCTGATAGACCAGTTCGAATTCCTCGTCATCCAGCGCCTGACGCAGGGACTGGATGATGCTGAAGGCGGAAAAGTCGGAGCCTTCCCGCTCCAGGAACACCACCGGCCAGTCGCCCTTCTGCGCCAGCATCAGCGCCTGATCGGCTTTCAGCGCCAGTTCGTCCATGTCCTGGGCATCGTTGGGGTAGACGGCCACCCCGATGCTGACGCTGATCTCCACTTCCCGTCCGTAGACCCGATAGGGCTTGCACAGGTTCTGGTAGATTTTCTCCACCAGCGCGCTGAGGCGGTCATCTTCATCGAACGGAAGCAGCAGCGCGAAATTGTCCTTTTCCAGCCGCGCCACACTGTCTGACTCGCGCAGCATCTCGGTCAGTCGCCGCCCCAGCTGTTTGAGCACACCGTCTCCGAAATAGGGGCCCAGCTCGTGATTGACACGATGAAAATGGTCGATGTCGATGAACACCAGTGCGTACTTGCGGCCGCTGCGCTTGCCTTCAACAATGGCCTGGTGCAGTCGTTCCTCGAAGATCACCCGATTGCTGAGACCGGTCAGCGGGTCATGTCGGGAGATGTGGGTCAGGTAGCTGAAATACTTGTGCAGCAGCCGCAGACCCGGGGCCAGATACCGGTCTTCGCGGTCATGGGCCGGACGGTGCGCCATCACCTCCTGCCGCAGGCGCAGGGTGATCCGCAGCAAGGGGGCCAGCAGCGCCTGATGCAACAGAACATACATCCCCAGCGCCAGCAGCAGCAGGGCAGGCAACATCCACCAGGCCTGGGACAGCCACAGATCCAGCGGCTCCCCGCCGGGCCGCCTCAGCAACAGGCCGCCCAGGACCATGCCATCCTTCTTCCATTCGAAACGCAGGGCGCGATCGCGCTCGGAAGCCGGGAGGCCGGATTCGATGAACCACTGGCCGCCGGCGTCCGTTTCGTCGGGTTGCAGGTGCCGATTCAGCAACCGCCCCAGCTCCGGCACGAAATCATGATAATCGGCGAGGATGATCAGCCGCGGAAGGCGCCGCGGCGCATACAGCGGACCGATCAGGCCGAGCCGCGCCTCGCCGCCCTGCTGGCAGACGAAATACCAGGGCCAGTCGCCTTGCAGGCGATCGTCGGCGGGCGGAACGCAGTCGCCCAGGGCATCGAAGGGCTCCATGCCGTCGGCCGTCTGCAACTGGATCAGCCGCAGCCACGGGTAGCGCAGGTAGTTGCGGTTGATGTAGGCCAGGCGCTCGAAGGCGTCGGGGTGCGCCAGCATCCAGCGACGGATGCGTTCGTAGTGCCGCTGCAAACGGCGTTTCTGTTCGCTGCGCAGGCTGTCGACACGGGCTTCGACGGCAGCCCGGAAGGCGTCCTCGAGCGCGGACTGATGGCGAACCTGGATCAGGTACAACGAGCCGCTCCACAGCAGCATGGCGATCAGGGCGGCCATCAGCAGGGCCAGCAGTGTGAAGCGCTGAATCGGCAGTCGCGTCAGCAGCACGGCGCGCTACTCGATGTTCTGCACTTGTTCGCGCATCTGCTCGATCAGCACCTTCAGATCGACCGCCAGGCGGGTGGTTTCCGCATCCTGCGACTTGGAGGACAGGGTATTGGCCTCGCGGTTGAGTTCCTGCATCAGGAAGTCGAGCCGCCGGCCCACCGGCTCGTCGCGCTGCAGCACCTGCTCCACTTCCTCCACATGGGCCAGCAGACGGTCCAGCTCCTCCTCCACATCGATCTTCTGTGCCAGCAGCAACAGCTCCTGCTCCAGCCGGCCACTGTCGGCCGAGGACGACCACTGCTCCAGCTTTTCTTCCAGCTGGCGGGTCCACTTGTCGCGCATGGCCAGCAATACCTGCGGTCGGCGCTGCTGCACCGCTTCCACGATCGCGCGCACCTCCTTCAGGCGGCTGGCGATCATCCCCAGCAAGGCCTCGCCCTCGCGTCGGCGATTCTGCATCAGCTGTTCCAAGGCTGCATCGAAGGCATCAAGGGCCAGCGCCCTCAGTGGCGTGAAATCCCGGCTGTCCTCATCGATGACGCCAGGCCAGCGCAGGATGTCGATGACCGCCAGGCTCTGTCCATCGTGCACGATGTTGAGCACTTCCCGCTCCAGGTCGCGCAATGTGCGCACCAGATCATCGTTGAGCCGTATTTCGCCCTGCAGCCGCGAGCTGAGCCTGTAGCGCAGGCCAATGTCCAGCTTGCCCCGACTCAGCTGACGGCCCAGACGGGCACGCAGCTCCGGCTCCAGCTGGCGGAATTCGTCCGGCAGGCGGAATCCGGGTTCCAGATAACGGTGATTGACGGACTTGATCTCCCAGACGACCTCGCCGCTTTCGCTGCTCTGCTGTTCCCGCGCAAAGGCGGTCATGCTCTTCAACATCTTTTCCGCACCCAACGGTGGCCCGAACCCGGCCATTCTAGCACGCCACGGCGGCAGGATCGGGCGGAAGCGGGTATAATCCGCGACCCGAAACCGCCCACCGGAGCCCCATCATGAGCCAGGAATTCAGCCGTCCCAGCGGCCGCGCCGCCGACCAGCTGCGCGAAATCCGCATCACCCGCCACTACACCAAACATGCCGAAGGCTCGGTACTGATCGAATGTGGCGACACCCGCGTCATTTGTACCGCCAGCGTCGATGAGCGGGTACCCGGCTTCCTCAAGGGCAAGGGGCAGGGCTGGATCACCGCAGAGTACGGCATGCTGCCGCGCTCCACCTCCAGCCGCATGCGACGCGAGGCCAGCAACGGCAAACAGGGGGGGCGCACGATGGAAATCCAGCGCCTGATCGGCCGTGCGCTGCGCGCCAGCATCGACCTGGAAAAACTCGGTGAACGGCAAATCACTCTGGATTGCGATGTCATCCAGGCCGACGGCGGTACCCGCACCGCTTCCATTTCCGGGGCCTGGGTGGCGCTCAATGATGCAATCGAGAACCTGATCGCCGCCGGCAAACTGAATGAATCCCCGCTCAAGTGCCAGGTGGCGGCAATCTCCGTGGGCGTCTACCGGGGCGTCCCGGTGCTGGACCTGGATTATCCCGAGGATTGCGCGGCGGAAACCGACATGAATCTGGTGATGGACAGCAATGGCGGCTTTATCGAGATCCAGGGCACGGCCGAGGGCGCGGCCTTCAGCCAGGATGAGCTAAACGCGATGCTCGCTTTGGGCCGCAAGGGCATCGACAATATTTTCGCCCTGCAGAGGGAAGCCTGACCATGGCCGCGCCGCAAAAACTGGTCATCGCCAGCGGCAATGCCGGCAAGCTGCGCGAACTCTCCGCACTGCTCGAACCGCTGGGTTTCGAACTGCACGCCCAGTCGGAATTCTCCGTGCCCGAAGCCGAGGAAACCGGCACCACCTTCGTCGAGAACGCCATCATCAAGGCGCGCAACGCCGCGTCCCTTACCGGACTGCCGGCAGTGGCCGACGACTCGGGCATCGAGGTGGATGCGCTGGACGGCGCGCCCGGTGTCTATTCCGCACGCTTTTCCGGTCCCGGCGCCGACGATGCGCGCAACAATGCGCTGCTGGTCGAGAAACTCCGTTCGGTGCCGGAAGACCGGCGCAGCGCACGCTACCGCGCCGTCATCGTCTACATGCGCCACGCCGCCGATCCGTCGCCCATCATCTGCGAAGGCAGCTGGGAAGGCCGCATCACCCTCGAACCGCGCGGTGACAACGGCTTCGGTTACGACCCGCATTTCTGGCTCGACAGCCACGGCTGCACCAGCGCCGAACTGGACCCGCAGGAAAAAAACCGCCTCAGCCACCGCGGCCAGGCCCTGCGCCAGCTGGTCGAGCGTCTGAGGACCGGATCCTGACCCGCCATTGATTCACGAGCTGCCACCCCTGTCGCTGTATGTGCACCTGCCCTGGTGTACACGCAAATGTCCCTATTGCGATTTCAACTCCCACGCCGCCGACGGCATGGACGAAAGCGCCTACATCGCCGCCCTGCTGGAGGATGCGCATAACGACCTGCCGCTGGTCTGGGGTCGCGGCATCCACAGCATCTTCATCGGCGGCGGCACCCCGTCGCTGTTCTCCCCCGAAGCCATCGACCGCCTGCTGAGCGGCCTGCGCGCGCTGTTGCCGGTCTTCCCGTCCTGCGAGATCACCCTCGAAGCGAATCCCGGAAGCGCCGATGCCGCGCATTTCCGCGGCTACCGCGATGCCGGCGTCAACCGACTGTCGATCGGCATCCAGAGCTTCGACGACGAGCAGCTGCGCGCCCTCGGGCGCATCCATGACCGGCAGGCCGCGCTTGCGGCCGTGGACGCCGCGCGGCAGGCGGGGTTCGACAACCTCAACCTGGATGTGATGTTCGCCCTCCCCGGACAGTCCCTTGCGGGTGCCCTCGCCGACCTCGATCAGGCCATGGCGCTGCAGCCGGAGCACCTGTCCCACTACCAGCTCACGCTGGAACCCAATACCCTGTTCCACAAGTACCCGCCCGAACCGCCCGATGACGACCGGGTCATCGACATGCAGGAGCGCTGCCTCGAGCGTCTGGATGCAGCAGGATACCAGCACTACGAAGTCTCGGCCCATGCCCGCTCCGACAGCCTTCGTTGCCGACACAACCTCAACTACTGGCGCTTCGGCGATTACCTCGGCCTGGGCGCAGGCGCCCACGGCAAGATCACACTCCCCGCCGAACAGGGCATACTGCGCCGCATTCGTTTGCGTCACCCTCAGCGTTACCTGAACGCCCGTGGCGCGGAGCGGATCTCCGAGGAACGCGCGTTGACCGCCCCCGACCGGGTGTTCGAATTCATGCTCAATGCCTTGCGACTGAACGAGGGCTTCGAACCCGCGCTGTTCGAGCAGCGCACCGGCCTGCCGCTGCACAGTATCCAGCCGCTGCTCGACCGGGCCCGCACGCGGGAACTGCTGGAAACCGAAGACGGCCACATACGGCCAACCGAGCTGGGCCGCCGTTTCCTCAACGACCTGCAAGCGGAATTTCTCGAACCGGAGCTGCACGTGACAGCACCGGGACAGGTCGTTCCGGACACCCGTTTCGACTGAGAACGCACCTTTATGGTGCGATTTCAGTCGTCATTTATACACAGATCAGAAACTTTACGAAACTGTCAAGCCCTCAGCGAAAAAAAATGACAAGACCATGACGTGTTTTCTTAAGTCATTGTTTTTTAATATGTTTTATGAGTTGATCAAAAAATGACACATCTAACAGAAAGCCTTTGTCCAACAGCACCCGGGGGCTTCTTCGACCTTTTACCCACAGACTTATCCACAGGAATTGTGGATAAACAAAGCAACCACGACGGCACAAGGGTTTCCGGCCAACACCTCAGTCGGTACTTTAACTTAGCGCGCTAAATTCGTTGCCGCCATTTTCTGCATCCAGCCATGGCGTGCCCCCCCGCAGAAGCCGCTCCCGGCCCCCGGGAACGGGCATCAAGTTTCGCTTGCACTTTGCCCGGAAAACAGGCAGAATTCGCGCCCTTTCAATGCACGCTGAAGCCAACCGACATGAAACAAGGTATTCACCCCGAATATAGGGAAGTCGTATTCCAGGACACGTCCACCGATTTCGCCATCCTCACCCGCTCGACCATCGAGACCCGAGAGACCATCAAATGGGAAGACGGCAACGAATACCCTCTGGTGAAGCTGGAGGTATCCAGCGCATCGCATCCCTTCTACACCGGCAAGCAGCATGTTCTGCAATCTGCGCGCCAGGTGGACAAGTTCCGCGAGCGTTACGGCAAGAAATGATCCGCCTCGCGGCTGGAAGGCCGCGGCAGACGGCAACAGGGCGCTTCGGCGCCCTTTTTCGTGGCCGCCGATTGTAGGCGGCGACGCGATTACCTATGATTCCCTCTCACCCAGCAAATGAGCAGCCGATGAAAAAACAGGCCCTCGAATACCACGAGTTCCCGAAACCGGGGAAGATCGCCATCGAAATCACCAAACCCACGGTCACCCAGCACGACCTCGCCCTGGCCTACACCCCGGGCGTTGCCGAGCCGGTACGCAAGATAGCCGCCAACCCGGATGCCGCCTACCGCTACACTGCCAAGGGCAATCTGGTGGCGGTGATCACCGACGGCACCGCAGTGCTCGGCCTGGGCAATGTGGGCGCGCTGGCCGGCAAACCGGTGATGGAAGGCAAGGCCGTGCTGTTCAAGGCCTTTGCCGACATCGATGTATTCGACATCGAGGTTTCCACCACCGATACCGACGCCTTCATCGATACCGTGGCCCATATCTCCGGCGGGTTTGGCGGCATCAATCTCGAAGACATCGCCGCGCCGCGCTGCTTCGAGATCGAGGCCCGTCTCCGCGAGCGGCTCGATATTCCGGTGTTCCACGACGACCAGCACGGCACGGCCATCATCATTGCCGCCGGCCTGCTCAACGCTCTGGAACTGCAGGGCAAGACCCTGGAGCAGGCCCGCATCGTCTGCGTTGGAGCCGGCGCCGCCGGCATCGCCTCAATGGATCTGCTGGTGGAACTGGGCGCCGACCTGGAACACATCACACTGGTTGACAGCAAGGGGGTGATTCACTGCGAGCGCGACGATCTCAACCCCTACAAGCGGGCCTACGCTCGAATCACCGATCAGCGCACGCTGGCCGACGCCATCGCCGGGGCCGATGTCTTCATCGGAGTGTCCGGGCCGGACATCCTCAGCGCCGAGATGCTGTCGTCCATGGCCGAGCGTCCGGTGGTGTTTGCGCTGTCCAACCCGGACCCCGAGATCCATCCGGACCTGGCCCTGGAAACCCGGCACGACATCATCATGGCCACCGGGCGCAGCGATTTCCCCAACCAGGTCAACAATGTACTGGGCTTCCCCTACATCTTCCGCGGCGCGCTGGACGCCAGGGCTACCTGCATCAACGGTCCGATGATCGTCGCCGCCGTGCACGCACTGCGCGACCTGGCCCGTCAGCCGGTGCCGCGGGAAGTGCTCGAAGCCTACAACCTGGAACACCTGGAGTTTGGTCCCGACTACATCATCCCCAAGCCCTTCGACCCGAGGCTGATCGACACCGTGCCCCCGGCCGTGAAGCAGGCCGCCATCGACTCCGCTGTGGTGCACCGCAACTGACACGCTGCGCCGGCGGCTGATCAGCGCTTGCAGAGCGGGCGTTCGTCGGGATTTTCCACCGCATCGGCCACCGCATCGACGATACGGCCCAGCTCGTCATGGCTGATCACCGTCAATACCCGTGCCAGCACTTCCGGATCGACCGCGGCGTAGACCGAGCGTCCGTCCTTCAGTGAAACCGCCAGACCCACATTGTGGGTTTCATCCTCTTCGGTTTCCGCCACCAACGACTCGTCCAGCGTCATCATCTCGTCGTAGAAGGCTTCGATCTCGTCGCTGAGCGCATCATCGAGATCATCCCGGATGAATACGGTCATGCCCTCGACATCCGTCTCGTCACGGCCCTCTCGCAGGGCCTCGACCCCCTTTTCAGCCAGGAAGGCCTTGAACCGGCGGCAGGGTTCCTCGTTGAAAAAGATGTATTCGATGGTCAGTTCGTCGTTCATGCGGGTTCCTTTGGGGCTGGGTGGTCGGCTATGGTATTTTATACGCTTTGGCCGATACTGACAGCGAGGTTCAAGCGCGTGTCCACCTATCCCTACTGCCGCCCGCGCCGCATGCGCCGCGACGACTTCAGCCGCCGCATGATGCGCGAGCACCGGCTCAGCAGCGATGACCTGATCTATCCCGTATTCGTCCTCGAAGGCGAGCAGCGCCGCGAGCCGGTACCGTCGATGCCCGGCGTCGAACGCAAGAGCATCGATCTGTTGCTGGAGGAAGCCCGTGAGTGCCTTGAACTGGGGATACCGGCCATTGCCCTGTTCCCGGTCACGCCGCCCGAGGCCAAGAGCGACGATGCCGCCGAGGCCTGGAACCCGGACGGTCTTGCCCAGCGCGCGGTGCGGGCACTCAAGGCCGAACTGCCGACACTCGGCGTGATCACCGATGTCGCCCTCGACCCCTTCACCCGCCACGGGCAGGACGGGCTGCTCGACGACCGGGGATATGTCACCAATGACGCCACCGTCGAAGCACTGGTGAAACAGGCGCTGTCCCATGCCGAGGCCGGTGCCGACATCGTCGCTCCCTCCGACATGATGGACGGTCGCATCGGCGCCATCCGCGAGGCGCTGGAAGACGCCAATTTCGTCAATACCCGCATCCTCGCCTACTCCGCCAAATACGCGTCCAGCTTCTACGGACCCTTCCGAGACGCGGTGGGCTCGGCCGGCAATCTGGGTGGAGGCAACAAGTATTCCTACCAGATGGACCCGGCCAACAGCGATGAGGCCCTGCACGAAGTGGAACTGGATATCGCGGAAGGCGCCGACATGGTCATGGTCAAGCCCGGCATGCCCTATCTGGACATCGTGCGCCGCGTCAAGGACGAATTCCAGTACCCGACCTTCGTCTACCAGGTCAGCGGCGAATACGCCATGCTCAAGGCGGCGGCACAGAACGGATGGCTCGACGAGCGGGCCTGCGTGCTGGAAGCCCTGCTGTCGATGAAGCGCGCCGGCGCCGATGGGGTATTGACCTATTTCGCCAAGGACGCCGCGCGCTGGCTGAGGGAAGGCTGACGCCATGGACCGGTACGCCGTAGTCGGTCACCCGATCGGGCACAGCCTGTCGCCGCGCATCCACCGGATGTTTGCCGAACAGACCGGCCAGGAGATGGAATACAGCGCCATCGAACTGCCGCTGGACGGTTTCGAGGAAGGCGTCAGACAGCTTCAGGCCGAAGGGTTCAAGGGCCTCAATGTCACCGTACCCTTCAAGGAACAGGCCTTTGCGCTGGCCGATCGCTGCAGTCCGCGCGGACGCGATGCACGGGCGGTCAACACCCTGATCTTCGCCACCGAGATTGAACGCGACGAGGACGGCAACGAACAGCCATGTCCCCGCATCTTCGCCGACAACACCGATGGCGCCGGCCTGGCGCGCGATCTGGCCAGCCACCGCGTACTGGTACCCAATCGGCGCATCCTGGTACTCGGCGCCGGCGGCGCGGTACGCGGGATACTCGGCCCCCTGCTGGTGCAGAAACCCGAACTGCTGACCGTGGCCAATCGCAGCCTGGAGCGGGCGGAACAGCTGCGCGACGATTTCGCCCACATCGGCCCGTTACAGGCCTGCACTTTCCAGGCATTGAACGGACACCTGCACGAAGAACGATACCACCTGATCATCAACGGCACCTCGGCCGGTCTGTCCGGAGAAGTGCCTCCCCTGCCCGACGACATTCTCGGCATCCATTCGGTCTGCTACGACCTGATGTACCGCCTCGAAGGTCCGACCGCCTTCCAGCGCTGGGCCGAGGAACGCGGTGCGCTGATGGCGCTGGATGGCCTGGGCATGCTGGTGGAACAGGCCGCCGAAGCCTTCCATCTGTGGCGCGGCCTGCGGCCCGACAGCGCGCCGGTAATCGAGGCGCTGCGCGACGACAGGCCTTGACCTGAGTCATCGCCCGCGGCATTGATTCCTGTACCTTTGGGGTCATATAGAGCACAGGATCAATCAGCGGATACACGGCCATGACCCACGACACCGAACACTTCAGACAAAAACTGCTGGCTTTGAAGAAAGAGGCCACCGAACGCCTTGAGGCCATAAAAAAGGACATGCGTCACGAGAACATCCCCAAGGACTGGGAAGACCGCGCCTCGGAAACCGAGAACGACGAGACCCTGGAATCACTGATGCTGCTCACCGAGCGCGAGCTGGAGCAGATCAACGAAGCACTGGCGCGCATCGACGCAGGCAGTTACTTCACCTGCAGCGAGTGCGGCGCCCCGATCCCGGAGCAGCGCCTCGAACTGCTGCCCTTCACCACCCTGTGCGTGAACTGCGCCGAATTGCACGAAAAGCAGGAACGCCTCGGCCTCGGTTGAGGCCCATCACTACCTTCGGAGACGCCGATGACGATAGAAAAACACGACCTGGTCCACGAGCTCCCGGAATACCGGGACCTCATCCACGAGTTGAAGATGCAGGATCATCACTTTGCTCGCTTGTTCGATGAGTACCACGAGGTCGATCACGAGATCCACCGCATCGAGACCAACGCGGAAATCACCTCCGACGAATACCTGGAAGAACTCAAGCTCAAGCGACTCAAGCTCAAGGATGAGCTGTTCGAAATCATCAAGAAGGCCGAGGAAGAGCGGCAGAACGCCTGATCCCCGGTCGCTGTCCCGAGCCGCGGTCGGCATGCATCCGGCCGCGGTTTTTTGCGGACCACTTGCAATCCCCGGTCAAACCCCCATAGTGAAAACGATTCCTGTTTTCACAACCCGGAGGTGCACCCATGATTTTCCGACAGCTCTATGAAGCCGACTCATCCACCTATACCTACCTGATCGCCGACCCGAACGCCGGCGAGGCCATCCTGGTCGATCCGGTACTGGAAACCGTGGAACGGGATCTTCAGGTACTGCGCGATATGGGGCTGACCCTGACCGCCACCCTGGACACTCATGTGCATGCCGACCATTTGACCGGGGCTCGGCTGCTGCGCGAACGCGTGGGCAGCAAGGTGGCCTATCCTGCCATGGTGCAGGCCTCCTGTGTCGATATCGGCATCCGCGAAGGCGAGCCCTTCCGTGTCGGCGGCATCGAACTGCACCCGCTCTATACCCCCGGTCACACCGATCATCATCATGCCTATCTGATCGACACCCCGGTGCAAAAGATGGTGTTCACCGGCGATGCACTGCTGATCGACGCCTGTGGCCGTACCGACTTCCAGTCCGGCGACCCGGAAGCCCTGTACAACAGCATCCACAACAAGCTGTTCTCGCTGCCCGGGGAAACCCTGGTCTATCCGGGCCATGATTACGAGGGCCGCTTCGTCAGCTCCATCGCCCAGGAGAAGACCCGCAACCCGCGACTGGGCGGCGGCAAGAGCAAGGAGGAATTCGTCGCCATCATGAACGG
Organism: Gammaproteobacteria bacterium; assembly: GCA_026989015.1. GTDB lineage: Bacteria > Pseudomonadota > Gammaproteobacteria > S144-22. Next base: position 20,956 of record JALSKD010000166.1, read on the forward strand.
GCTGGATCTGCCCTATCCGCGCAAGATCGACTTCGCGGTGCCCGGCAACATGGAATGCGGCCGCTGTCCCGAAAACATTCCAGAATCGATGCGCGGCCAGTGCCCGTTCCACGACCAGGGCTGACCCCCGGGCCGTGTTACTCGTTGTCGAGCAGTTCCAGACCGCTGGTATCGGGCCAGGGCGGCGTCGGCGGTTCCGGAGAGGTGATCAGCGGTGCGCCCACCGGGGCCAGCACCAGTCCTTCGATATCGATGTCGAACGGCGGAGGTTCGACGATGCGGTGCTGCACCGGGCTGCCTACCGGGGCCAGATCGGCCTCCAGCGGAGGGATCCGGTCGGCCCGAACCCGCAGACGGCTCTGTAGCGCGGGCGGAAGATCCGCCTGATTCCCGGCTGCATCTTCGCCACCGCTGCCACCGATCGGTGGTGGCTGTTTCACCACCGGGATGTCCGCCGTCGCATTGGCCGCCACCTCGGCGGCGGCACGGGCGGCCTCGGCCTCGGACTGGGTCATCACTTCGCAGACCGCTCCGGCCCGCTCGAAAGCGGCACGGTACTTGGCCACCATGCCTGCATCGGCCTGCCTCTTGATAATCACCCGCTGACCGGAAAACAGCTTCTGCACCCGTTCCGCATCGGCCTTGAACATCTGCCCGACGCGCAGCTTGACGGTCTCCAGCTCAGCGCCTTCGGCGATCTCGCCGCAAAAGGCGATTTCGAACAGTTCTTCGCTCATCGTGATCTCCAATCCGGTGGCAATGGCCGCGGAATTATAAGTCTTAGAAGATCTGGTTTTTTCCGGGCCTGCTGCAACTGTAGCATACTGCCGGCCTTGCGACAGCCGAGGAAGGTCCATGCTCCCCCACCGCATGAAGGCCCTGGTCAAGGCCCACGCCGAGCCAGGGCTGTGGATGCAGCCGGTGCCCGTACCCGAATACGGCATCAACGATGTCCTGATCCGCATCCTTCGCACCGCCATATGCGGCACCGATCTGCACATCTGGAACTGGGACGACTGGGCGCGCCGGACGATCCCCGTGCCGATGGTGGTGGGCCATGAATTTGTCGGTGAAATCGTCGCCGTCGGCAGCAATGTCAACGACTTCGAGCCGGGGCAGATCGTTTCCGGCGAGGGCCATGTGGTCTGCGGCCGCTGCCGCAACTGCATGGCCGGTCGCCGCCACCTCTGCGCCCATACCGAAGGCATCGGCGTCAACCGCCAGGGCGCCTTCGCCGAATACCTGGCCCTGCCGATGTCGAATGTCTGGGTGCACCGCCCCGGCATCGATCTGGATGTGGCCGCCCTGTTCGATCCTTTCGGAAACGCGGTGCACACGGCCCTCAAGTTCGATCTGGTCGGCGAGGATGTATTGATCACCGGCGCCGGCCCCATCGGCTGCATGGCGGCGGCCGTCTGCCGCCATGTCGGTGCTCGCCATGTGGTGGTCACCGATATCAACCCGGCCCGGCTGGAACTGGCCCAGCGGCTCGGAGCCACCCGCACGGTCGATGTGCGCCACGAGAAACTGGATCGGGTGCAGCAGGAACTGGGCATGACCGAGGGCTTCGACATCGGGCTCGAAATGTCCGGCAGCCCGGCGGCGCTGGACGACATGATTGCCCACCTGGGCCACGGTGGCCGTATCGCCATGCTCGGCATACAGCCCGATAACAGCCGCATCGACTGGAACCGCGTGGTGTTCAACATGCTGACCCTGAGCGGCATCTATGGCCGGGAAATGTACGAAACCTGGTACAAGATGGCCGTGTTCATCGACTCGGGGATGGACATTTCGCCGATCATCACCCACCGCTTCACCATCGACACATTCGAACAGGGTTTTGCCGTCATGCTCCAGGGCAATGCCGGCAAGGTCATCCTCGACTGGGAGTGAGCTTATGGACACCGAACTGATCGAACAGATCCGGCAGCAGCTGGAGGCCCTGCGGACGCAAGGCCTGTACAAGGAAGAACGCGTCATCGACACCATACAGGGCGCCCATGTCGCGGTACACCAGGGCCGGGGGGTCATCAATCTCTGTGCCAACAATTACCTGGGCCTGGCACAGCATCCCGATGTACGGGCCGCGGCACGGAGGGCGCTCGACGAGCGCGGCTACGGCATGGCCTCGGTGCGCTTCATTTGCGGCACCCAGGATCTGCACAAGCAGCTGGAACAGCGATTGGCGGACTTCCTCGACTTTGAGGACTGCATCCTCTACCCGTCCTGCTTCGATGCCAATGGCGGACTGTTCGAAACCCTGCTCGGCCCCGAGGACGCGGTGATCTCCGACCGGCTCAATCACGCCTCGATCATCGACGGCATTCGCCTGTGCAAGGCCCAGCGTTACCGCTACCGCAACAACGACATGGCGGACCTGGAAGCCCGCCTGCGCGAAGCCAGGGACAGCGGTGCCCGCCACATCCTGGTCAGCACCGACGGCGTGTTCTCGATGGACGGCATCATCGCCGACCTGCCGCGCATCTGCGATCTGGCCGCGCGCTACGGCGCACTGGTCCATGTCGACGACAGTCACGCCACCGGCTTTCTCGGCAGTCACGGCCGGGGCAGCCATGAATACCACGGCTGCATGGGCCGCATCGACATCACCACCGGCACCCTGGGCAAGGCCCTCGGCGGTGCCGGAGGTGGCTATACCTGCGCCCGCCGCGAACTGGTGGAATGGCTGCGTCAGCGATCCCGCCCCTACCTGTTCTCCAACAGCCTGTCGCCACCGGTCGTGGCCGGCACACTGAAAGCCCTGGACCTGCTCCAGGGCAGCCCACAGCTTCGTCAACAGTTGCACCACAATGCGCTGCTGTTCCGCAAGGGACTCAGCGCGCGCGGTTTCGAACTGCTGCCGGGGGAGCATCCGATCATTCCGGTGATGCTGCGCGAAGCGCCTGTCGCCACCGAATTCGCCCGGCGAATGCTTGACCGGGGCGTTTATGTCGTCGCCTTCGCCTATCCGGTGGTGCCGCAGGGCCAGGCCCGCATCCGTACCCAGGTATCCGCCGCTCACAGCGAGCACGACCTGCAGCAGGCGATCGAAGCCTTCTCGGAAGTACATCGGGAGATGGGCCTGTAGGCGTCTGCGTGCGACAATCGGGGGCATGAACAGACTCATCGACTGGACCCGCATCGACACCGTGCTGCTGGACATGGACGGCACGCTGCTGGACCTCAATTTCGACAACTACTTCTGGCTGGAATACCTGCCGCAACGCTATGCGGAGGCATTCGGCATCGACCCGGAACAGGCCCGCCGCGACATCGGCGAAAAAACACGGGCACTGGAAGGCACGCTGGAATGGTACAGCACCAGCTACTGGACCGAAGCGCTGGGCATCGATGTCGTGGCCCTCAAGCACGAGGTGCGGCACCGGGTTCGGGAACTGCCTCACTGTCATGAATTCCTCGATCAGCTCAAGGCCGCCGGCAAGGACATCGTGATGGTCACCAATGCCCACCACGACAGCCTGAACCTGAAAATGGACCAGACCGGGCTGGCCCACAAGTTCGACCGGCTGATCACGGTGCATGAATTCTCGCTGCCCAAGGAACGCGTCGAATGCTGGGACGAGGTGCAGAAGATCCATCCCTTCGACCCCGAGCGCAGCCTGCTGATCGACGACAACCTGGCTGTGCTGCGCTCCGCCGAACGCTATGGCATCGCCCATCTGCTGGCCATCTACCAGCCCGACTCCCGTGGGCCGAAGAAGGATGTGGCCCATTTCAGGGCACTGCACGGTTTCGACGAGATCATGCCGGTGCTGCGCGCCAGCCCCCCGGGAAAACGCTGATCGATTCGGACCGGGACCCGTGCAGTGCAAGGGAGCCGGCAGAGACGGAAGCACGACGCTCTCGCGCTTCCCTGCGCCCGCAGGATCAGTACTTCCGTGTACAAAAAAGGCCGCGACGAGCGCGGCCTTCGGATCGGACGGGGTTGCCCGTCAGGCAGCCTTGATGTCCGGCGTATGCACATCCATCTGCGGGTAGGGAATGGAGATGCCGGCGGCATCGAATTCCAGCTTGACCTTTTCGGTCAGATCCCAGTACACGGCCCAGTAGTCACCGCTCTTGACCCAGGGACGAACGATGAAGTTGACCGAGGAGTCGGCCAGTTCGCCAACGGCAATCACCGGCGCCGGGTCGGACAGTACGCGTTCGTCGGAAGTGACGATTTTCTCCAGCAGCTGCTTCGCCTTCTTGATGTCATCGTCATAACCGATGCCGAACACCATGTCGATGCGCCGCGTCTCACGGGCGGAGTAGTTGATGATGGTGCCGCCATAGATCGCACCATTGGGGATGATCACCTCTCGGTTGTCACCGGTGCGGAAGATGGAGCTGAAGATACCGACCGTCTCGACCACGCCGGATACGCCTCCGGCCTCGACGAAGTCACCGGCCTTGAACGGGCGGAACACCAGCAGCATGACGCCAGCAGCAAAGTTCTGCAGGGAATTCTGCAGGGCCAGACCCACGGCCAGGCCAGCGGCACCGAGCAGGGCGATGAGGGAGGTGGTGTCGACACCCAGCTGGTTGAGCGCGGCAATGACCACGAACAGCAGCAACACGGTGCGCACGATGGAAACGACGAAATTGATGAGCATTTCATCCATCTTCGATTTGCCCAGCAGTTTGCGCAGCACGCGGGCAATGATGTTGACTACGATCTTACCGACGATGTAGATGGCGATCGCCATCGCGATGTTGATGGCCCAGGGGATGACATAGGTATCGGTCATCTTCTGGATATCGATGTTTTCAAACATGTGCGTTCTCCTGTGGTTCCGTATTGTAGGGTTGTGTCCTGTCGGGGCCGGCGGCGAATGTCTGGAACTGCTCGCTGTTCCCTGCCGACCGCGAAAGTGGCGCTTTTATACCTGTTTTCGGCAACAATTGCATCCGAAAACTTTTCTGCCGCAACAAAAAACCCCGGAGCCAGGGCCCCGGGGTTCGCATGATACGACGGACGCTGTACCGTCAGTGATCGTGGCCTTCCGGCCCGTGTACATGGCCGTGTTCCAGCTCGGCTGCTTCGGCCTCGCGCACACCGACCACTTCGACATCGAAATTCAGTTCGACGCCGGCCAGGGCGTGATTGGAATCGATGGTCACGGTCTTGTCGCCGACTTCGACCACGGTCACGGTGATGACTTCACCGTTCGGTCCCTGGGCATGGAACACCATACCGGGCTTGATCTCGCCATCATCGGGGAACATTTCGCGCGGCACCTCCTCGATACGGGCCTCATCGCGCTCGCCATAGGCCTCGGAGGGCGGAATCTTCACGGTCAGCTTGTCGCCGACCTCCTTGCCTTCCAGCGCCTTTTCGAGTCCCGGAATGATGTTCTGGGCACCGTGGAGATAGGCAAAACTGCCGTCATCGGATTGGTCGATGACCTGGCCATCGTTGTCGGTCAGGGTGTAGTTGAGGTTGACGACGTGCTTGTCGGAGATTTTCATGTTCAGGGTCTTCGTGTTGGGGTGAAACGCCGCACCATACCAGAACCGCCGCAAAATGATAGGGCAGGCACTGTCTCTCAGTGCAACAGGGCCTCGATCTCCCGGATTTCCTTCTGCGACTGACGGATCAGGTCAATGCTCTCCTGAGGCCCCATGTTGAACTTGCCCATCGCCGGCAGGGTCGTGATCGGCGGAATCTTCTCCATCGCCGGCGTGCCCATCAGGCTGTGGTACTGGGAGAGCAGCACCAGATCACAGAGGTCCACATCCTTCTTCGGGTTGCGGAACCACTGTTCCGACTCCTCGGCCACGGTGACCATGTCTTCAGAGAAATTCCACTGCCGCAACAGCGTGGCGCTGATCTGCGGACGCAGCTGCTGCAGTGTCTCGTCCATTTCTTCCTGAGGCGTATCCGGATCGCAGTAATTCTGGAAATACTGGAGGATAACGATCACCCCGACATCGTGAACCAGTCCCGCGAGCATGGCGTGTTCCGGGTCGAACAAGCGGCTGTTGACCGCCAGCACCCGGCTGATGGCCGCCACCTTGCGGCTGTGCGACCAGAGCTCCCTCATGTGCTTTTCGATGCGTGGCGTCTTGGCTTGGAACAACTCGTTGACCGCATAGGCCATGACCAGTTCGTAGGTGGTATCCAGGCCCAGACGAACGATGGCCTGCTGCAGGGTCTCGGTAGCGGCCAGACCGGAGTAGACCGGGCTGTTGGCCACCTTGATCAGCTTGGCGCTGATCGCCGGATCGGTCATCAGAATATGCGCCAGCTGATCCGCATCGGTATCCTCGCGGTGGTAGGCCTGCTGAATGCGCTGAGCTACATCCGGCAGGCTGGGCAGGGTCAGCCGGTCCATCAGCAGATCCTCGTAGAGGTGCAATGTCAGCGGACTGGAGTCGGCTTCCTCATCCAGCATGTGCACGCTGATGTCCTCGTCGCCGGTTTCGCTGAGCTGGGCGAACTGGGTCAGGAAGTCCCGGTCGATGCGCAGATAGCGCACCGGACCCAGCGCCACGATGTCGTACATGCTCGGGCGCAGCTGCGCCAGCGGATTGAGTTCCTCGCGCCCATCGACCTCAAGATCCGTCTGCTGACCGTCCACCGCCAGCAGACGCACCTTGCCTTCGAGGACGAACAGGCTGTCGTTGCCGGCATCGCCGCGGCGAATCAGAAACTCCTTCTTGCGCGCGGTCCGCTCCTCCAGCTGATTGGCCAGGGTCTGCAACTGCTCCTCGGTGAATTCGGACAGCGGCCGCAGCCGGCGCAGGGTGTTCAGGTCGGGGGAATGTGACATCGGCAGGGTACGGCTCGCGGTGAATGGAATACACCGCTAGTTGTAGTCGTCATCCCCGAAATGTCAATGCCGTGAGCGACTCAGAACCCGTTGGAGAGATAGACCGCAAAACTGCCCGCATCGAGCGTCCCCGCCCGGGATTCGTATTCCAGGTCGCTGACCCGGAAGCCCAGCTCCAGACCGGGAGAAAATCGGTAGCCGTACTGCAGCAACGGCCCGATCGCATCCTGATAGTCGATGCGCGTGGTCACGCCATTGACCGTGGCACGGTAACGCGGCGATCCGTGCCAAGTGGCACCGACTCCGAAGGAGTGCGGACCGGAATTGATCAGGTAGACGGCATCGAAGGTCAGCGCCTCGATCTCGGCGCTGCCGTTGCTTCCGCTGACATCGTCCCACAGGTAGCCGACATCGAGACGCAATGACGAAGCGCCGGACGCATCCAGCCAGGTCTGCATGCCAATGGCCAGTTTCATGCCGCCACCGGCATTCAGGCGGTCATCGAGCGTGCTGCGTGCCAGCGTGTCACCGCCGCCTTCAAGACCGGCCTCCAGATAGAGTTCGGCTCGGGCCGGCTGCAACAGGGACAGACCCAGCAGGGCCGTCAGCAACAGGTTTTTCATGGCTCATTCCTCGCTTGTGGGGTTCACTCTGTTTGGGATCACCCTATGTTTCCATCCATGAACCCTTGATGAATTCCATGGCCGGCTCCATAGTGAATATTGATGCAGGCCATTGGACCCCATGGGCAACACAGGTCATAATGGTTGCAAAACGAAACTGTACATTCCCCGGCGGCTCCGGGCGATGAGGGCAGGCATTACCAGGGAGTAAACCGGGCATGAAAGAACGATTCGATCCACTCAACGGCTCCATTGCGCATGTACTCGAATGCCTCGGCGAAGGCTGGTCGATGCTCATCATCCGAGAGGCATTCTTCGGCATCCGCCGTTTCGAAGACTTCCAGAGCCATCTGGGGATCGCCCGCAACATCCTCACCGCCCGCCTCAAGAAGCTGGTTGCCAACGGCATCCTCGAGCGCGTGCCGATCAAGCCCGGCGCCAAGCGTCACCATTACCAGCTGACCATCAAGGGCAAGGAACTGATGCCGATGCTGATCGCCCTGACTCAGTGGGGCGACCGCTGGATCTACGGCGAAGGTAACGAACCGGTGGTATTCCGTGACCGGGAACTGGGCGAACCCATCGCCCCCATCTGCGTCTGCAACTCGCGTGGCAAGCCCCTGAAACCGCGCGAAATCATGCCCACGCCCGGACCAGGCGCCAACGACAAGGCCCGTGAACGCCTGGAGGAACTGCAGCAACTGGCGATGCAGATCGAGGCCGAACGCAAGCACAAGGAACAGCAGGAACGCTCCGCCTCGCCCGCGTGAAGGCAGACGAACGGCTGGAACTCGCGGTGACCTGCGGACTCCAAACGGTATCACTCGCCAACGGAATGCCCGCCATGTGCAGCAGCCCCAGACCCCTGCGCCGAATGTGGCGTCCCGCCGCCGGCAGCATTCTCGACAGCGAGACCGGTGCATGCTTCGCGCGGCAATGGCGCGAAAGCAACGACAATGTGGAACGCCTGAGAAAACAGCGGGAAGCCGAATTCACGGCCAGGGAGCCGGCCTGGAGCGCCTCTGTCGACATCGACCACCTCCGCTGCACCTGCAGCGCATGCGCGAGGCGCTGGGTCGCATCCATCGCGGGCAGATCCTCCGAATCTCGGCACCGACCCAGGCGTTGATCGACGACCTTGACGCCGCCGCGCGCCAGCTTCATCTTCAGAGCTCTCGACTGATGTTTCGCGGCAAACGCTTTCTCTACATCCGCGCCGCCTGATACCATCGCGCTTTTCCCGTTCAGCGCCAGGGTTCATGGAACAGCCGCAACGCATTACCCAGTACGATCATTTCATCCCTTTGGGCATCGGCAGCCTGCTCAATGCACTGGCCGACAGCGGCCTCGAGCAGCACGCTTGCGAGGCCGCCGGCCTGCTGCGCCGCCTGCTGGCTGAAGACTTCCGCTCCCGCCTCGACCGGTTGCGGCGTGACTACCGTCCGTTCAACCCGGATCGCGAACTGCTGCTGGACGACGATCCGCCGGCGGAAGACGATGGCGTCATCGATGCCATCGATCGCCTGCTCAAGCAGGGCAACCACATCCCGCTCGGACGCGAGCAAATCCGCCAGGCGCTGGAACGCAGTTCGCCTTACGGACTGGTCATTGAAATCGACCTCGAACGCTACCGCCATGTCACCCTCTACTACCGGGGCAAAAGCAGCGAACAGGTCGAAATCCGTGACTGGCGCCGTCTGTTCCTGAAGAAGCGGCGGGTCAGCCTGCTGCGTTATTCCCGCCTGTGTCTGGTGCTGCAATACCGTGACGAGGAAGAGCACCCCGGCATCCACATCAAGCTGTTCAAGGACATTCTGCGCGCCGACCTGGAAATGCTGTTTCCCGACTGCCGAGTGCGCATGAAGCCCTTCGACAAGATCAAGCTGGCGCTGACCGGTGGCGGCGGTACCGCCGGCGGCCTGTTGGCCACCCTCGGCAAGATCTCTGCAGCGGTCAGCCCCTGGACCATCGCCGTGGCCATTGGCGGCTTTGCCGCTTTGCTGTGGCGGCAGATCAGCAAGGTGTTCGTGCAGCGCACCCGCTATGCAGCCACGCTGGCGCGCAACCTCTATTACCACAACCTGGACAACAATGCCGGCGCGCTGGCCTACCTCAGTGAGCTGGCGCTGGACGAGGAAACCAAGGAGCTGCTGCTGAGCTGGGCAATGCTTCAGCTCCATGGCCCACAGACCATTGAGCAGCTCGATGACCGCTGCGAGGAGTGGTTCGCCGAGCGCTATGGCATCGCCATCGACTTCGACATCGAGGATGCGCTGCGCAAATTGCAGGGCTACGGACTGGTGGAAGCCCATGGCCAGACCATCAGCGCCTTGCCTGCAGAGCAGGTGCTGCCCGCGCTGAGGGCGCGCTGGAACGCACTCATCGACGCGCCAGCAGCCGACTGACCGGCGCCGGCAGTGCATGCTCCGGCAGCCGGTCGGCCGGCACCCAACGCAGGCCAGCGCCTTCGGCCACGGCCGACGGTGCCGACGACGGCACGCGGCAGTGCAACAGGGAAATGCTCAGATCGAAATGGCTGAAACGGTGCAACAGGCAGTCCTGCTCCTGCCGTTCGGGAGTCCAGACCGCGCCCAGGTGCCGCCGCTGCCAGTCTTCCGCCGCTTCCACCGAGGCCTGTTCCGGCAACGACCAAAGCCCGCCCCAGATGCCCTGCGGCGGGCGCTGCTGCAGCAGCACCGCTCCGTCCTCGCGACGGTGCAGCAGCATCCAGCACTGGCGCAGCGGTCGCGCGCGCCGTGGCCGGGGCTCCGGGAAACGCGCCACATCGCCCTGCCCGTGTGCGGAGCAGATATCCTGTAATGGACAGCGCGGGCAGTCCGCCTGACCGCGCCGGCACAGGGTGGCCCCCAGGTCCATCATCGCCTGGTTGTATGCCCCGGACCGCCCTGCTGGCGTGAACCGCTCGGCCAGAGCCCACAGGCGCTTTTGCGTCGCGCTGCGGCCGGGCCAGCCGGCAACGCGGAACAGGCGCGCCAGCACCCGCTTGACATTGCCATCGAGGATTGCGGCATCGATGCCGTGACCCAGGCTGAGGATGGCGCCAGCGGTGGAGCGGCCGATGCCCGGCAGGGCGCAGAGGCCAGCGAGATCCCGCGGGAATCGGCCTTCCTGCTCATCAACCAGCAGCCGGCCGCAGCGGTGCAGGTTGCGCGCACGGGCGTAATAGCCGAGCCCGGCCCAGACTGCGAGCACCTCGTCGATATCCGCGGCTGCCAGCGAAACCAGATCCGGGAAGCGCTCCATGAAGCGCAGAAAATAGCCTTCCGCCGTGGCCACCTGGGTCTGCTGCAACATGATCTCGGATACCCACACCCGGTAGGGACCGGGCGGGCCGCCATGGCCGTCGCTCTGCCACGGCAGATCATGACGGCCGTGCCGTTCGAACCAGGGCAGCAACCGGCGCGCAATGGCGTCGTCTTGGTCCAGCGCTCCGTTCAAAACAGCTTTTTCAGCTTGTCTTCCAGTTTCTTTTTGGCCTTGTCTTCGGCGGCTTTCTTCTCGGCTTCGAGCTTCGCCTTTTCCCTGGCCTTTTTCAGCTCCAGTTCCTTCTGCAAACGGGCCTTCTCGGCGGCGACCTTTTTCTCCTGGGCGGCTTTCAAGGCAGCCTTTTCGGCTTCCAGCTTTTTTTTCAACTCGGCCTTTTCCGCCGCCACCTGCGCTTTCAGCTGGGCATTCTTGCGCGCCAGATCGGCCTTGAGCAGGTCGTCGTAGAGCACATTGATCTTCGGATCCAGCCAGGAACCAGTGATCGCCACCGGCACCAGCAGTCCGGACAGTTCATCGACGGTACCCGCGCCCTGCCCGCGGGTGGTACCCACCAGCTTGGCATCCACTCGGTAATCGATGGTTTCGGAGACCAGGTCCACCTTGCCCTCGCCTCCGACGCGGATCAGTGGCGCCTGAATGTTCAGATCCTTGCTGTAGAGGACGCCGTCACGGATTTCGGCGGACATCGACAGGGCGCTGAAATCGGTTTTCTGCTGCTCCTCGGGAGGCGCTGGCTGGTTTTTGAGCCTGGCCTTGGCGCGCGCCACTTCGTAACGCAGGTTGAAGCCCTTGAGGGCACCGTCTTCCACCTTCAATGCCAGCCGGCCATTGAGGTTTTTCTTCAGTTCGCTGAGCCATTCACCGCGGGTGCTCAGATCAACATCGAGATTGGCGACGCCGGAAATCCGGTCGTCCTGCATGAAATCGGTCAGAAATTCGCCGATCCTGAAGCCAGACAATTTTTGCCCGACGCGGTACACCGGTTGCTTGCCGCGCGCATCCAGCCCGATCTCTCCATCGAGGCGGCCATCATAGAGCGCCAGCGTCATCGGCTGCACCCGCAGCTGCCCCTTGTCGGCCAGAACCCTCAACGAGAGCTGTTCCAGCTTGAGGCCATGGACCCGCAACAGTCCAACACCCAGCTTGCCGTCCAGCTCGAGCCGGCGCAGCAACTCCATCGGCAGGGCAATATGGACATCCTGTGCCGAACCGGTCGCCACCGGCTCGGCAGGACCGGTCTCGGCGGCACCGGGCTGATAGCCGGTAAGCGCGTCCACATCCAGTGACTCGGCCTGCAATTCAAAACGCAGGGCGGGTTGCGCATAGTCGCGCACATCGACAAAGCCGTCGAAGCGCTGGCCATCGATCAGCAATTGCAGGTCGTCGAGCTTCACCGAGCGAGCCGCCAGATCGACCACCAGCTGACGGGAGGAGAGCCCGGTCTGCATCTGTCCCTTGGGCAGGGTCTCGCCGGTCAGATCGGTCTCCAGCGACAGGCCGGCCACGGTAAGCCGCTGCCGTTCGATGTCGAAACCGATGTCGCCGCCCAGCTCTGCTTTAGCCTGCTGCAACGGGCCGCCCTCGGTCTGCGCCTGCAGGCTGAAACCCTGCACCGACAGCTGCTTGCTGCCCAGCGCCAGGGCCAGATCACCGCCGATCCTGATCAGCGCCTTTTTCACCGGCAGCGGCCCGCCCGCGGCTTCCGTATCCAGCTGCAACGCGGTCAGCCTCACTTCCTTCGCACCCAGTCGACCCTGTGCCTTGAGTGTCAACCCGGCATCCAGACCGTCACCGCCGCGCAGGCGCAGCGAAAGCTGGACCGGGAAATCACGATCCGGCTCGATGCGTCCGGTCGCCAGGTTCAGCTGGCTGGCTTCATACTCGACCCCAGCCTGGGCGTCGCGCCAGCGGATGTCGGCGTTGCTCAGTTGCAGCCCGCCGAACACGCCCGCGATCTGCATGTTGCCGGCCGATCCTTCGGCGGCGGACTCGGCTTCATTGCCGGCAGTGGACGCTTCCGGTGTTGCCAGCAGATCATCCCAGTTGGTCTTCCCCTTCACGTTGCGCTGAAGATCCAGTTGCAGGCCATCCAGCACCAGCCTGGCGATCTCCGGTTGCAGACGCAACAGCGACAGCAGATCGACGCTGACGCTGGCCTTTTCCACCGCCAGCATCGGCCTTTTGCCGAAGCCCGGCGCATTGGCGAAGCTCAAGCGGCCCAGGCTCATGCCCAGCGAGGGGTAGAAGGTGAGACCGACATCGCCTTCAAAACGCAGTTCGCGCCCGGTCTGCTTGCGGACCAGGTCGGACAGTTCCTGCTTGTAGGCATTGGCGTCGAAGGTGGCGATGAAGATGCCGAGGCCGATGACGAACAGCAACAGCAGTGCTCCGGCCGCCAGCAACAGGTATTTGACGAGTTTCATGGGTCAGTTTCCGTACTTGAGAGTGGGCTAGAGCCAAATACTGTAGCATGACTGCCGCGCACGCCGGCAGACATTCCGGGTATAATGGAGCGACATGTTCTCCTGGATGACCCGATGACGACACGCTTCACCGATCTGGCCGATACGGTCATGGACTGGCTGCACAACTGGCGCGATCACCGCAACCTGCTCAAGCTGGTGGCCGCCGGCACCGGACTGTTGCTGCTGATACTTGTGCTTGTGGGCTGGTACTGGAGCTTCGAGCCGGATCCCTTCGATATCGATGAGGTGACCCGCAGCATGGCACCGGAAACCCGCCAGCGCATCACCGTCGGCAGCCCGACCACGGCCACCATCATCCAGCTGATGGACACCCTGCTCCACAAGCCCGGCGGCTACATCAGCAACGACAAGCTGCCACCCGGCGTCTGGCTTGACAACATGCCCAACTGGGAATTCGGCGTGCTGGTGCAGGTACGCGACATCACCCGCGCCCTGCGCAATGATTTCAGCCGCTCGCAGTCGCAGTCGGTGGAGGACAAGGATCTCATCATCGCCGAGCCGAAATTCAATTTCGACAGCGAATCCTGGCTGATTCCTTCCACCGAGGGCGAATACCGGGAGGGACTGCAAGCCCTGCGCCGCTATCTGAAACGGCTGCAGGATCCGGCCGAGCCCCAGGCCCAGTTCTATGCCCGCGCCGACAACCTCAGCGACTGGCTGGGTCAGGTGGAGAAGCGCCTGGGCAGCCTGTCACAGCGGCTCAGCGCCAGCGTCGGACAGATTCGCGTCAACACCGATCTCGGTGGCGATACCGGCGCCCGCCAGTCCACTCCCGCTTCGGGCGAGCTGGAGATCAAGACCCCCTGGCTGGAAATCGACGATGTATTCTATGAAACCCGTGGTGCCGCCTGGGCGCTGATCCACCTGCTCAAGGCAATAGAGAAGGATTTCGACCAGGTACTGCGCAAGAAGAATGCGCTGGTCAGCCTGCGTCAGATCATCCGCGAGCTGGAGGGCACCCAGCAACCCCTGTGGTCTCCGGTGGTGCTCAATGGCACCGGTTTCGGCCTGTTTGCCAATCATTCACTGGTCATGGCCTCCTATATCTCGCGGGCCAATGCTGCCTTGATCGACCTGCGCCAGCTGTTGCAACAGGGCTGAGCCGGGACGGCCAACACGCAGGCACAAAAAAGCCGGATCATGAAGATCCGGCTTTTTTGCAGCTTGATGTTCGCGCCGATCAGGACATGGCCTTGATCTGGGAATTGAGACGGCTCTTGTGACGCGCGGCCTTGTTCTTGCTGATCAGTCCCTGGCGGGCGATGCGGTCGAGAACAGGAACGGCCTGCTTGTAGGCCGACTCGGCTGCCGACTTGTCACCCGCGGCAATGGCCTTGACCACATGCTTGACATAGGTGCGCATCATCGAACGGCGGCTGGCGTTGTGACGACGACGGGCTTCCGCCTGACGGGCGCGCTTTTTCGCGGAAAGAGAGTTAGCCAAGAGAGTCTCCTGAATCCTGCTGTGTAAAAATGAGGCGCGCATTATCATGATTGCACCGCCCCCTGTCAACGCCTTTCCGCCAGGATGCGAAGGAAAACGGGGCATGCAGCGGGTTTTGCCGCTGGCGCGGGTTGGCGACTCCGGTAAAATGCCCGTTTTTCGCCATCATCATCGCCCCGCCGTCATGCCGCCCCTCGCCCCCAACGCCCGCCTCCTGCCGTGGCCAGCCTGACCCGTTCCACCTTCTCGGTGGCGTCGATGACCCTGCTGTCGCGCGTGCTGGGGCTGTTGCGGGACATCGTCATCGCACGCATGTTTTCGGCCAGCGACGCGGCCGACGCCTTTTTCGTCGCCTTCAAGATACCCAATTTCATGCGCCGTCTGTTCGCCGAGGGCGCGTTTTCGCTGGCCTTCGTACCGGTGCTGACCGAATACCGCAATACCCGCGCGCTGGAGGAGACCCGCCGGTTCATCGGACAGGTAGCCGGCACGCTGGGGCTGATCCTGCTGCTGCTGACGGCGGTTGGCGTCGCGGCGTCACCTGCGCTGGTAACGGTTTTCGCCGCCGGCTTCCTCGACCAGCCACAGAAATTCGCGCTGACCGCCGATCTGTTGCGGCTCACCTTTCCCTATATCCTGCTGATCTCGATGACCGCGCTGGCCGGCGGCATCCTCAACAGCTGGAAGCGTTTTGCCGTTCCTGCCTTCACTCCGGTATTGCTCAACCTGAGCCTGATCGCTTGCGCACTGTGGCTGGCACCACGGCTCGATGTGCCGGTCTATGCACTGGGCTGGGGCGTGCTGATCGCCGGCCTGGCTCAACTGCTGTTCCAGCTGCCCTTCCTCTACCGGCTGGGCTTGCTGGCCAAGCCGGTCTGGGCCTGGCGCGAGCCCAGCGTACAGAAGATCATCAAACTGATGACTCCGGCATTGTTCGGTTCCTCGGTCTCGCAGATCAACCTGTTGTTCGATACCTTCATCGCCTCCTTCCTGGTCACCGGCTCGGTCTCCTGGCTCTATTACGCCGACCGACTGCTGGAATTCCCGCTCGGCGTGTTCGGTATCGCGCTGGCCACCGTGGTGCTGCCCAACCTGTCGGAATCCCATGTGGCGCGGGGGCGCGATCATTTCAACCGGGTACTCAACTGGGCCGCCCAGCTGGCGCTGCTGATCGCCCTGCCGGCCACCGTCGGGCTGGTGCTGCTGGCGGCGCCGATCCTCGCCACCCTGTTCCAGTACGGTGCCTTCGGCGCCGGCGACACCCACTACAGCGCGATGAGCCTGATGGCCTACGCGGCCGGCCTGCCCGCCTTCATCCTGATCAAGATCCTCGCCAACGCCTTCTATTCGCGCCAGGACAGCGCGACTCCGGTACGCATCGGCATCATCGCCATGGTCGTCAACATGGCACTGAATGTGCTGTTCGTGCTGGCGCTGCTGAAGCTGACGCCCATCCCCGGCCATGTGGGACTGGCGCTGGCCACCGCTGGCTCGGCTTGGTGCAATGCCGCGCTGCTGGCCCGCGCGCTGCGGCGTGACGGCTACCTGACCCTGGGGCGGGGATTCCTGATTCAGCTCGGACGCATCCTGGCGGCCAGCATCGGCATGGGGCTGTTGCTGTGGTGGCTGGCGCCACCCGCCGAGAGCTGGAGCGATTGGAGCGTCTGGCAGCGGGTGGGGCAACTGGCGCGGCTGATCCTCCCCGCCGCCTTGTGCTATGCCCTGCTGCTCTGGATAATCGGCCTCCGCCGCCGTCACCTGAGCCTGTAGCCTGCCATGAAACTGATTCGCGGATTGCACAACCTGAAGCAGCCCCTGCCCGGTTGCGTGGCAACGATCGGCAATTTCGACGGCCTGCACCTGGGCCATCAGCATGTGATCCAGCAACTGCACGCGGTGGCCGAAATCAAGGCCCAGCCCAGCCTGGTGATGCTGTTCGAACCGCAACCCGCCGAGTTTTTCGATCCGCAGCACGCTCCACGACGCTTGTACCGGCTGCGTGACAAGATCCGGCACCTGTCGGAATTGGGTGTGGACTACCTGCTGTGCCTGCCCTTCAACCGCGAACTGGCGTTGTTGGAAGCGGAAGATTTCGTTGAACGGATTCTGGTCGATCGGCTCAATCTGCGCCACTTGGTGATCGGCGACGATTTCCGCTTCGGGCGTGGCCGCCGCGGCGATTTCGACTTCCTGCGCGCCGAAGGACGGCGGCACGGTTTCGAGGTGGAGAACACGCAAACCCTGCTCATCGATGGCGAGCGGGTCAGCAGCACCCGCATCCGGCGGCTGATCCTGGCCAACCGCTTCACCGAGGCGCGTCATCTGCTGGGCCGCCCCTACACCCTTTCCGGCAAGGTGGCTCACGGCAAAAAACTGGGGCGGCAACTGGGTTTTCCGACGATCAATATCCGCCTCGGCAAGCGCCCGATCATTGCCCAAGGAATATTTGCGGTATTGGTCAAAGGCTTGGATAATCGGGTGATGCGGGGCGTGGCCAGCATTGGCACCCGGCCGACGGTCAATGGCACCGGGGTCGTCCTTGAGGTGTACATCCTGAATTTTTCCGAGCAGATCTACGGCCGCTGCGTCGAGGTGGAGCTGCTGCACAAGCTGCGCGACGAGGAGCGTTTCGATTCCCTCGCCGCGCTGACCGTACAGATCAAGCGCGACATCGACGAAGCCCTGAACTTTTTTGAGCACAACGAGATACTGGATTCCCCGTGACCGATTACAAACCGACCCTGAACCTGCCCGCCACGCCCTTCCCCATGCGCGGAAACCTGGCCAAGAACGAGCCCGCCCGCCTCAAGCGCTGGTACGAGAAGGGACTGTACCGCCATATCCGTGAGGCCTGCGACGGCCGGCCGCGGTGGGTGCTGCACGACGGCCCGCCCTATGCCAATGGCGACATCCACATCGGCCACGCGGTCAACAAGATCCTCAAGGACATCATCGTCAAATCGCGCACCCTGGCGGGCTATGATGCGCCCTATGTGCCCGGCTGGGATTGCCACGGGCTGCCCATCGAACATGCGGTGGAAAAAAAGATCGGCAAGGCCGGCATCGCGGTGGAGCCGCGCGAATTCCGCAAGGCCTGCCGCGCCTTTGCCCACGAGCAGATCGAGAACCAGAAGAAGGATTTCATCCGCCTCGGCGTGCTCGGCGACTGGGACAAGCCCTACCTGACGATGAACTTCGACACCGAGGCCAACATCGTGCGCGCGCTCGGCAAGATCATCGAAAACGGTCATCTGGCCAAGGGCGTCAAGCCGGTGCACTGGTGCACCGATTGCGGATCCGCACTGGCCGAGGCCGAAGTGGACTATAAGGACAAGGATTCCTGCGCCATCGATGTCAAGTTCCCGGTCAAGGACGAGGAGGATTTCTTCCGGCGGTTCCACGAGGTGCCCGGCCACCACGGCACCGGCCCGCTGTCGGTGGTGATCTGGACCACCACGCCCTGGACCCTTCCGGCCAACCTGGCGGTGGCGGTCAACCCCGGGTTCGAATATGTGGTGGTGCAGGCGTTGACCGAACACGGGCCGGAACGGCTGATGGTCGCAGAGGACATGCTCAAGGAAACCATGGACCGCTGGGGCATCGAAGACTACTCGGTGCTGGCCTATGGCAAGGGTGAGGCGCTGGAGGGCACAAAACTGCATCACCCCTTCTATCCGCGCGAATCGCTGATGATTCTCGCCGACCACGTCACCCTCGACGCCGGCACCGGCTGCGTGCACACCGCTCCGGGCCACGGACAGGACGACTTCGTGGTCGGCCAGAAATACGGCCTCGACGCCTACAACCCGGTGGGCGACGACGGCCGTTTCCTGCCTGACACGGAGATCTTCGCCGGCGAACATGTCTTCAACGCCAACGAACACGTGATCGATGTGCTCAAGGGTCACAAGGCGCTGCTGCACGAGGAGAAACTGACCCACAGTTACCCGCACTGCTGGCGCCACAAGACGCCGATCATCTTCCGCGCCACACCGCAGTGGTTCATCAGCATGGACCAGAACGGGCTGCGCCAGACCGCGCTCAGCGAGATCCGCAAGGTACGCTGGATCCCCGAATGGGGCGAAGCGCGCATCACCGGCATGATCGCCAACCGCCCCGACTGGTGCATCTCCCGCCAGCGTTTCTGGGGCGTACCGATCCCGCTGTTCATCCACAAGCAAACCCAGGAACTGCACCCGAACACCCTGGGGCTGATCGAGCAGGTGGCACAGCGCATGGAGAAGGAAGGCATCGATGCCTGGTTCGAGCTGGACCCTGCCGACCTGCTGGGCGACGATGTGGACAACTGGACCCGTGTCACCGACACCCTCGATGTCTGGTTCGATTCCGGAACCACCTACTACAGCGTTCTGATGCAGGATGAACGCTGTCACTTCCCGGCCGAAATGTACCTGGAAGGCTCCGACCAGCACCGCGGCTGGTTCCACTCCTCGTTGCTCACCTCCAGCGCGATGAACGGCTGTGCCCCCTATACCTCGGTGCTGACCCATGGCTTCACCGTCGATGCCAAGGGCATGAAGATGTCCAAATCGGTGGGCAATGTGGTGGCCCCGCAAAAGGTAACCGATACCCTGGGTGCCGACATCCTGCGCCTGTGGGTGGCTGCCACCGACTATTCGGCGGAGCTGTCGATCTCCGACGAGATCCTCAAGCGCACCGCCGATGCCTACCGCCGCATCCGCAACACGATGCGTTTCCTGCTCGCCAACATGAACGGCTTCGACCCGGCTGAACACGCAGTAGCACCGGACAACCTGATCGCCCTCGACCGCTGGGTGGTACACCAGACCCTGGAATTGCAAAAAGAGCTGCAGGACCTGTACGAGAACTACCAGTTCCATGTCGCGGTACAGAAGATCCACAACTTCTGCTCCGAAACCCTGGGCGGCTTCTATCTGGATGTCATCAAGGACCGTCAGTACACCACCCCGGCCGATTCACTGCCGCGCCGCTCCTGTCAGACGGCGATGCATCATGTGGCCGAGGCCATGGTGCGCTGGATCGCGCCGATCCTCAGCTTTACCGCCGACGAGGTCTGGGAAAACCTGCCGGGCGAGCACGAGGAATTCGGCGCGTTTACCGCCACCTGGAGCGAGCAGCTGTTCCCCTACCGGCACCCGGAGATCGATCTCGCATTGTGGGATCAATTGCTGGCGCTGCGCGAGCAGGCTTCGGTACTGCTCGAAAACCTGCGCCAGGAAGGGCGCATCGGTTCCAGTCTCGATGCCGAACTGACGATTTACGCCGACGAAGAACTGCTCAACCGGCTCGACATCCTCGCCGACGAACTGCGTTTTGTGCTGATCACTTCCGAAGCCACTCTGGCCCCGCTGTCGGAAGCCCCGGCCGACGCCGAGATCCAGTCCATCGACGGCGACAGCCTGCAATACGCGCTCGCGGCGGAACCCAGCCCGCATCCGAAGTGCGTGCGCTGCTGGCATCACCGCGCCGATGTCGGCAGCGACCCGCAGCACCCCGAACTCTGCGGCCGTTGTGTGGAGAATGTCGAGGGCGAGGGCGAGCGCCGGCGCTACGCCTGATGCTGCGCTATCTGTGGATCAGCGCGCTGGTGGTGCTGCTTGATCAGGCGAGCAAGCACTATGCCGACCACGTACTCGACTATCACCGGCCGGTGGAAGTCATACCCGGTCTGTTCGAGTGGTACCTGTCCTACAATACCGGCGCGGCCTTCAGTTTTCTGGCCGGCGCCGGAGGATGGCAACGCTGGTTTCTGCTTGGCCTGGCGCTGGTCATCAGCGCCGTACTCATCGGCTGGATGCGCAAGCTGGGGCGGCATGAACGGCTGACTGCGGTGGGACTGGCGATGATCCTTGGCGGCGCCATCGGCAATGTCATCGACCGCGCTCTGCTCGGTCATGTCATCGATTTCATACAGGTCTGGCTGGGCAGCTACCCCTGGCCGGCCTTCAATCTGGCCGACAGTTTCATCACCATCGGCGCGGTACTGCTGATCGGCAGCGGCCTGCTCGACTCGCACAAGGAGGACTCATCCTCATGAAGATCACCCCGAACAGCCGGGTCACGCTGCATCACCAGCTGGGGCTCACCGACGGCACCGTTCTCGAGGACAGCTTCGAAGGCGAGCCCCTGTGTGTCCAGCTGGGTCGTGGCGAGCTGGCCGAGGGGCTGGAGCTGGCATTGATCGACCTCGAGGAAGGCGACGAACAAACCATCGACATCGGCCCGGATCTCGCCTTCGGCTACCCGGACGCGGAAGCCATCCACGAACTGCCACGCAGCGAATTCCGCGAGGACGCGCCTCTGGAGCCCGGTGTGATCATGGAATTCTCCATGCCCAACGGAGAAACCCTGCCTGGCACCATACTCGAAGCCGATGACGAGCGTGTGCGCATCGATTTCAACCACCCCCTGGCCGGAGAGACCGTACGCTACCGGGTGAAGATCCTCAAGGTCGAGGAAGGAGTCGGAGCGCTGCACTGATGGAAGTCCGGCTTGCCAATCCCCGCGGTTTCTGTGCCGGCGTCGACCGCGCCATCGAAATCGTCGAGCGGGCGCTGAAACTGTTTGGGGCTCCCATCTATGTACGCCACGAAGTCGTGCACAACCGCTTTGTGGTCGATGACCTGCGGCGCAAGGGCGCGATCTTTGTCGATGAGCTGGACCAGGTTCCCGACGGCGAGCATGTCATCTTCAGCGCCCACGGCGTCTCCCGCGCGGTACAACAGGAAGCCCGCCGTCGCGGCCTCAAGGTCTTCGACGCCACCTGCCCGCTGGTTACCAAGGTCCACCTCGAAGTGGCCCGCTACAGCCGCGAAGGCATCGAAACCATTCTCATCGGCCACAAGGGACACCCGGAAGTCGAAGGCACCATGGGCCAGTACGATCGCAGCAACGGTGGGGACATCTACCTGGTTGAATCGGTGGAGGATGTGCAGCGCCTGACGATCCGCGATCCGCAACGCCTCAGCTTCGTCACCCAGACCACCCTGTCGATGGACGACACGGCCGCCATCATCGATGCCCTGCGCGCACGCTTCCCCGACATCACCGGACCGCGCAAGAACGACATCTGCTACGCCACCCAGAACCGACAGGATGCCGTCAAACAGCTTACCGATGACTGCGACCTGGTGCTGATCGTCGGCTCCCAGAACAGTTCCAATTCCAACCGGCTGCGCGAAATCGCCGCACATCGCGGCATAGATGGGCACCTGATCGATGGCGCCGAAGACATCCGCGACGAATGGCTCGAAAACAAGCACTGCATCGGCGTCAGCGCCGGCGCATCGGCCCCCGAGTTGTTGGTGCGGCAGGTCATCGACTATCTGCAAACGAAAGGCGCCCAGCGCATCCAGTCTCTCGGCTTCGAGGAGGATGTCACCTTCCAGCTCCCGCGCGAGTTGCGCAATGACCCGGACAATCAGGGCGCCTAGAGCCAACCCGCCAGCAGGTTCACCGCCAACACCACGAACAGCACTGCGATGAAGCGGTTCAGCCAGGCACGCCGTTGCGGGGAAGCATTGAGCTTTTCCGCGTAGCGCCCGGCCAGCAATGCAATGCCGCCGAAGACCAGTATTGTCGCCAGCGCAAACAACACGCCCAGGGTCAGTATCTGTGTGGTCACCGGGCCATGGGCCGGATCGACGAACTGGGGCAGAAAAGCCAGAAAGAAGAGTGCCACCTTGGGATTGGTGGCGTTCATGATCACTCCGCGACGGTACAGTTGCCCGCCTGTCAGCGAAACGGCCGGGCGGGCCCGCGAGGCGTCGCGGGCATGCAGCCAGCTCATCCATGCCAGATACAGCAGATAGGCCGCGCCCAGCAACTTGATCAACAGCAAGGCATGGGGCGAAGCACGCAGCAGCGCCGCCAGGCCCAGCGCCACCACCGCGGTATGGAACACCAGACCGGTACACAGCCCCAGCACCACCAGCAGCCCGGCTCGCGCGCCATAGGCCAGCGACTGGGTCAAAACGAACAGGTTGTCCGGCCCCGGCGCCAGAGCCAGCAGCGCCGCGGCGCCGAAAAACAGGAGCATCACATCGACAGGCATCGGCACAGATTAACCAATTGATCAGCTCCGCGCCACAGCATCTCCCCATCCAGAGTTACAGGCAGTGCTGTTGCAGGGAGTACAGGCCGTTCAGAATTGGTAATAATAACTGAGGTAGAGGGAGTAGGCGGTCTGGTCGTTCAGTTCGGGCAGATTGAAGTTGGAATATTCAAATCCGAAACTGCCTTCCAGGTTCAGGTTGCTGCGTGGTTTGTAGCTGAGCTTGAGTTCGGGTGAGACAAGCCACTGGCGCACATCATCGGTCTTGCTCTGGCGGTAGTCCAGACGCAACCGAGGGGTGTAATAGATCTCTCTTTCGCTGCGCAGGCGTGTCCGCGCCTGCAAGGACAATACGGAGGAACTGTCGGAGTCGGTGAGGCGCAGTCTCAACTCCACCGACCGCGAGGGCAACACCGCCCTGCACCGCGCCGCCGGCAAGGGACAGATGAAAAGCCTGCGCATCCTGCTTGACCGGGGCATCGACATCGACCACAGGAACCGCAAGGGGCAGACCGCTCTGTTCATTGCCGCCCTCAATGGGCAGAAAGCCGCCGTCCGCACACTGCTCAAACGCGGCGCCGACAGCCGGATGGCCGACAACAAGGGCATCACCCCGCTGCTGGCCGCGCTGCGCGGCAACCATCATGAGTTGGCGCTGGAGCTGGCCGACCACCCTGCCAGCGACCGCAACCGCTATCAGGCCCTGATCCTCGCCATCCAGAAACGCCAGCAGAAACTGGCATTGAAACTGCTCGACACAAAAATCCCGCTGCGCCTGATGCGCCCCGACAAGCGCGGCCGCAGCCTGCTGTGGCTGGCCGCCGACCAGGGCATGCCCGCACTGGTCAAGCGTCTGGCCGCACAGAATCCGGACCTTGTCGACCGGCCCGACCGCTCCGGCTACACCCCCCTGGCCCGTGCCGTCAAGCGCGGCTTCGTCACCACCGCCAGCCTGCTGATCGACCTCGGTGCCCGGCTCGATACGGTCACTGCCGAGGGCAACAGCCTGCCCATTCTCGCCGTACTTTCCGGCAAGCCCGACATGCTGCAACGGGTACTTGCGCATGAACCGGCCCTCAACATCCGCAACAACCACGGCGACACCGCCATCATGCTCGCCGCCTCTGCCGGCAATGAACGCTTGGTGAGCCTGCTGATCGAAGCGGGCGCCGACCTGCAGATGCGCAACAGCGCAAACCAGAACGCCGAACAGCTTGCGCGCAAGAACGGACACCGGAAAGTCGCCGAAATGATCCGCGCCAGAAAACCGGCCCTGCTGCGCCTGTTTGAATGAACGACCGGGCAGCAAGACCTGATCTACTCAGGCCACGCAGGACGCGCACCGGCCTGCCCCAATCATCCAAGGCTTAAGCTCCGATTCATTTCCCTGCCGCTAATCTGGTCCCCAAGCTGCTTACAGGAGACCCGACATGAAGCGTGCGATTTCCCTGACACTGTTGCTGATGCTCGCCCACGCAACGGCCTGGGGCGAGGCGCCTCAGGTGTTGACCCGTTCGGCCGAAGGGCTCGCCAGCGAAGACCCTACCCTTCTCGAACAACGCCTGGAACAGGCGCCGGTCATCACCGCCCAGCCTCGCACAGAGTCCACCGTTACCGGCTTGGCCGCCCGCGATTGCGGCTGCTTCGAGCTGTTTGATGCCTGGGCAAGTCAGACCCGGGACGACGACGGAGACGGTTACCATCACCGCATCAGTGTCGAATTCGACGCCGACACCGCCAGCGCCCGCGAAACCGTGTACGCCAAGCTCTACCTGCGCCGCGATTACGGCCCGTGGACGCTGTACAGCGAAACCGGTCTGTTCGACATCCGCTACGACGAGGCCGCCGATCGCTACCGGATCGACACCGATCTGCTGGAAGGCTTCCCCCCGGGCCGTTACGACCTGATGATCGACCTCCATGCCTTGTACCACACGGGCATCGTGGCCAGCCGGGTGGTGAGCTTCGATGCACGGGGTGATCTGCTCTATCTGGAAGACGAGCAGCACGACACTCCCCCGACGGAGGTCGTCATCGTCACCCCGCCGGTGGACGAAATCGTCATCATCGAGGATGATCCCTACGCCGGAGCCCTGACACCCGGCGGGCTGCTGGCGATGGGCCTGCTGGGCTGGCTGCGACGCCGGACGCGGATCAAAGGTTCCGCAGCCTGACCAACAGGCACCCGCGCGGGAAATCCGTATCCGGCCGATGACCGGGCGCACCGCCGGCTCCCGGACAGTGCGGCAATTTGCCGCAGATGTCAGCACCGGCTCCA